>CAINGT010000054.1 GCA_903848655.1 uncultured Sphingomonadales bacterium
CCCAGCGCCTCCACTCCGCGCTCGGATACAAACCGCCGGTCGAGTTCGAAGCCGAATTCGACCACTCTAACAACCCGCCAAAATGTGGCATTATGGGAGTGTCACTCAATTAGGTGTGTCTCGCTAATGGGGTGCAGTCCACTTTACTAAATCCCTAAATGCAGTTATTCCCGAGTCATGAATTACCGTGACAGATGCGAAAATCCCTAAATAATCTTCGGTTTCGGGATCTTCGCACCTGTCGCGGTAATTTCATATTCAATTATTGACGTCTTGAACTCGTGTATAATACATATAATTTCACCGGATTTCCTGTCACAGAATTTTTTGCCGTTACCGGATTTCTTGTCACTGCAATTGCAGTTGCAGAAACGAAATTATCAGATTTGTTCCCATCTAGTCAGGTTTATACCAGTAAAATCTTCTGCAAGCATACTTGTTGCAAGAATGTCCGATATCCATATTCCATGAAATAAAAATTTGTCACACCAAACGTGGCTATTACCAATTTGGTTCAAACTAAAAACTATCTTTGGTTCGGCGGTAACATCAAAGCCCAAAGGAATTTCATCCTGCCTTCCTGCATAAATCAATTCATCGGCTGCGCGCCACATGTAACTCTTCGTCAAGACCATCGTTGTTTGTCGACGGTCACGACTATCAATCCGGACACATGGAATGAAAAACCATCTGCGACCAATCGGTTCGCCCTTAGTATTGACATAGTCAATCGGTAGAAACTGGTGAACACTAGGCTCAAATTGCTCAACCAAATCTTTCAAGCGGTCACATACTACCAACGCACCGGAGATTTTGTTGACATCTGGTAGCTTGGCACGATCGCGCCATTCAACGCGCGTCGGCATATGTTCCGGCCGAGCCGGGCGGCCAACATCAGCTACAAATGAGAGGCCCGTTTCGGGCCAAAACCCCTCGTCTGGTGTCAGATCGGCCACTTCGACCTTAAAGACATCGCCATCGAGCAACTTCTCCGCTGCCATACGACGCAATAGCGGATTCTTCGTGCCTAATCCCCAAACCATCACTGCATTTCCTGAAAATGATACGAAGATAAACATCCACACGGCACCTGGGATTTCGGGAATTACCATGACAGGTGCGTAAACCCCTAAATTAGCGCTCAGATGCACGTGTGAAACAAGCTGATCGATGACACATTTTTCAACCATAGTTTAGGGGTTAACGCACCGGTCACCATAACCAAACGGCGGCTATGGCAGCGGATCAGGCCAGCCTTGCCCTGAACCACGCCGCCACTTCGGCCTCGGTCAGTGATCCGCTGGCCAGCGCCAGAACCATGGGAATGGCCTCTTCAGGCGCGAAACTGATGCGCATAGTGTTCAGCGCCAGGAACAGGCGCGCCAGCACCCAAGCGGTACGCGTGTTGCCATCGGTGAAGGGATGGTTGCGGGCCACACCATAAGCATAGGCCGCGGCCAAAGCGCATAGATCAGCCTCGCCGTAGGCCCATTGGTTGCGTGGGCGGTCCAATGCCGATTCCAGCGCAGCAGCATCGCGTACGCCAATCGGCCCGCCATGTTCGGCCAATTGGCGGTCGTGAATGGCAAGCGCGAGTTCGGTGTTGATCCAGACCGGTTCAACCTTCTGCGCCATGTCACTTGGCCAGAACGCGCAGGATATCCCTGTCCTCGCGCATGATGTGTTCGGCCAGCGCCATCTGGGCCTCGAAGGAGGGATCGGCTGCAGTGATCCGAATGCCATCAGGCGTTTCGGACACATACAGCGTATCGCCCACGCCCGCGCGCAGCTTGGCGAGCAATTCCTTGGGAAGGACGACACCGGCAGAATTGCCGATCTTGGTGATCTTGAGGCTGGTGTTCATACGGGCGTTATAACATGGGGCGCAAAAGCCTCAAGAGGCGTATCCTGCCACCGGCCATCACGGCCGCAAGGGAAGCACAATGGGACATGCCGATCTTGACGCTGTCGTGCAGGAACGGCGCACTTGGAATGCTGGCCAGATCAAGACCAACAGCCGTGCCAGACGAAAGATCGCGTGCACCGCTGCTTATCGGATGGTGCTCGCTTTTTGCGGACCTCAACAGTCACATCGTTTCTGGGCCTTCGCCATGCGCGAAGCAATTCCCCAGTTGGAGCGCCGTCCACACCATCACTGGAATTCACCGTCCCCGGAAATCCCCTTTTTTCCTCGGAAAACCCGGCAGAATCTGACGCCGCCAAGGTGCGCAAGCGATCAAGAACCGACTTACAGAATTGGTTTGAGGCGCGCGGTCCGTCATTGCAATTGTGTTGCTTAAAGTTCAAGGGCGGCGTATCTTACCTGCGTCTTACTTGCGGAGCGGGCCATGGGCATACAGGAACGGGTCATGACCACCATGTCAAGCAAAGGGCAGGTTATCCTGCCCAAGGCGATCCGCGACAAAAGGCATTGGCCTGCCGGAACCAAACTGATCGTCGAGGAGACGCCCGAGGGCGTGCTGCTGAAATCCATGCCAGTATTCCCATGCACCGATATGACAGCCGTGTTCGGTATGCTCCGGCCAACCGTGCCAGCTTTGTCGATTGACGACATGAATACGGTGATTGCAGAGGAAGCCAAACGGCGTGCGCGCGATTGATACCAATATTGTCGTACGGCTCTTGACTGCTGACGATGCCGAACAAGCCCATGCTGCGCGGGGCATCGTTGAGGCGGGCGACATTTTTCTGGGAGTGACGGTGCTTCTCGAAGCGGAATGGGTGCTTCGGGCGGGATATGGGTTTGCGCCTGCACAGATTGTCGCGGCGTTGCGCGGCATGGCGGGGCTTCCCAACATGACCGTCGAAGCGCCCTTGCAACTGGCGACAGCGCTCGATTGGCTGGAGGGCGGCATGGATTTCGCCGACGCCCTGCATCTGGCACGCTCCAGCCATTGCAGTGCCTTTGTGACCTTCGATCAGAAGTTTGCTAAGCGGGCCGAGGCGCTGGCAGCGATACCTGTGACTATTCCCTGAAACGGTGTCAGCACGCGCGCGGCATGGGGTGGACTTGTACTATCCCTACGTCTGCGGGCCTCCAGCCATCGGAAAAAGAGCGAATTTCGAGGACAGTATATCCAAGTGACGATGGCCGCCCTCAGTTTTCTGGCCAGATGCGCATTGGGCATCAAACCGCTGGCCAAGCAGCGTCACGGTTCGAACCGCGCATCGCGTGCTTATCCAATCTTGCACCCGATGACAGGGGCGCGAATGCTGGTGGCAACGATTGAGCCGCTTACGTCAAGCTAGCGCTGCCACCGGTTGAGCCAAACCCGCCGCTGCCGCGCGTGGTGCTGTCGAGCCTATCGGCTTCGACCCAGATTGCGCGGGTAACCGGGGCCAGCACCAGTTGCGCGATGCGATCTCCGCGCGCGATTGCGAACGGGGTATCGCCGTGGTTGATGAGGATCACTTTCAGTTCGCCGCGATAGTCGCTGTCGATGGTGCCGGGGGTGTTGGGCACGGTTATTCCGTGTTTGAGCGCTAGCCCTGACCGCGGGCGCACTTGCACTTCGAAACCATCGGGGATTGCCAGCGCCAGCCCGGTTGCGACCGCATGGCGCGCGCCCGGCGCAATGGCCACCGATTCGGCGGCGACCACGTCCATCCCGGCGGAACCGGGCGTGGCATAAGCGGGCAGTGGCAGATCGGGATTGCCCGCCAGCCGTTGGACGCGTACTGCCACACCGTCAGCGCAGGGCATCGGCCACCTTGGCGATAATCGCGCGCGCCACATCGGTTTTGGCCATGCGCGCCAGGCTTTCCACCCCGGCGGCGGAAACGATATGCACGGAGTTGTCATCGCCGCCCATCACATCCCCCGACACGTCGTTAGCGATGATCCAGTCGGCCCTTTTGCGCACCAGCTTGTCGCGCGCGTGCTCGATCACGCGCGCGGTTTCGGCGGCAAACCCGATCAGCAGGCGCGGGCGCGCGCTGCTATGCCCCAGCATGGCCAGAATATCGGGGTTTTCCACGAGAATGAGCGGCGCGATCTGGCCGCTGCCGTCTTTCTTACGTTTGTGCGCCACCACGTCGGCGGCGCGCCAGTCGGCCACGGCAGCCACCATGATCGCGACATCGCACGGCAGCGCCGCGGTGACGGCTGCGGCCATGTCTTGCGCGGTGGCGACATCGACACGGTGGACACCGGGCGGGGTGGGCAAGGACACCGGCCCGGCCACCAGCGTGACGCGCGCGCCCGCTGCGGCAGCGGCAGCGGCCAGCGCAAAGCCCTGTTTGCCGCTCGACCGGTTGGCGATATAGCGCACCGCATCGATCGGTTCGTGCGTCGGCCCGGCGGTAACCAGCACGTGTTGCCCTGCCAGCGGGCGCGGCGCGGGGTGCAGAAGATCGGTAATCACTGCCAGAATCGCCGCCGGTTCGGGCAGGCGACCGGGGCCGAATTCGCCGCACGCCATCGCGCCGACATCGGGTTCGACCACGGTGACCCCGCGCGCGCGCAGCGTGGCGACATTGGCCATGGTCGCCCCATGCTGCCACATCCGCACATTCATCGCCGGGACCGCGATCACCGGCTTATCGGTCGCTAGCAGCAGCGTGGTTGCCAGATCATCGGCCATCCCCGCCGCCATGCGCGCCAAAAGATCGGCGCTGGCCGGGGCGACCACCACGACATCGGCATCGCGCGACAGCCGGATATGGCCCATCTCGACTTCGTTTTTCAGATCCCACAGCGTGGTGTGCACCGGGTTTTCGCTCAGCGCCGCCAGCGTCAGCGGAGTGATGAAGCGCGATCCCGCCTCGGTCAGCACACAGACGACACTGCCGCCCGCACCCCGGATCAGGCGCACGAGTTCAGCCGCTTTGTAAGCGGCGATCCCGCCACCGATGACCAACAGGATGCGCATGGTTCCTGCTCCTTGCCCGGGTGCGGCGGCGGGCGCAAGGGTTCTGGCGGCAGGTTGCCAAATCGCCCTGACCCAGCGTGCCTGCCCCGGGGTGGTTTTCGGGCCATTGCCTGGTGGACTGAAAGCGGCGCAAACGGGCTGGCGCCAAACCGCAACAATGCTGCGCTAGAGCAGAATCCGATTAGCTTGAATCGCATTCCGCTCTAGAGTCTTTGTTTTTGCATGATTTTTGTAAAAACTGGTGCCGCCCATTTTGCGCAATGGTCTAATTGCGCCGGGCCGCCGCCGCGTCACCCGTCGCCTCACCAGGCACAAAGCTTTTCGACGACACTTTCAGCCAGATCAGGATCGGTGCGGCCATATAGATCGAGCTGTATGTCCCGACAAAAATCCCCAGCGTGATCGCGGCGGTAAACCCGAAGATCACCGGCGGCCCCAGGATCAAAAGCGCGATCAGCGTGATCAGCATCGACAGCGAGGTGACGATGGTGCGCGCCAAAGTTTCGTTGACCGACAAATCCAGCAATTCGGGCATCGGCATCTTGCGGTATTTTTTCAGGTTTTCGCGGATGCGGTCATAGACCACAATCGTATCGTTGAGCGAATAGCCGATCAGCGTCAGCAGCGCGGCCACGATATTGAGATCAAATTCCAGTTGCGTCAGCGCAAACATCCCCAGCGTCAGCGTGACATCGTGCACCAAACTAAGCAGCGCGCCGATCCCGAACTGCCATTCGAACCGCAGCCAGATATAGCCTGCCACAAACAGCGCCGCCGATCCCAAAGCCCACAAGGCATCCCAGCCCAGTTCCTTTGACACTTTGCCCGATACCGAATCGACCCCGTCAATCCGCGCATCGCTATGCGCCGCTTTGACCGCGCTCGTAATCGTGCGCGCCATCTTGTCCGCCAGCGCAGGGTCATGGTCTGCGCCCGGCGGCAGCTTCATGCGGATCGACACTTCGTTGGGCTTGCCAAAGCGCTGAATTCCCGGCTCGCCATAGCCCAGCCGCGTGACTTCAGCGCGCAAGGCTTCGACCGGGGCTTCGGCGCTGCGTTCAAATGTCACGCGGATCATCTGCCCGCCGATGAAATCGACCCCCAGATTCAGCCCGCGCGTCATCACCAGACCCAGCGACGCGGCCATCAGCAACAGGCTACCAAGGTAAAACGGCACCCGCCATTTCAGGAAATGGATATTGGTGTGATCGGGAACCAGCTTGAGCAGTTTCATCGCGCGTGCAGCTTTCCGCAAATTACAGCGTGATATCGGCGGGGCGGGCGGCGCGCAGCCATTGCGACACCCACATCCGCGTCATCACCACGGCGGTAAACACCGATGTCAAAATGCCGATGATCAGCACGACGGCAAACCCTTTGACCGGGCCGGACCCAAACGCAAACATCAGCGTGGCGGCGATAATATTGGTAATATTGGCGTCAAAGATTGCGCGCGTCGCCTCTTTATAGCCCATTTCGACCGCTGCCACCACGCGCCGCCCGCGATGGCGCTCTTCACGGATGCGTTCGAAAATCAGCACATTGGCATCGACCGCCGCACCAATCGTCAGCACGAAACCGGCGATCCCCGGCAGCGTCAGCGTGGTGCCGATCAGCCCCATCAGGCCCAGGATCATGAACACGTTGATCACCAGCGCGGCGCAAGCATAACCGCCAAACCGGCCGTAAGTCACGAGAATGAACAGCGCGAGCGCGACCGTGCCGACCCCCATCGCGATCATCCCCCGGCGGATTGAATCCGCCCCCAGATCAGGCCCGACCGTGCGCTCTTCGACCACTTTCAGATCGACCGGCAGCGCGCCCGACCGCAACGAAATCGCCAGTTGGCCCGCGCTTTCGACCGTGAAATTGCCCGAAATCACCGCGCTGCCACCCAAGATCGGTTCATTAATCACGGGCGATGACAGCACTTTGCCATCAAGGATAATCGCGAACGGCTTGCCGACATTGGCCGATGTCAGCCTGGCGAACTTCTCCCCGCCTTCGCTGTTGAACGTGATCGTGACGGTGGCGGCATTGGTCTGCGGGTTGTTCGACAATTGCGCATTGGTCAATTGATCGCCGCGAATCCCGCCCAGCCGCCGCACCGCGAGCTTGGCCGCACCCGCGCCGCCTTTGGCATCGGCAAAAGGCACGATTTCGTCGCCCGGCGGGGCAATGCCTTGCGCCACGTCGCTGGGCGGTGCGGCCATATCGACCAGCTTGAATTCGAGCTTGGCGGTCTGCTTCAGCAAGTTTTTGAGCGCTTGCGGGTCTTGCAGCCCCGGCACTTGCACAACGATGCGGCTGGGGCCAGACCGGATAATCGTCGGTTCCTTGGTCCCGAGTGCGTCGATCCGTTTGCGCACGACTTCGACCGCGGAATCCATCGCTTGCGTAACCGCCAGAGCAATCCCTTCGGCCGAAGGCGTCAGCACAAAGCGGTTGCCATCAACCACGCTGATCGTCCAGTCGCGCTTGCCGGTCATCCCAGCACCCGTGGTCAGCGGCTCGACCGCTTCGCGCACCGCATCGATCTTGCCCGGATCATCGACCAGAAATGTCAGCGTACCGTTGTTGTTCGAGATATCGCTGATCCGCACCGGCTGGGCCATCGCTTTCAGCTTGCCCCGCACCGATTCTTCCATCGTATCGATCTTCTGACGCCGCACTTGCGCGGGATCAGCCTCAAGCAGGATGTGGCTGCCCCCGGCCAGATCGAGCCCCAGATTGACTTTGGGTTCGGGCAAGCCCGCAGGCCAGCGCAGATTGGCCATGCTGACCACTGTCGGCACCGCTGCCAGCGCGCATACCAGCGTCAATAGCCACAGGCTGATCACTTTCCAGCGCGGAAAATCGAGCATAGCTGCGCCCCTGCCGCCGCGCGATCAGTCGTTCGCCACCGGCGTGGTGCCGGGGGAAACGATATCGCCAATTGTCGCCTTGACCGCGCGCACTTTGACCCCGCTGGCGATTTCCAATTCGACCGTGGCATCATCGACGCGCAGCACTTTGGCGATCAACCCGCCCGCCGTGACCACCTGATCCCCCTTTTTCAGCGCCGCAATCTTTTGCTGGTGCTCTTTCTGCTTTTTCAGCTGCGGCCGCAGGATCAACAGGAAAAACACGACCCCCATCGCCACCAGCGGCAGAAACTGCACATAAGCGGGCGGACCTTCGGCGGACGAGGCGGCCAGATCAAAGATGGAAAGCAAGGCGGGTCCGTTCCTGAACAAAGCCCAATCCGTGGGCGTATCGCTGCGAACGACCCGTACCGGCACAACACCCGCACGACCCGTTCCTGACCGGCGCGCCTAGCAGCTTGCCCCGACCAAGGCAAACCCAAGCACACACCCCCGCGCGACATTTTCCCCCGCAATGACCTTGCCATCCCCCCGCCCGCTGCCTATAGCCCCGCCTTCGGTCGGGACGTAGCGCAGCCTGGTAGCGCATCACACTGGGGGTGTGGGGGTCGGAGGTTCGAATCCTCTCGTCCCGACCAATTTTCCACGATTTTATAATCATTGAGCGGGTGGCGCTAGCCGCCCGTTGTGCGATAAGCGCACCTTAAGAGGGTCCGCGCCTTCAGTA
Organism: uncultured Sphingomonadales bacterium; assembly: GCA_903848655.1. Lineage (GTDB taxonomy): Bacteria > Pseudomonadota > Alphaproteobacteria > Sphingomonadales > Sphingomonadaceae > Novosphingobium. Next base: position 8,484 of record CAINGT010000054.1, read on the forward strand.
TGGTTCATAGCAGCGCCCCACACCGCACATAAGCGCGCTGAAGGGCGGCATTGTTGGGGGATGCGGACACCTCTGCAAACACCCTGTCCGTCGCCCCGTGCTTGACACGGGGCTTGGCTTCGCTCGCAGCCTCGCGTCTGGCATAAGCGAGCGATGGAGAATGGCGGTCGGGTCTGCATCATGGCGAACCAGATCGCGGCGGGACCTGTGTTGGCGTCACCTCCGATCTGGTCCGCCGCTTATGGCAGCATCGGGAAGCCAAGCCCCGTGTCAAGCACGGGGCGACGGTCGGTTTTCGATGGCAATGTGGTGGGCCATGATGGCTGGAAATGGTGGGAAGCGGACATCACGGATTTAGTCACTATTCGATGCCTGCCGTCCAATGCCGAGACACGCCAATTGAGCGAATTACGCTGACGCAGCACAAAATTGTGCGGTAAGTGCACTGGCACCGGAACTCTTGGCACCGGAACTCTTGCGCTTGGGGCGAGTTGCCAAGGCATGTCCAAAGGACATGCAGACGTCGGGGCTTGGGCACGGGCGCGGATGTCTGCTATGCGCGTTGGGACAGGGCGGTCCACCGATGAGGAAGTACGATTGCAGCCATGACTTATATTCGCAATGCCTGGTACGTGCTGGGTTGGGACAGCGAACTTGATGCAAAACCGCTGGCGCGGACGATTTGTGGCGTGCCGGTGGTGGCGTGGCGCAAGCTTGATCGCAGTGTGGTGGCGATGCGTGATGCCTGTCCGCACCGCATGTTGCCGCTGTCGATGGGGATCAAAGAGGGCGATTCGCTGCGCTGCCGCTATCACGGGTTGAAGATCGGCGGCGACGGGATTGCAGAAGAAATGCCGATCAAGACCGATCCGGTCAACCGCAGCATTTGCGTTGAAACCTTTGTGGTCGCGCAGCGCCACCGGTTCGTGTGGATCTGGGTGGGTGATCGGGCGCTGGCCGATCAGGGTTTGATCCCCGATTTGTGGCCTTGTTCGGCAGCAGGGTGGACGTTTGACGGCGGCTATTACCCGATGCAGTGCGATTACCGGCTGGTGATCGACAATCTGATGGACCTGACGCACGAAACGTATGTCCACGCAGGCTCGATCGGCCAGCCCGAGTTGATGGAAACGCCGATCGCAACGCGGGTCGAAGGCGACCGGGTGTTCGTGACCCGCTGGATGGCGGGGATCGAACCGCCGCCGTTCTGGCGCAACGCGCTGGGGCAGAACGGGCTGGTGGACCGGTGGCAAATCTGCGAATTCATTGCGCCATCGGCGGTGATTATCGATGTGGGTGTGGCCCCGGTGACTGCGGGGGCGACGCTCGACAGCCACGATCAGGGCGTGCGCGGTTTCGTGATCGACGTGATGACGCCCGAAACCGAAACCAGCACTCATTATTTCTGGGGCATGGCGCGCAATTTTGAGGTTGGCGATGCCGGGTTCACCGCGCGGTTCAAGGCGCAACAGGGCGCGGTTTTCCTTGAAGATGTGGAAATTCTTGAAGCCCAGCAGCGTTCGCTTCATGCCAATCCGGGTATGAAATTGCGCGCCTACAACATTGATGAAGGCGGGGTGCGCGCGCGCCGCGTGATCGAACGGCTGGCCGCGTCGAGCACGCCCACACGATGACCGCCATGCCGGCTGCGCCGCTGGTGCTGCTGCCCGGGCTGATCTGCGATGCGCGCATTTTCGCGGGCCAGCTTGCGGCCTTTCCCGCTGCCATCGCCATGGCTTATGACGATCAGGCGACGGATCTTGCGGCGATGGCAGCGCGGGTGCTGGATCGCGCGCCGCCACGGTTTGCACTGCTTGGCCATTCGATGGGCGGACGCGTGGCGCTGGAGATTGTCCGCGCCGCGCCGCACCGGGTCGAACGGCTGGCGCTGGTGAGCACGGGTGTGCATGAGATCCGCCCCGGCGAAGCGGCCAAGCGCCATGCCTTGCGCGATCTGGGGCGCGAACAGGGTATGGCAGCCTTGGTCGCGGCATGGCTGCCGCCGATGATTGCGGCGGAAAACGCGCGCAACGAGGCACTGGTCGCCTCGCTCAGCCAGATGTGCATCGACGCGGGGCTGGCGCGGTATGAAGCGCAAGTGGCCGCATTGTTATCGCGCCCCGAGGTCGAAAGCCTGTTGCCCCGGATCACCTGCCCAACGCTTGTAGCGACTGGCAGTCTGGATGTGTGGAGCCCGCCCGCACAGCATCAAGACATCGCGGCTGCAGTGCCGAACGCAACGCTGCATAGTATTGCAGGCGCAGGCCATATGCTGCCCGCCGAAAACCCGCAGGCCATGAATGACGCGATCCGCGCGTGGCTGTCCTATCCGCTGTGACGAGCCAGCTTGCAGCGCAGTGACATCTGCAACCGGACCGGGGTCAATCGCCCGGAGCGTACGACACGATCTGGCAGCGGCGCTCGGTTCGGGGCAGGACGATTTGCAAGCTTTCACCCGCAACCGCGCCGCGAACGCGCACGACAATCGCATCCGCGCTCGCTTCGCCCTCAAAGCGCCATGGCGCGGCTAAACCCGTTTGGGATCGTGCGATGGGGTCGGCGCATGTGCCGTGGAATGCGCCATCGCCCGGCGGAGGGAACAGCCACAGTGCGTGCATGGGCGGTTCCGGCCGGAAACCCTGCCGCGCGCCATCGACCAGCATCGCCGAACCCGCGCGCGCAAACAACAGCGGCGGGCCGTCGAGCGGCGCGGGCAGCGTTGCCGTGGTCCCGCCCTGATAGGTTTCGCCCGTCCACACATCGTACCATGTGTCGTGGCCCGGAAAGCGAATGGTGCGCATCGTTGCACCCGGATCGACCACCAGCGCGGCCAGCACATTGGCTCCCAAGAGGTGATCGTCGCTTTCGGCCCAAGCCTCGGCGTCATCGGGGAATGCGAGCCAGACCGGGCGGATGATCGGCTCGTAATCCGCCGCATAGCGGATCGCCAGATCGTCAAGGAACGGCACCAGCGCCTGGCGCAGCGCCATCAGGCGGCGGATCGCGGGCAGCACAGCGGGATGCATCCACGGCTCGTTGACCGTGCCATCGTCGTTCCAGCTATGAATGCTGAACCGTGGCATCAGGATCCCGGCCTGAACCCAGCGGACGAACAGTTCAGGATCGGGCCTTGGCCCGGCGAACCCGCCGACATCATGGCCGATGTTTGATACGCCCGACAGCGCGAGGCCCAGCCCCATTCGCAGATTGTACCGCAGCGTTTTCCAACTGGTGAAATTGTCGCCGCTCCACGTCTGCGCATAACGGTGCAGCCCGGCCATGCCCGACCGCGTGACCACATAAGCCGCATCGTGCGGCGCGTGGGCAGCTTGCGCGGCGCGGCTTGCGCGCATCATCAGCAGGGCATGGAGCGGGCGCACCTCGCTCGCCGGGCGCGGCGTGCCGAACCCGGCGATCTGCGCACGCGCATCCCACACTTCGCACTCGTTGTTGTCATTCCACGTGGCGGCAATGCCGTAATCGAGCAGCGCCCCGGTCACCTGTTCGCGCCACCATGCGGCGGTGGCGGGGTTGGTAAAATCGAGCGCGCTGCCGGTTTCGTCCCAGTACTGGATTTCGGTCGGTTCGCCCGCAGCATCGGCGATGAACAGGCCTTGCGCGGCAGCTTCGGCAAAGCGCGGGTGATCGCGCAGCAAGGCCGGTTTGATATTCGCCACCAGCCGCACACCGGCATCGCGGTAGGATTGCACAAACGCCGCCGGATCGGGAAACTTGTCGCGGTTCCAGTGAAACACATACCGCTTCGCGCCAATCGAGGTATAGCCCGAAGACAAATGGAACGATGTGCAGCCGATGTCGTGGTCTGCCAGCAGCGCAAGGAAACGCGCCATTTGCACTTGCGCATCGGGGGCATCGGTATAGCTCATTGTCGAGCCGGAATAGCCAAGCGACCAGCGCGGCATCAGCGCCGGTCGCCCGGTCAGCCAGGTGAACCGGCGCGTAACGCTCAGCGGATCGGGCCCCGCAATCATCCACAGATCAAGATCGCCCGCTGCCGCGCGAACATGGCGGTATGCGCCGTGGTAATTGTCCAGCTCGGCACCGAAATCGAACACCATGTCGCTGGTGTTGTCGATGAATTCACCGTGGCATACGCCATCGGGGCGGGCGACGAGCACATAGGGAATATGTTTGTAAAGCGGATCGCCGGTCTCGGCATCGTAGCCCATCGCGTCAAGGTTGGTGAGCCGAAGCCGCCGCCCGCTGCGATCCATCGGCCCGCTGCGTTCGCCCAAGGCGTAAAACCGCTCACCCGGCTGGCGCGCGCGGTAATGGTGGACCGCATCGTCCCACCAGCCGAAGTTATAGGCCTGCGTCGCGCGATCCGTGGCCATGCCGTGCCAACCGTCCGCCCCGCGTTGCCACCACGTGCAGTGCAAGCCGTTCAGCCGCACATCGAGCCGGATTTGCGCGGTTTCGATCCGCAACCCGCCGTCGCCAGCGGTCAGGGTGAAATCGGGGCAGGCAAAACCCGCAACGCTCATCCGGTCGCGCCCCGGATCGGCGATATCTGGCGCGCCCGGTGCGATCGACCAACCGGGGCCGCTATGCAGCGCGCCATCGGGCAACACGAGCAGCCGCACGATATCGTGTTCGAGCACGAACACATGCGCCAGCGCGCCAGTATCGGCCGCCAGCGTCACCCGGCCCGGCGCGCGGCTGTCCAGCGCAAACACCGGCGGCTGCGAAAGCGTGGCGCGCCTCATGCGTCGCGCGCGCCATGCGCAGCGATCAGGTGACGAATAAAGACGAACAGGATCGCCGCGCCGATCAGGTCGAACACCCCCAGAAACCCGAACAGCGGCCCGTAACCAACCGTATCGGCAAACTGCCCTAGCGCGAGGCTGAACAACAGCCCGCCGATCCACCCCGCCTGACTGACGAAACCGTTGGCAACGCCGACTTCATCGGCGGGGTAGCAATCAGCCGACAGCGTGTTGATTAGCACCGACAGCGTCTGGTGCGCAAAACCGCCGATGCACAAGAACACGATGGCGACATAAGGGCTTGCCACCAGCCCGATACAGCCCGGCGCGATCATCAGCAGCGCGGCCAGCCCCACTCCGATCACGCGGCTGCGGATCAACTGGACCCCGAATGTGCGGGCGATGAAGGGTGAGACATAGCCGCCGCACAGTCCGCCCAGATCGGCAGCGAGGAACGGCATCCACGCGAACAGCGCGATATGCCCGATATCCATGCCCCGCTCTTTGGCAAGGTAAAGCGGGATCCAGAAGCTGAAGGTCTGCCACGCCGGTTCGGCAAGCATCCGCGGGATCGCAATCGTCCAGAACTTGGGCTGCGACAGCAGCACGCGCACTTCGCCAAGGCTGTGACGCTTGCGCCTGCTGGCATGAAGCTGCCCGGCGGCGATATAGTCTCGTTCGCCGGCGGTAAGCCGGGTGTGCTCGGCAGGTGTGCGATAGAGCCAATACCATGCCGCCGCCCAGACCAGCCCGAGCGCACCCGTGGCGAGGAAGGCCGCACGCCAGTTGAACCAGATCGCCAGCGCCGAGACGAGCGGCACCGCAAGCACTGCGCCCAGCGCCGTGCCGACATTGACCCACCCGATTGCAATCGAGCGTTCGCGCGCGGGGAACCATTCGGTCGAGGCTTTGACCCCGGCGGGGATCACCGCCGCCTCGCTCATGCCCAGAATGCCGCGAAACAGCGCGAGGCTGAGCCAGCCGCCCGCGAAAGCATGGAGCATATTGGCCAACGACCAGATCGCGGCGAACAGCGCAAACCCGGCGCGCAGCCCGATGCGGTCGATCACCAGCCCGCAGACCGGCAGCATCAGCGTATAGGCAAGCTGAAACGCGCCGACGATATAGCTGTATTGCGCGGTCGTGATGTGCAGCGTGGTCTTGAGCGTGGGTGCCAAAACCCCCAGCGAATTGCGCGCGAGGTAGTTGATGACGGTGCCGACAAAGATCACCGCGATGATCTGCCAGCGGATATTGCGGCGCAGCAGGCTGGCGAAGCCGATCATGGCACGCACCCCGCCAGCGTTGAAAGATCGGCGGGCGTGGCGACCCAGTGCGCAGCAAACAGCCCGCTTGCGCCAAACAGCGCCGCCGCCATTCCACTGGCACCTGCGGCCTGCCACAACCGGTGGAGCGGTGCAGCCAGCGGATCGTCAAGCGCGGCCCCCTCGCGCCCGATAAAACCGATCCACGCTGCCAGCGCCGCCAGAATCGCCGGGCAAGCGCGGCCTTGGCGCTGGTGGAATGCCAGCGTTTCCAGCCAGCGCTGCGGGATTTTCTGGCTGCCATCCATCGCGATCTGGCGCAGCCGGTGGTTGAGCGCCGGGTTGGCGAAGCGCGCGATCAGCGCATCGGCATAGGCTGCAAGGTCTTGGCCGGGCGCGGGGGTGAGTGTCGGGGCGGCCTCGTGCCGCATCAGCCGGTCGATCAGCGGGGCAAGCCCGGGATCGGCGATTGCCTGATGGACAAACTCGTGCCCGCGCGCCAACCCAAGATAAGCGAGCGCCGAATGCGCGCCGTTGAGCATCCGCAGCTTGGCGGTTTCAAACGGGCGCACGTCGGCGGTGACTTGCGCGCCGCCTGCCTCCCAGCGCGGGCGGGGGCCGGCGAAGGTGTCCTCGATCACCCATTGCGTGAACGGCTCGGTCATGACCGCAGCTTCATCGCGCCAGCCGCAAGCCGCTGCTATCGAATGGCGGTCTGCCGGGGTGGTGGCGGGCACGATCCGGTCAACCATCGAGGCGGGGAACGTGCACGTTGCGCGCACCCAGTCGGCCAGCGCCGGAGCGCGCGGGCGAAGCGCCGCATCAAGCAACCGCGCAAGCTGCCCGCCATTATCCGCAAGGTTGTCGCACGACAGCAGCGTCAGGCCCGCGCGCCCGGCGGCCATCCGGCGCGCCAGCCCCTGGCCAAGGAAATCATAGATGCTCCCCGCCCCGGCCAGCGCCGGATCGAGCCCGCCATCGGGGGTGCGGGCATAGCCCTTTTCGGTAATGGTAAAGCTGATGATCCGGGTTTCGGGCGCGGCCACCGCGTCGATCACCGCCTGCGGCTCGCGCGCGGCCACCAGCACCCGCCGCACTGCACCGATCAGGCGAAGTGCAGTCGCATCGCCCGCGCGTTCGGACAGCGTGTACAGCCCGTCTTGCGGGTTCATCTGATCGGCCACGCCGGCCGATCGCAACGACACCCCGGTGATCGCCCAATCGCGATCCCCGGCATTCATCGCATCGTCGGTATAGACCGCCTGATGCGCGCGGTGGAACGCGCCGATCCCGAAATGGACAATGCCACAAGCCTGCGCCGCGCGGTCATAGCCGGGCTGGCGGATGGCGGGGGGAAGCGCAACGCCGGTTGCCAACCTCACAGCCGATAGGCCCGCTTGGCGAAATTATAGGCAAGATCAGGGGCGAGGTCGGCGGCCTCATCCTCATCCATCCGGTGTTCGGCCACCAGCCGCGCGAGAAAGCCGCAATCGATCCGCCGCGCGACATCGTGGCGCGCGGGGATCGAAAGAAACGCGCGCGTATCGTCGTTGAACCCCACGGTGTTGTAAAAACCCGCAGTCTCGGTCACGTGTTCGCGGAAGCGGCGCATCCCTTCAGGGCTGTCATGGAACCACCACGCCGGGCCGAGCTTGAGCGCCGGATAATGCCCGGCGAGCGGCGCGAGTTCCCGCGCATAGGCGGTTTCATCCAGCGTGAACACGATGATCGACAGCGCCGGATCGTTGCCATATGTATTGAGCAGCGGGCGCAACGCGGTGACATAGTCGGTCGCCATCGGGATATCGGCACCCTTGTCGCGGCCAAAGCGGCGAAACAACCCGTCGTTGTGATTGCGGAACGATCCGGGGTGGATTTGCATGACCAGCCCGTCATCGCGGCTCATGCCCGCCATCACGGTCAGCATGTGCGCGCGGAACAGTTCGGCATCAGCCGCGCTGACACCGGGACGAGTTACCCGCGCGAACAGCGCCGCAGCTTGCGCGTCGGTCAGATCGGCAGTCGCGGCGGTGGGGTGGCCATGGTCGGTCGATGTTGCGCCCATCGCGGCAAACGCGGCGCGGCGGCTCCGCAATGCAGCAAGATAGCCGCGATAAGTCAGCGCATCTTCGCCGGTCAGCGCCGACAGCGTCGCCAGATTGGCGAGGAACCCGCCGTTATCGGCAACGAATTCGGGATCGACCACCGGATCGGGCCGGAACGCGGTCACCACCCGGCCCTGCCACCCGCCGGGCCGGGCGTTTTCGGCGCGGATCGCGGCGTGGTGCGCCAGATCGTCAAGCGGCGATTCGGTGGTGGCGATCACTTCGATCCCGAACCGGTCGAACAAGGCGCGCGGGCGAAAGGCAGCGGTCGCCAGCGCCGCATTGATCGTGTCGTAATAGTGATCCGCAGTGTCCGCGCCAAACGCCACGTCAAACCCGAATACGTCGGCCCAGACATGCTGAAGCCACATGTGGGAAGGCGTGCCGCGAAACAGGTGATAGTTCGCGGCAAAGATCCGCCACGCCGCGCGCGGATCGACGGTATGCCCGCCAATCCCCAGCGATTCGAGCGCGATACCTTGCGAATACAGCATCCGGAACACGTAGTGATCGGGCTCCAGCAGCAATGCCGTGGCATTTTCGAATGGCGCATCGGTGGCAAACCACGCGGGATCAGTATGCCCGTGCGGGCTGATGATCGGCAGGTGGGCGACGAGCGCATAAAGCCGCCGGGCAATCGCGCGGGTATCGGGGTCAGCCGGAAACAGCCGGTCGGGATGCAGGTGGAGCGGGCGGGTCATGCCGCAATCCAGCCGTGGCTGCGCGCATAGGCGAGGAACAGATCGGGCCAAGCTGCCAATGGCGTGCCCGTGGTAAAGCGCAGCGCGAAGCCGTGGCCGCCGCGCTCGAACATGTGCGTCTGCACCGGAATTTTCCGGTCGATCAGCGCCTGGCGCAGCGCCAGCGTGTTTTCGGGCGGCACGGTCGGATCGTCCTCGGCATGGAGCAGCCAGTGTGGGGGCGCATCGGCGGGAATGTGGCGGCTGGGGGTATGTTGCGCCAGCATCGCGGGGGTCGATCCCGCGCCGAACAGATCGGGCGGACCGCCCGGCTGGCGATGGAACTGATCGACCAGAATCGCCGGATAGATCGCCGCTGCCAGACAGGGCCGCGCGGTCAACGCATCCGCCGCATCAAACGGCTGGTACGCAGGCCGCGCGAACTGCGCGGCCAGATTGGCGCACAAATGCCCGCCTGCGGAAAAACCCATCGCCGCAATCCGCTCCGGATCGATCGCGAATTGCTGCGCCTGCGCGCGGATCAGCCGCATCGCGCGCTGCGCATCGGCCAGCGGGGCATCAGCGCCCGAAGCCCAGCCGTCAGACGGAAAGCGGTAGTTCAGCACGAACCCGGTTACGCCCTGCGCCGCGAACCGCCGCGCGATGTCATAGCCTTCTTTGTCGATCACTTCGTAGCGATAGCCGCCACCGGGCATAATCAGCAGCGCCGCGCCGTTGGGGCGCGCCGGGCGCAGCACTTCGATCCGGGGCGCGGTGGTCAGTTTGCGCGCGCGGTTGGGCATTTCATCGGGCTGTGCGCGCTCAATCGTCTGTTCGGCCAGCCCTGCGGGCACCGGCTCGGGCGCGCCACCGGGAAACCGGGTGGTCGGCCAAAGCGCGATGGTTTCATAGTGTTCAGCGCGCGCCCGCGCGACATCGGCGGGGTCGGCTGGCACGACCGGGGTCGGATCAGTCTGCGCGCGTGCAGGGGTGATCGCACCAGTCGCGCCCGCAGCGATGGCAGCACCGATCAGCCCGCGTCGCGAAAGCTTTGGCCCGTTCACAGCAGGCTGGTGCGGCCAAACCGCGCACGTTTTGAAGCGACCGCCTGCCGCGCGGCTTGTACCGCCTTTTCCTCGGTCGCAAACAGCAAGTGATCGAGCACCGCCGCAAGGTGCGCACGCATCGCCGCGCGGGCTTTGCCCGGGTCCTGCGTGCGCAGCGCTGTGACGATTGCGCTGTGTTCATCGACCACCGGGGTTACTTTGGCATCGCGCGCTTTGTCGTGAAGCAGCGCGCTTTCAGGCGAAGACGCGCGCATCCGCCACAGTTCCTCGACCGCGTGGACCATCGCCGCATTGCGGGTGCCTTGTGCAATCAACAGATGGAACGCCTTGTCCGCAGCAAACTGTGCGCTCATCCCTTCGCGCTCATCGGCCATTTGCACCACCAGCGCATCAAGCTGGCCAAGTTCGTCGGCGGTCAGATTGGTAGCAGCAAGCGCCGCAGCCTCCCCCTCGATCAGCAGCCGCGCTTCGGTCAGTTCAAACGCAGTGACATCGAACGCGGGGGCATCGCTGGCACCGGGCAGCTTCTTGACATAAGCGCCCGATCCCACGCGCACATCGACATAGCCCTGCACTTCGAGCGCGATGACCGCTTCGCGCACCGTGGGGCGGCTGACCGCGAAAGTATCGGCCAGATCACGCTCAGCCGGCAGCCTGTCGCCAATTTTGTACTTGCCCGAAGCGAGCTGGGCGAACAGCTTGCGCGCCAGTTCATGATAGAGCCGGTCATGCGGTGCAGCGGTGGGAGCGGTCTTGGCCGTATTCCGGGTTTCCGGTCCTTCGCCAACAGCCATCTGACGCTCCTCTCGCCCGTTACGGCCTTACCAATTTGTTTGAACTTGACAGGCCAAAGCCGATTGGTCAAGCCGGGAGCAGTCAGCGAGCAGACAAACCGGGATACCATCAGCGTGAAAATCACCCATGCCAAAGTCATCGTCACCTGTCCCGGACGAAATTTCGTAACGCTCAAGATCGAGACCGATCAGGGCGTGACCGGGATCGGCGATGCCACGCTTAACGGGCGCGAGCTGTCGGTCGTTTCCTACCTCGCCGATCATGTCGTGCCCTGCCTGATCGGCATGGACCCGCGCCGGATCGAGGATATCTGGCAGTACCTTTATCGCGGCGCGTATTGGCGGCGCGGGCCGGTAACGATGCGGGCAATCGCGGCGGTCGATGTCGCGCTGTGGGACATCAAGGCCAAGATGGCGGGGATGCCGCTCTACCAGTTGCTCGGCGGGCGCAGCCGCGATGGCGTGATGGTCTATGGCCACGCCAATGGCGATGACATCAGCGAAACGGTCGACGCGGTCGGGCAGTACATCGCCATGGGCTACAAGGCGATCCGCGCGCAATCCGGAGTGCCCGGGGTCAAAGACGCCTATGGGGTCGGGCGCGGCAAGCTCTATTACGAACCCGCCGATGCGGCGCTGCCAAGCGTGACCGGGTGGGATACGCACAAGGCGCTCGGCACCGTGCCAAAGCTGTTCGAAAAGCTGCGCGATGCTTATGGGTTCGACCATCACTTGCTGCACGACGGGCACCATCGTTATACCCCGCAAGAAGCAGCGACATTGGGCAAGGCGCTTGAACCCCACCGGTTGTTCTGGCTGGAAGATTGCACCCCGGCAGAAAATCAAGAGGCGTTCAAACTGGTGCGCCAGCATACCACCACGCCTTTGGCCGTGGGTGAAATCTTCAACACCATCTGGGATGCGAAGGACCTGATCCAGAACCAGTTGATCGACTATATCCGCGCCACTGTGGTCGGGGCGGGCGGCATCAGCCACTTGCGCCGCATCGCCGATCTTGCCGCGCTCTATCAGGTGCGCACCGGCTGCCACGGCGCGACCGACTTGTCGCCCGTAACGATGGGCGCGGCGCTGCACTTTGACACCTGGGTGCCCAATTTCGGCATTCAGGAATATATGCGCCACACGCCCGAAACCGACGCGGTGTTCCCGCACGATTATACATTTGCCGACGGTTTCCTCCATTGCGGCGAAACGCCCGGCCACGGCGTTGACATCGACGAGGCGCTGGCGGCGAAATACCCGTACAAGCCAGCTTATCTGCCCGTGGCGCGGCTGGCTGATGGCACGATGTGGAATTGGTAAGTGCGGATCTGCGTCGTTGGCGAAGGGATGCTGGAGCTTTCGCGCGCCGAGCGTGATTGGCGATTGGGGTATGGCGGTGACACGCTCAACACCGCGATCCACCTCGCGCGGTGTGGCCATGCGGTCGCATTTCTGACCGCGCTGGGCAGCGATCCGTTCAGCCAGCAGTTGAAAGCGCAGTGGGCCGCCGAAGGGCTGGATACGACGCTGGTGCTCGATCACCCGACGCGGAGCGCGGGGCTTTACGCGATCACCACCGATGATGCGGGCGAGCGGAGTTTTACCTATTGGCGCGACAGCAGCGCGGCGCGCGACATGTTTGCGCTCGCTGCCGCCGAAGCCGCCGTGCACGCCTGCGAAGCGGTCGATGTGTTTGTGTTCTCGCTGATTTCACTCGCCATTCTGGATCATGATGGACGCCGGTGCTTGCTCGATCTGGCAGCGCGGGTCCGCGCGCATGGCGGCAAAGTTGCATTTGACGGCAATTACCGCCCCAGACTGTGGCCTAGCCACGCCGAAGCGCGGCACTGGCGTGATGCGGCGATTGCGCTCGCGGATATCGGTCTGCCAACGCTCGACGATGAAGTGCTGCTCGATGCAAACGCCACCGCCGCTTCGGTTACCGCGCATTGGCAAGCGCTCGGTTGTGGCGAAACCGTGGTCAAGCTTGGGCCCAAGGGCTGCCTGCTGCCCGATGGCCGGGTGATCGCGCCACCGCACGTGCTGGTTCCGCGCGATACCAGCGGGGCAGGCGATGCGTTCAACGCGGGCTTGCTCGATGCGTGGCTGCGCGGTGCGCCGATTGCCGAAGCCGCGCTGGCCGGGCACCGGCTGGCGGGCTGGGTGGTCACCCGCGCGGGCGCGATCCCGGCCCGCAGCGCCGACGCGCCCTACACCTAGAGCATGATGCGATAAGAAAGAATCGCATCATGCTCTAGGAGTCTTTGTTTTCGCATGATTTTTTGCGAAAAACCGGTGCCCACTTGTTCGCATCATGCTCTAGAGCGGAATGCGATTAGATTGAATCGCATTCCGCTCTAGAGTCTTTGTTTTCGCGTGATTTATTGCGAAAAACCGGTTCCCACTTTTTCGCATCACGCTCTAATCGCGCGCTGGCCAAACAAACGGCCGGCCGGACTTTCGTCCGACCGGCCGGTTCAGGGCAGGTTTGGCAAACTCAGAACTTCGCGCCGACTTTGATGCCGAAGTACCGCTGCGAATCGCGCGGCAATTGCTGGAACACGGCATGGACGCCCAATGTGCCAAACCCGTCGGTGAAGGTCGATCCATAGTGCTTGTCGAACAGGTTGTTGGCGAAGACTGTGACCTTGAAGTGGCCGGTTTCAATCCCGATCGAGCTGTTGAGAATGCCATAGGCCTCCTGCCGCAGCAACGGGTTGCCCAGCAGGTCGAACGAAACACCCGACTGGTGGACGTAGTTGACGATGAACAGGCCCTTCACGTCGGTCATTACGTCGCGTTCGATGGTAGCTCCGATATTGTACTTGAACTTGGGCGAATTGGGCAGTCGCGAACCCGAACGGTCCTGGAACGAGCCGGTGAGCCCGGGCGTTGTCGTGGCACCGCAGAAGTTGATCCCTTCGGCACCGGGGGCGAACCCGGCAAGCGCCTGGTCTGCGGCTTGGCCCGCGTAACAGGCCGCATCTTTGAACGAAACAACTTTGGCATCGGTATATGCTGCCGAACCATCGAACCGCAGCCAATCAGTAGCCTTGGCCGCAAGCTCGAGTTCGAAACCCTGCGTCCGCAGCTTGCCGACGTTGTTAAGCTTGTTTTGCAGCGCGCCATTGATGATCTGCGCGGACTGCGCCTGAAAGTTGTTATAATTGGTATAGAACCCGGTCAGGTTGACTTGCAGGTGATTGTCGAGGAACCGGCTCTTGAGCCCGATTTCATAGCTCGTCGAACGTTCGGGGCGGACCGGGTTGGCGGTACGCAGCGGGGTATAGCCCGACGAAATGTCATAGGCGAAACCCTTGTAGCCCGAAGCGACGCTGGCATAGACCGAAACCGCAGGAGCCAGTTCCTGCCGGACCGAAGCCTTGTACGTCACCGCAGTATCGACATTGCGTCCGGCGCAGCCAGTGCTGCCAGCACCGCACGTGCCGATAGATGTTGCGGTCTGGACTGTTGCGGTGGGCAGTTGGTTTACGAAAAAGTCCTGCACCCGCTCGTTGTTGACGCGAACCGCGCCACTTACCGTCGTGCCGGTCGCAAGCTTATAGTCCACACCGGCAAAGGCGGCGAGGCTGCGCGTACCTTGGTACCCATGCCATTGCGCGAGCACGAACACCGGGCCACGCACGAAATCGCGACCGGTCGCGGCGTTGGCATAAAACCCGCCGAGCACGTACGACAACGGCCCGCTGCCGCTTGAAGTCAGGCGCAGTTCCTGCGTGAACGACGTCGCATGATAGGGCCCGCTGTTGCTGATGCCGCGGCCAGGCTGCACCGGGTTGGTAACTGGCGTTGCGGTGCCGTTGATGTTGAGATCGCTAAGGTCGGTATCGGCGGTGAAGTTGTACTTCCAGTCCTGATAGCTCGTAACCGAAAGCAAGTGCGCAAAGCCAAGATCGTAATCCAGCTTGCCGCTGCCGCCAACTTGCCGGCTGGTCGTCGCCTCGTCGTTGTCGAGATAGACGCTGTAATTGCCCGGTCCCGGCGTAATGCCAACCAGATCGGGGGTAAACGGCACGCCAAACGCGGTCGGAACGACCGGCGTGGTCTTGCCCGGGGGGATGTATTTCAGGTCGATCGAGCGCAGCGTGTAGCCCGCGCCGTTCTGATCCTGACGCGAATAACTTGCACCCAGCGTCATTGTCAGCCGTGGTGCCAGTTCAGCCTTGAACTTGGCACGTATGCCGTAATTGGTGCGATCGTTGAGCAAGCGACCGTTGGACAAGTTGCGCACATTGCCTTCATACCGGTCGTAATAACCACTAATCCGCAACCCCGACGTAGCGCTAAGCGGCGAGGAAATGCTCGCCTCTCCGCGATAGCCCGAATCGGTGGTGGCGGTAACCTGGCCGCCGACTTCGAGTGTTTTGCCCGGGTCCTTGGTCACGATATTGATCGCGCCGGCCGATGCGTTCTTGCCAAACAGCGTGCCTTGCGGGCCGCGCAACACTTCGATTCGCGCGACATCGCCCAAGCTGTCGAATGCCTGCGCCTGCTGTACCACCGGAACATCATCGACGATCACCGCCACGCTCGGTTCAACCCCGATCGAAAAGGCATACGTGCCGATGCCACGCAAGATCACCGAATTGTTGGGTGAGGCGCGGTCTTCGGTCAGCGTCAGCGACGCGGCGGCGCGCGTCAGATCGGAAAACTGCGCAATGCGCTGGTTCTGGATCGTTTCGGCAGTCAGCGCGGTGACCGCGACGGCAACGTTCTGCAGGTTCGATTCGCGCTTGGTCGCGGTAACGATGATTTCGGCCAGTCCCCCGCTATCAGCGGGCGCGGCGGCGGCGGGGCCGGTAGCCTGCGCAAAGGCGGCGCCGGAAGGCAAAAGGACCAGAGCGGCTCCAGCAAACCGGGCGTAGTTGCGCATAACAGTTCTCTCCCAAAAATTTTTTGTCGTGGCAGCTATAATCGCATCACAAAAATTGGTCAAGCCAACTTTGTTGCGTTGGTCTTAACGGCTTGGTGGTCAGGGTACCCGTGTCAGATCAATCGCCGCGACCAGCGCAGGCCCGCCCAGCGGCTGGAAATCCAGCTTCAGATGCCCCCCGGTCGTCTTGGCCACAAAGCTGGTCGAAGTCGCCTTCAACGCGCCGCCCGCCAGCAGTCCCGGTATAATCGGCGCTGCCATCGGCTTGCCGTCAACCGCAACCGCAAAGCTGCGCGTCGCCACTTGCGCGGGATCGGGCTCGAACGTGGCAATCGTCACGCGCCAGGTGCCATCGGCCACCGGCAGATCATAGCTGAATGCGCCTTCGCGCCAGCTATCGAACAGCAGCGCGTCGGCGGACCCGCTGACCGTTCGTCGGCCCTTGTTGCGATCTGGACCGAACCCGGCCTGGTTGAGCACGCGGCCTTCGCCACCGGTAAAGAACGTGTCCGAGCCATAGCGCGTGCCGTCCGCCGCAAGGTGCCCGGCCAGATTGCCGGAATCGAGGTGCAACCCGTTGGCGAGCGAGTCAGGGCCAGTCCAGTGGATCGTATCGGTCACTCCCGCAGCCGCCGCGATCAGCGTGTTATCCCCCGGTCGCAGCGCAACGTGCGGCCACACGCAAATATGATCCGGGCAGGCCGTGCTACCGATCGGGTTGCCATTGACCATCAGCGTGGCGCTGGCGGCACTGCTATAGGCGCGCACATCGGCGACTGGATAAGCACGATCGACATAGCGCCGACTGGTCAGATAGATCATCGGTTCGGGGTTGAGATTGGCCTTGTAGAAGTAGAACGCGTCCTTGCGGATCTTGCGGTCGTACGTAACAAGGCCTTTGTCGTTCAGATCGATCGCATCGCCCTCGGCCCGCAAGTCCGACGCGAAATCGAACATGTTCCACACCCAGTTGGCGAAAAGATAGGGTCGATCTTTCAGCGCCTGATAGCTGACTTCGTGGTAATAGCTTTCGTATTCCTCTGGGTGCGGGCGTCCGAACGGGTTGATCGGCCCGCCCAGCGGGTTGTCCGAATGCTGCGTCAGGCCGCCGCCCGCGCCATATTCGCTGACCGACATCGGCACTTGCGGATGCTTGGCATGGAAGTGATCGATCCGACTGCCAAGCTGTTGCGGCTTTCCGTAATACCAGCCGTAATAGCGGTTATAGCCGATCAAGTCGGCCACACCCGCCAGCACCGGATTGGACGTATTACCGGGGCCTTCGGGCTCTTCGCAGCAGTCGGCAAACGTTGACGGGCGCGACGGGTCTTCGGCGCGGGCCAACGCGGACAGATCGCGCAGCAATTCGATCGAGCGTGATGGCAGTTTGCCGCGTCCGAATGCCGCACCGATATCGATTTCGTTGCCGACCGACCACATCATGATCGACGGGTGGTTGTAGTTCTGGCGGATCAATTCGATCAGTTGCTCGCGCGCATTGGCGACAAGCGCGGGGCTGGCCGCGCCGCCATCGACGAACGAGACCGCGTTGACGAAGGGGATTTCGGCCCATGCCACCATCCCGGTCCGATCGGCCGCATCGCCCCATTCCTGCGCGTGCTGATAGTGCGCCATGCGCACGGTGTTCGCGCCCATTTCGGCCATGATCGCCATGTCTTCGGCATGGTCGGCGGGCGAAATCGCCCAGCCTTTGCCCAGCCGGTCCTGATGGCGCGAGGCACCGAACAGCGCCAAATGATGCCCGTTAAGAAAAAAGCCCTGGTCCTTGTCCACCACAAAGCTGCGCACGCCGAGCGGCTGGCTGACCGTGTCGAGTTCACGCCCCCGGTCGAGCAGGCGCACGATGACGCGATAGGTATAGGGATCGGCGCGACCGTCCCACAGGTGCGGACGGGGCAGTGTCAACGCCTGATCGACCTCACCCGCACCCGCCGCCACCGCCAAGTTGGTCTGGCCAGTCGCCACAACCGCACCCCCGGCATCGGCAATCTGCGTCAGCGCCGTCACCCGGCGCGGGCGACCGCTGGCGTTGCGCAAGCGCACTTTGACCGCGACTTGGGCCGCATCGGGCGAAACGCGCGTGGCGCGCGCATAGACACCAGGCCCGCCATGATCGAGCAGATCGATGCCAACCGGCCCTGCGCTAATCAGCGAAACGCCGCGATAGAGCCCGCCGTGGATAAAGAAATCACCGCCCAGCGGGATCACGTCTTGCGTCGAACTGCCGGGCGCGGGCTTTGAATTGTCAGCCCTCACCACCAGCACATTGTCCGCACCGGGCCGCAGCAGCGCGGTCACATCAAAGCGAAAGCGCGAAAAGGCACCTTTGTGCACGCCCACGTGCTGCCCGTTCAGCCAGACTTCGGCAATATTGCCGACCCCGTCGAACTGGAGACAGTGGCGGCGCGCGCCGGCTGCGGCTGGCCCCTGAAATGTCAGGCGATAGACCCCGACACCCTGGCGATTGTTGACTGCCGTGGTGCGTTCAAGGCCATATTGGCCGATGCGGTTCCACGTGTGCGGCAGGCTGACTTTCTCCCAGCCGCTGTCATCGAACGCGGGCGCATTGGCCTCGACACCAGCGTCGCCATCGCGAAACCGCCAGTTGTCCGTCAGATCGCGGGTCTCGCGAGGGGCGGCAGCGGGCGCGACGATCGCGGGGGGCCGCGCGAACGCGTTGGGGCCGCAGGTTGAAATGGCAAGCACGGCCAGCGCAATCGTGGCAGAATATCCTGACCGCATCATTCTTACCTTTCCCGTATTATTGGTTAGGCCAGTTATAGCTCCCGCACGCATCTGTCCAGACCCTGCCGACAGCGGCGGTCGAAACCGGCCCCATCAGGCGCTGGGTGATGAAAAGAGCCGCCGCCATGGGCATGCGCCTTCCAAGCGCTGCGTCAAACCTCCCGCGCCTGCGGGTGGAGCAGATGTGATCGCCAGAGACGCGCATCCCCGGCTTCGTCACGGCAGCGTGCAGCGTGCTGAACTCACCCGCAACACCGGGAACAAAGTCTGCTTCAGCTGTCGCACGGAGCAGGGATATTCAGCGGAAGAACCGACGCGTGGCAAAGCCTGAAGGTAGCCAAGCCCCGTGTCAAGCACGGGGCGACGGTCGGCTTTTGATGGCAATTTGGTGCGCCATGATGGTCAGAAATGGTGGAGAGCGGACACCTCTGCAATCACCCCGCCCGTCGCCCCGTGCTTGACACGGGGCTTGGCTTCCCTCGCAGCCTAACGTCTGGCATTGAGCGAGCGATGGAGAAGGGCGGTTGGGTCTTCATCATGGCGATCCAGATCGCGGCGGGGCCTATGTTGGCGTCGAATTCCGAGGACATTGAGTAATTGCGGTAGCCACCCACCTTGTTGGCACGGAATCGCATGAGCGCTCCAAACGCGTAGGGTAACCCTCGCGCATGATGCCGGATTGGATGTTGATGACAAGACCGTGTAGTTTATGGCGAGGGCAAGGTTTTGCGGCGCGACTGCGTGGCGAGCGATCCGGATGTTCTGGCCAAGTGGCTGAAGCGGCACTGCGCGGGTGGTGTTGGCAACGGGTTCGCAGTCATCACGCCCCGCACACGCCCTTTCGCCCCTATCCCCGATCAGTGCCGCGTTCGGACCATGTGCGGTAGCTTGGCCGTTCCAACTGAAACAAGTCGGTTGAGCGGGTGTACCACCCTGCCCCGTGCATTCGGCCAATCAGGTGCATTGATGGGGCATCGATGTGCAAGCGGTCGCGATCAAGGATGTGGGCGTCGGCGATGTGGGCGAACAGCACTTCGCCGATCACGATGGTCTGCGCTGGTCCGGTCTTGATTGCGTGCAGCATTCGGCATTCGAAGCTGACCGGGGATGAGGTGATGCGCGGCGGGGCTATGGTCTGTGACGGCGCGGTTGCGATGCCGGCGAGCGTGAGTTCGTCCACTTCTGGCGGGGCGTCGATGCAAGTCAGGTTCATCGCCTCGGCATCGGCCTCGGTCACCAGGTTGATAACGAATTCGCCGGTTTCAAGGATGTTCGCAGCGGTGTCCTTGTAGCCGCCATCGGGCAAACCGAGCAGGCCGAGCGCGATGGTTGGGGGGGCGTGGCCCATGACATTGAAAAAGCTATAGGGCGCGGCATTGCGGATCCCGGCGGCGGACTGGCTGGTGACCCAGGCGATCGGGCGGGGTGTGACTGATCCGCCAAGGATTTTGTAGACATCGCCCGCCGCCATTGTCCGAAGGTCAAATTGCATCGGATCAACCGAGCCGGACTGGCGCGCGCGCGCGGTCATCGACGCTGAGCGCAAAGATATCGGGGCGGGCGTAATGGCCGACGACGTCGAAATCGTATTTCCCGCGCACGACCGCGTCGAGATCGATCTGGGCATAGAGAATGGTTTCGCCATCGAACGCCGGGCCGGCGAGCACTTCGCCCAGCGGGCCGACGATGGCGCTGCCGCCGCGCATCAGCACTGTGGCCGGATCATCGCCCAATGCGCAATCATAGTCGGCGGGATAGCTGCCACGAGTAATATGCTGACACGCCGACAGCACGAAGCAACGCCCTTCGAGCGCGATATGCCGCAATGTTGGCAGCCATGTGTCGCGATCATCGGCGGTCGGGGTGCAATAGATCGACACGCCTTTGTCATACATCGCCATGCGCAGCATCGGCATATAGTTTTCCCAGCAGATCACCGCGCCGATCCGCCCGAGCGAGGTATCGAAAACCGGCAGAGTCGATCCGTCGCCAAAGCCCCAGATCAACCGTTCGGAACCGGTCGGCATGAGCTTGCGGTGCTTGCCCACCAAGCCCTGCACGCCGTCAAAGTACAATGCCGTGCAATAGAGCGTGCCGCCATCGCGCTCGATACAGCCCATCACCACAAAGATATCCGCATCGGCGGCGGCCTGCGCGATCACCGCGACTTCCGGCCCATCAAGCGCCACCGCGCTGCGGTGATAGGCGGCGAAATCGGCGCGACCCTGGGGTTTGCGCATCCCGACCGGCGCGCCGAACGATGCGCCTTTGGGATAACAGCCAAGAAACGCTTCGGGAAACACGGCCAGCCGCGCGCCCGCTGCCGCAGCTTCGGCGATCAGCGCTGCGGCCTTGTCAGCGCAGCCTTGCGGATCGAACGGCAGCGACGCTGCTTGGACCACTGCTGCCGTATATCCCGTCATCGCTATCACCTTTGCATAAAGCTGCAGGATATAAAGCAACTTCGCATTGACACTGCAAGCGAGAAATTTTAAGCCTATAATAATTGCAAGAAGGAGCGCACATGGCGACGGAGAGCTACGACGCCTATCGCGAGGATGTGATCGGCCGCGCGAATGTGGCGGATACCGACGCGCTCAGGGCTTATTATGCCGAGTTGAAACACGTCCACGCGGGCGCGCTGTGGACCGTTGCCAACAAGATTGAGCCGTGGGAGCCGAAAAGTGAATCGGTTCCGGTCGTCTGGCGCTATGCTGACTTGCGCGAAAAAGTGCTGCGCTCGATCGATCTGGTAACCCCGGAACAAGCGGGGCGGCGCGTGATCTATCTGGAAAATCCTGGCCGTAGCGAAGTGGTGGCGGCGGTCGGCTGGCTCTATTCCGGGCTGCAAGTGATGCATCCGGGTGAACTCGCTTCGAGCCACCGCCATTCGGCATCGGCGCTGCGCTTTATTATGGAAGGCGAAGGCGCCTATACCAATGTCGATGGCCACAAGATGACGCTGGGCGCGAACGATTTTGTGCTCACGCCCAATGGCACGTGGCACGAACATGGCGTGCGCGAGGATGGCACGCCGTGCATCTGGCAGGATGGGCTCGATATCCCGCTGATGAACGCGCTGGAGGCGGGGTTTTACGAGGTTCACCCCGAATTGCAGCAAGCCGTGACTTATGCGGTCGATGATTCGACGCTGCACTGGGGCAATCCCGGCTTGCGCCCGGCGGGGTCGGACTGGTCGAAACGCTATTCGCCGCTGTTCAAGTACGAATGGGGCCCGACCTATGAGGCACTGCAGCGGTTTGCGCGCGCCAGCGATGGATCGCCGTTTGACGGCATTCACATGGATTATGTCAACCCCGCAACCGGCGGCGCGGTCATGGCGACAATCGGCGCAAGCATCCAGATGTTGCGCCCGGGCGAACACACCAAGGCGCACCGCCAAGTCGGCAGCTTTTTGTACCAGTGCTGCAAAGGGTCGGGCCATTCGATTATCAATGGCCAACGGCTCGACTGGCAAGAACGCGATATCTTCTGCGTGCCGAGCTGGATGTTCCACGAACATGTCAACGCTTCGGCAAGCGATGATGCCTGCTTGTTCGCGTTTCATGACCTGCCGGTGATGAAGGCGCTCGGCCTCTATCGCGAGCAAGCATTGGGCGAAAATGACGGCCATCAGCCGATTGTATCCTGACTCAACCAAAGGACTGCCATGCGCCTCGTAACTTATCGTTCGCACGTCGATGCCGCAGGCCGCTTGGGCGCGCTCGTCGATGATCTGGTCATCGATCTCGAACGCTTCGGCAGCAGCGTCGGCGTGGCCTTGCCCGCAACGATGCTCGATTTCATCGATCTTGGCCCGGTCGCGGTGACGGCCACGGCTGCGTTGCTGGAACAGGCGCGCGCAAAGTGGTCAATCGGCACCGCCGTGCCGCTGGCGAATGTCAAGCTGCTCGCGCCGATCCCGCGGCCACGCAAAAACATTTTTGGCATCGGGCTGAACTATATCGACCATGTGGCGGAAAGCGCCGCCGCGCTCGACACATCGCCCGACCTGCCCAAGCAGCCGGTGATCTTTTCCAAGCCGCCGACCAGCGTATGCGGCCCCGGCGATCCGATTCTGCATGATGCCCGGATTACGCAGCAGCTCGATTGGGAAGTCGAACTTGCCGCGATCATCGGCACGACGGCCAAGCGGGTGACGCGCGCCGATGCACTGGCGCACGTGTTTGGGTACACCGTGCTGGTGGACATGAGCGCGCGCGACAATCGCCGCGCTGGCCAGTGGATCTATTCAAAGGGGCAGGATACGTACGCGCCGATGGGCCCGTGCATCGTCACTGCCGACGAAATCCCCGATCCGCAGACGCTGGACTTGTGGCTCACTGTCAACGGCGTGCAAAAGCAGCGCAGCAACACCAGCCATATGCTGTTCAAAGTTGACGAGCTGATCGCCGATATCAGCCAGGGCATCACGCTGGAACCCGGTGACATTATTGCCACCGGTACGCCCGAAGGCGTCGGCGCGGGCCGCACGCCGCAGGAATGGCTGGTGCCCGGCGATACGATCGATTGCGGGGTGGAAAAGATCGGCAGCTTGCGCAACCCGGTGGTTGCTGCCTGATCTTATAGCGGAATGCGATTAGATTGAATCGCATTCCGCTCTAGAGTCTTTGTTTTCGCGTGATTTATTGCGAGCCGCAGGCCACCGAAGGTAAA
>CAINGT010000055.1 GCA_903848655.1 uncultured Sphingomonadales bacterium
CAGCGCTACGCGCTGCCACCTCCCCCAAAGGGGGAGGACCTAGTTTCAATATGTGATAGCCCTGCCCTGAGGGGGAGGGCTTAAAAGAGCATTCGTTTGCCTGCATCGGGCATAAAATCGGCTTGTTCAGATTTTCTGTAGCTGCGCGGCGATCACGCGCGGGACTTCGGCGTCTTCGATGGTCGGCGGACTGTCCCATTCCGCGCCGCTGGCGATCTGCCGCAGCAATTTGCGCAAGATCTTGCCGGATCGGGTCTTGGGCAGTTGCGCGACCACGTGAACGGTTTTCAACGCGCCGACCGCGCCCAGTTCGTCGCGCACCGCCGCAATCGCGCGTGCGGGCAGCAGATCGGCTTCGGCATATCCGGCGCGCAGCACCACGAATGCCATTGGCACCATGCCCTTGATCGGGTCATCCGCCCCGATCACCGCGCATTCGGCCACCCCGTCCTGCCGCGCGACGATCTGTTCCATCTGCCCGGTTGACAGGCGGTGCCCGGCCACATTGATGATATCATCGGTTCGCCCCATAATGTGGATGAACCCTTCATCATTGATGAACCCGGCATCGCCGGTTTCGTAATAGCCCGGATACGTCACGAAATTGCGCGCAAATCCGGCTTCGTTGCGCCACAGCGACGCAAAGGCACCAGGCGCGAGCGGGGCTTTTATCACGACCGACCCGCTCATGCCGGTGGCGACTTCGCGCCCGTCTTCGCCCAGCACGGCAAAGGCAAATCCCGGCACTGCAAACCCGGCGCTGCCGCGTTTGCGGCGACTGTCGCCGAGCGCGAAGCACGTGGCAATCGCGGGCCAGCCCAATTCGGTCTGCCACCAATGGTCGATCACCGGCAATCCGCTGTGCGTCTCCAGCCAGCCGATAGTATCAGGATCGGCGCGTTCGCCCGCAAGGAACACCGCCTTCAGCCCGCCAATGCCGATGGCGTGAAGAAACGCCGCATCGGGATCCTCTTTGCGCACCGCGCGGATCGCGGTCGGCGCGGTAAAGAACACTTTGACCGCGTGGCGCGTGATCGTGCGCCAGAATGTTCCGGCGTCGGGCGTGCCGACCGGCTTGCCCTCAAACAGCAACGTCGTCGCGCCCACCAGCAACGGCGCATAGACGATATAGCTGTGCCCCACCACCCAGCCGACGTCAGACGCCGCCCAGAACACGTCACCCGGCCCGATACCGTAAATATGCGCCATCGACCATGCCAGTGCGACGGCATGGCCGCCAGTGTCGCGCACCACGCCTTTGGGCGTGCCGGTCGTGCCTGACGTGTAGAGGATATAGAGCGGATCAGTGGCGGCCACGGGCACGCAGGCGGGAACGGGGTCATCGGCGGTTGCGGCCCGCAGCGCGGCCCATTCATGATCGCACGGGCCGGTCAGTTCAGCCGCCAATTCGGCCCGTTGCAACACCACGACATGATCGGGGCAATGCTTCGCCAAGGCCAGCGCGGCATCGACGAGCGGTTTGTAGGCGATGACTTTCGCGCCTTCGATCCCGCACGATGCGGTCAGCACCACGGCCGGTTCGGCATCGTCGATCCGTTTGGCGAGTTCGGGCGCGGCAAACCCGCCGAACACCACCGAATGGATCGCGCCAAGCCGCGCGCAAGCCAGCATCGCGAACAGCGTTTCGGGCACCATCGGCATATAGATGATCACGCGATCCGCTTTGCCCACCCCCAGCCGCACCAGCATGGCGGCTACGCGACCCACTTCGCCAAGCAGTTCGGCATAGCTGAAACGCGTGATCGTGCCGGTGACCGGGCTGTCGTAAATCAGCGCGAGCGCATCGCCCCGGCCCGCCAGAACGTGGCGATCAACGCAATTGTAACACGTGTTGAGCCGCGCGTTGGCGAACCATCCGGCGGTTTCGCCATGCGCGCGCGTCGGCGGATCGACCCAGTCGATGGCCTGCGCGGCATCAAGCCAGAACCCTTCCGCGTCGGCCAAGCTGCGTTCGAGCGTGCGCTGATAGATCTCGCTCATACGCCCAGCCTAACGAAACTGGCGCGACAGCACGACGAGCGCGGGATCATCGGCGAACGGTGCGGGGGTAAAGCCTTTTTCGCGTTCGAGTTCGATGGCGGCATGGTTGTCGCGGCTTTCGATGGCGATCACTTGACGGATGCCGCGCCGCTCTGCCTCACGCGCCAGCACATCGAGCAAGGCCCAGCCCACGCCCTGACCTTTGTAACCGGCATGGATTGAAATGGCGATTTCGGCGGTATCGCGCTGACTGTCCGAAGCCAGTAACGCCGATGCCACGAGTTCGCCACTGGCCGCATCAAACGCCACGAAGCTTTCCGAAGTGAAATGGTCGGCATGGATCAGCGGTTCAAGCTGGTCATGGCTGATATGCTCGCTTGCCGCGAAAAAGCGAAAGCGCCGGTCTTCGGGTGTGACCTGGTCGAACAAGGCAATCAGCGCGGGTTCGTCCTGTTCAGTCGCTGGGCGGACGGCGAGCATCAAACCCGAACGCGTGCTTACGGTAAACGGGCTGGCGATGGTGCTATCGGGCATCGGGTCATATCCTTGGCAAAACCGCGTGCTGCGGCTGCGGCCCCTGTTGGCGAAATCGTACGGGCCGCGCCTTGATCTGGAACAAGGCGCGGCACACGTCCGGTTCGATCAGTCGATCTTGCGCTTGTAGGTTTCCGGCAGGAAAATCATGCCGATCACCAAAGTCAGCGCGGCGACCACCACCGGGTACCAGAACCCGTAGTAGATATCGCCGTTCGCCGCGACCATCGCAAAGCCGATGGCCGGTAGCAACCCGCCCAGCCAGCCGTTGCCGATGTGATAGGGCAGCGACATCGAGGTATAGCGGATCTTGCTGGGGAACAGTTCAACCAGCATCGCCGCAATCGGGCCATAGACCATCGTGACCAGCAGCACGAGGTAGAACAACAGCGCCACCACCATCGGCGTGTTGATCGCCTTGGGATCGGCTTTGGCCGGATAGCCGACTTTGGACAGTTCGCCGATCACCGCCGGTTTGGCCGGTTCTGCGGCTTTGGCCCCATCGGCGGGTTTGGCCGCAACAGCCGGCGCGCCAGCGATTTTGGCGGTGAAAGCGGCAATCGCCTTTTTGCGATCATCACCGGTCACCGCTTTGGGATCGGGCGCGATGATCGTGGTCGCACCAATCGAGATCGAGGCCACAGTGCCCGCAGGCGCGGCGACATTGCGATAGTTGACCGCCGCTTTGGCCAACGCGTTCTTGACGATATCGCAACTGGTGGTGTCAAACTTGTTCTGCCCGACGGGATCGAACTGCGATGAACATTCCGCCGGATTGGCCGTCACCGTAACCGGCGCGGTTTCCTGCGCCAGCGCGAGCGCCGGATTGGCCGCGCGGGTCAGCGCGTGGAACGTGGGGAACATCGTCAGCGCGGCGAGCGCACAGCCCGCCATGATGATCGGTTTGCGCCCCACTTTGTCCGACAACCAGCCGAAGAACAGGAAGAACGGCACTGCCAGCACCAAAGCCGCCATCACCAGCGTATTGGCGGTCAACCCTTCGACCTTGAGCATTTTTTCAAGGAAATACATGGCATAAAGCTGACCCGTGTACCAGATCACGGCCTGGCCCGCGATGGCGCCGAAAAACGCGATCAGCACGATTTTCAGATTTTTCCATTCGGCAAAGGCTTCGGTCAGCGGTGCTTTGGATGACGTGCCCTCGGCCTTCATCTTCTGGAACACGGGCGATTCGTGCAGCTTAAGCCGCAACCACAGCCCGACCACCAGAAACGCGCCCGACAAGAGATAGGGAATGCGCCAGCCCCACGCCTTGAACGCCTCTTCGCCCACGCCCGTCACCGGGGATCGCACCGCGATCACGATCAGCAGCGCCATCGCCAGCCCCGCCGTGGCGGTGATCTGGATGAAGCTGGTATAGAGCCCGCGCTTGTTGTCGGGCGCGTGTTCGGCAACATACGTCGCCGCCCCGCCATATTCCCCGCCAAGCGCAAGACCCTGCAACATCCGCAAGATCACCAGCATGATCGGCGCGGCCACGCCCACGGTCTTGTACGTCGGCAAGCAGCCGACCAGAAAGGTCGATAGCCCCATCACCGTCAGCGTGATGATGAAGGTATAGCGCCGCCCGACCAGATCGCCGATGCGGCCAAACACCAAGGCACCGAACGGGCGCACGACAAACCCGGCGGCAAACACCAGCAGTGCCATGATGAACGATGTCGTCGCGTTCAGTCCGGTCAAAAACTGCGCCGCGATGATCGCGGTCAACAGGCCATAGAGGTAGAAATCATACCATTCAAACACCGTGCCGAGCGACGATGCAGTGATGACCAGCTTTTCACTTTGCGTGGCCTGATGATGTTTTGGCAATGCGTCGTATGATGTTGCCATGAGGACTCTCCCGTTATTGGACGAACCGGTTTGTTTTTTGGTAGGTTAGAAGCTGTATTTGGCGGCAAATTCGATCCGGTCGAGCTTGCCGCTCAGCCCGCTTTCCAGTTCGCGTTCACCATGGCGGAACTCGATCCCCAGATCGACCGGTTTCACCGGTGAATAGAACAGGTTGACCGCCCCGCTCCACGCCTGTTTGTTCAAGGAGGCGATATTGGCCGCGCTCAGCGCACTGTCAAATTCGGATTTCTGGAAACTGCCGATCAGATTGGCGCGCACGGTGGGGGTCAGTCCGACCCGCAGCGCGGCAAAGCCGGCAAACACGCGGGTATCGGCCAAGCTGTTGGTGGCGGGCAGATAGACCGCATCGGGAGTGAAATTCAGCCCGACATAGCGCCCGATATTCTGCCCATACGTCGCCATGAAGCGCAGATCGATCGACTTGTCGGCCTTGAGGAACAGCTTGCCCGCGCCGCTCACGCCATAGCCGCCCGCCGTGGCGGCGACGGCCTGGTTCTGCACGCGCACTTGCCGCCCCAGCGCCGCCAGCGACAGTTCGCCATGCGGATTGGCATAGACCAGCCGCGCGGCAAAGTCGGGCAGGCGGTCGGTGCCATTTTCGACCAAGGCAGCACTGCCTGCGGTAACGGTTCCGGCTTCGGGGTTTTCAGCGGCAAGATGCAGCGTCAGGCCTTTGCCCAGCGGCGCGCTATAGCGGATCAGCGGTTGCCGCACGAACACCGAACCTTCGGTTGCGCCAACATAGTCGGTGCTTTCGGGAAGCGCGGCAACATACTGAAATGTCGTCCAGTCTTGCCCGAACGTCCAGCGATCAAGCTGGACATAGGCGCGGCGCAGCGCCAGATTATAGCCATTGGTGGTGCGCTGCGACCCTTGCGTGCCGGCGGATGTCTGGAAGTCCGTTTCGACATAGCCTTTGAGCGTGTGCGATCCGACGTTGGTTTCCAGATTGAGCCACAACCGTGTCTGCTTGGCCGAAAAATCCTGCACTCGGCTGGCGCTGCCGCCAACCGGGATCGCTTGCGGCACATAGAAATCGCGGCCCAGCGTATTGGTGGCGACCGTACCATTGCTGAAGTGGCTATTGGCGGCTTCCAGCTTCAGGTAGCCGCCGATGCGGATGGTGGTGGCACCCACGCGCATCCCTTCGGGCGCGGGGCGTGCTTCCAGCGCCGCCAGCTTGGTCGCAGTAGCTTCTGCGTGTGTGGCGGCGGTCTGCGCGGTTTGGGCAGCAGCAGTGGCAACCGCCTGCACCGCGCCGACTTGCGCGGCCTGTGCCTGAACTTGCGCTTGGGCGCTCGCTTGCGCATCGTGCGCGGTGCCGAGATCGGTCCGCAGTTGCAGCAGTGCCGCTTCCAGTTTTTGAATGCGCGCTTCAAGCTGGGCTTCGCGTGCGGTCGGCGCGGAATGGCGCGCTTTTGCGTTCGCTGCCGCTGGGGTCAGCAGCGCGCTTGTGCCCATCAGCAGCGCCGCCACGACTGTCCGGTTCCTTGTCATCATTCGCTCTCCATTTTTATCTGCCGGGCCGCTGATGCTGCGGACCGGAGTAATTCGGCGGCTGCTTCGCGCAGAACCCCATCGCGCACCACCCCGACCAAAGTCGCATGGGCCGTTGCGGACGGTGACCCAAGACTTTGGTCGGGGGTTATGTCGCGACGCGCGCGGTGGTATGGCCACGCAAACGGCCTTATGCGCACCGTCTGACCGGCGCGCGGACAGCGGGCCGGATCGTGAGAGGGATGCCATGGCTGATAGTGAAACCGTCTATGCCGTTCCGGGGGATTGGGCGCGCGATGCCCGTGTCGATGCCGCCGCTTACGACACGTTGTATCAGCGTTCGATCACGCAGCCCGATGTCTTCTGGCGCGATGAGGCGCAGCGGATCGACTGGATCCGCCCGTTCACCCGCGTCAACGACAGCTCGTTCGATCAGGCCGATTTCGGTATCCGCTGGTTTGCCGATGGCACGCTGAACTTGTCGGCCAATTGTCTGGATCGCCACCTTGCCACGCGGGGTGATGATATCGCGATCTTGTGGGAACCCGACGATCCGGCCGAACCCGAACGGCGCATCAGTTTTCGCGCGCTGCACGGGCAAGTCTGCCAATTGGCCAATGCGCTCAAACACAAAGGCGTCAAACGCGGGGATCGGGTGACGATCTATCTGCCAATGGTGCCCGAAGCGGCGGTGGCGATGCTGGCTTGCGCGCGCATCGGTGCGATCCATTCGATTGTATTTGCAGGGTTTTCGCCCGAAGCGCTGGCCGGGCGAATTCAGGATTGCGACAGCCGCATCGTGCTGACCGCCGATGAAGGCTTGCGCGGCGGACGCAAAGTTCCGCTCAAGGCCAATGTCGATGCCGCGCTGGTATCGTGCCCCGATGTCGCAACCGTGATCGTGCTGGCGCGCACCGGCAGCGCGGTTGCGATGCAGCCGGGCCGTGATTTTGGCTGGGCCGAAACGGTCGCAGACGAATCCACCGTCTGCCCGCCCGAAGACATGAGCGCCGAAGACCCGCTGTTCATCCTGTATACGTCGGGCAGCACCGGCAAACCCAAAGGCGTGATGCATACCACCGGCGGCTATGCGGTGTGGGCGGCGATGACGCACGAATATGTGTTCGATTACCGGCCCGGCCAGATCTACTGGTGTGCGGCGGATATCGGCTGGGTGACCGGGCATTCTTATGTCGTCTATGGCCCGCTGATGAACGGCGCGACCACGGTAATGTTCGAAGGTGTGCCCAATTGGCCCGATCCATCGCGGTTCTGGCAAGTCGTGGACAAATTCGGCGTCGAAATTTTCTACGGCGCGCCCACCGCCTTGCGCGCGCTGATGCGCGAAGGCGATGACTGGGTCCATCGCACCAGCCGCGCGAGCTTGCGCCTGCTCGGCTCGGTGGGCGAACCGATCAATCCCGAAGCATGGGAATGGTACCACAAAGTGATCGGCGGGAGCCGCTGCCCGATTGTCGATACTTGGTGGCAAACCGAAACCGGCGGAGTGATGATCGCGCCGTTGCCCGGTGCTACCGCGCTCAAACCCGGTAGCGCGACGCGCCCGATGTTTGGCGTTGCGCCCGCGCTGCTCGATGACAAAGGCACGCTGATCGAAGGCTCGGGCGATGGCTGTCTGGTCATCAGGCAAAGCTGGCCCGGCCAGACGCGCGGTGTGTGGGGCGATACCGACCGTTTTTACCAAACCTATTTTTCGACGTTTCCCGGCACTTATTTCACCGGCGACGGGTGCCGCCGCGATGATGATGGCTATTACTGGATCACCGGGCGGATCGACGATGTGATCAATGTTTCGGGCCACCGCATGGGCACGGCAGAAATCGAAAGCGCGCTGGTCGCGCACGCCTCGGTCGCCGAAGCCGCGGTTGTCGGGATGCCGCACGATATCAAAGGGCAGGGCATTTATGCGTATGTCACCACCATCGCGCAAATCGCGACCGATGCCGACACGCTGACCGCCTTGCGCGCTGAACTGGTGCGCTGGGTGCGGCATGAAATCGGCCCGATTGCCACGCCCGATGTGATCCAGTTCGCCCCCGCGCTGCCCAAGACCCGCTCGGGCAAAATCATGCGCCGCATCTTGCGCAAGATCGCCGAAAACGATGTCAGCAATCTGGGCGATACGTCGACGCTGGCCGATCCGGCGGTGGTGCCGCATCTGGTCGCCAACCGACCGCAGGCCCCCGGCGGCTGAGCCGCAGCGGTCATGACCGAAACGATCCTGATCGCCGACGATCATCCGCTGTTTCGGCAAGCACTGGCGCTGGCGGTCGCGCGCGTGTGCCCCGGCGCTCAGATTGTCGAAGCCGGAACTTTGGCCGCAGCGGCGCAAGCGGTTGGCGCGGCGCAAGCGTTGCGGCTGATCATGCTCGATCTCAAAATGCCCGGCGCGGTCGGCTATTCGGGTATTGCGCTGCTCCACGCCGAACGCCCCGATGTGCCAATTCTGGTGATATCGAGCGCCGAAGCCGCCGCTGCCGCCGATGAAGCGCGCGCCTTTGGTGCCATCGCTTTTCTGCACAAAGACAGCGATCTTGCCGCAATCGAGGCCGCCATCGCCGCCGCGCTGGCGGGTGCCCCGCCGCGCGCCGCCAGCAGCACCGGCAGCCCGCTCGATACCATCCGCAACGAAGTGGCGGGGCTGACGCCAACCCAGCTCAAAGTCCTGATCGCGGTGCTCGGCGGGCAGTTGAACAAGCAGATCGCCTTCAACCTCGGCATTAGCGAAGCCACCGTCAAGGCGCACATGACCGCGATCATGCGCAAGCTTGATGTGCGCAACCGCACCCAGGCCGCGCTGGTGGCGCGGTCACTCGGGCTCGATTTGCGGCGCTGAAATTCCGCCAAGAAAGGCTTCGATAGCCGCAGGATCAACCGGTTTGCCCAGCACCGCCACGCCCATCGTGGCGGCGCGCTGGCGGATCGCGGCAGCCGCTTCGGCGGTCACCAGCAGCGCGGGCAGACCGGGGCGCAGCGCGCGCAAGCGCTCGATCACGGTCAGTCCGTCTTCATCATGGTCAAGCCGGTAATCGGCAAGAATCGCATCGATCCGGGACCCGTGCGCCAGCGCTTGCGCCATGGCGGTTACGCCGATGGCGGC
The DNA here is from genome assembly GCA_903848655.1 of uncultured Sphingomonadales bacterium. Lineage (GTDB taxonomy): Bacteria > Pseudomonadota > Alphaproteobacteria > Sphingomonadales > Sphingomonadaceae > Novosphingobium. Next base: position 9,029 of record CAINGT010000055.1, read on the forward strand.
ATGGCCCAGACTGGTGAGCAAGGCGACCGTCGCGTCAACCGTGCGCGGATCATTGTCGATCACCATCACCGTCAGCGCGCCTGCCCCCGATGCGGGCAACCGCTGCAATGGCGCGACGGGGTGCGCACGCGCGCCGCCCGCTTGGCCCGGCAGCGTCAGGCTAAACCGGCTGCCTTTGCCGGGCTGCGAGCGCACGTCGATGACCCCGCCCAACAGCCGCGCCAGCCGCTGGGCCATCGCCAGCCCCAGCCCCAGACCTTCGCAATCGACTTGCCCCAGCCGCGTGAATTCGGCGAAAATCGCGTCGATCTGATCGGGCGCAATTCCCACCCCGGTGTCGATCACGTCAATCCGCAGCATCGCCCCGCGCCGCCGCACGCCCACGATCACCCCGCCTTGCACGGTATAGCGCAAAGCATTGGTCACGAAATTCTGGATGATCGAGCGCAGCAGCCCCCGGTCGGTATGGATTTCGCCTGCCACCGGGCCATAGCGCACGTCAAGGCCGTGCGCGGCGGCAGTCGGGCGCAGACCTTCGCACAGATCGGTCAAAAACGGTCCCAGATCAATCGCTTCAGGCGCGGGCTGGACCCCGCCCGCATCGATCTTGCTAATATCGAGCAACGCGCGCAGCAGCGTTTCGGCGGCGATGATCGACCCGTCCACCCGGTTGACCAGCGCTTGCGCCGCAGGCGGCGTATCGCGCGCCAGCGCGGCGGTAAACAGCCGCGCGGCGTGCAGCGGTTGCAGCAGATCATGGCTGGCGGCGGCAAGGAACCGGGTCTTGTCTTGCGATGCGCTGGCAAGCTGACGGTTGGCGGCGCTCAACGCGCGGGTGCGTTCTTCAACCCGCGCTTCGAGTTCGCTTAACGTGCGTTCGAGTTCGGATCGCACCCGCGCTTCTTCGGTAATGTCGGTGAACGACATGACATAGCCGCCGCCCGGCATTGGCCCGCCCACCGTCTTGATCACCCGGCCATCGCGCCGCCGCCGTTCAAAACTGTGTTCCAGCCGCCGCCGCAAATGGCCCAGCCGCTTTTCGACATGGAATTCGATGTCGCCGGGGCCAAAATCGCCGCGCCGCGCGTTGTGGCGGATCAGATCGGCCACTGGCCTGCCCACCGCCACCAATCCCGGTGGATAGTCGAACAAATCGCAATAGCGGCTGTTCCACGCAATCAGGTTCAATTCGGCATCGACCACGCTGATCCCGGCGGCGATGTTTTCAAACGTCGCGGCCAGCAATTGCCGCGAAAAGCGCAGCGATTGCCCGCCTTGATCGAACATTTGCGCGACTTGCGCCAGGTTCATCTGCCCGCCTGCGAGCGCCGATACCACCAGCGCGCGCGCCGAGGATGATCCGACCACGGTGGCGATCATATCTTGCGCGCGTTGCACGGTTGCGCGATCCACCGCCCGGTCGCGCGTGGCGGGCGGGAATTCGCGATCCACCCGGTCCGTGCCGACAAAGCTGGCGGTCAGTTCGGCGATATCGGCCACATTGGTCACGCGGCGGCCCGACCGGATCGGGTTAAAGCGCGGCGGGGCAGAGGCTTTGCCCGCCGCCACCGCCGCCAGCACGACACAGTTTGCCCCCAAGCTCCAGATCACGCCATGCACCAGCGGCGATCCAAGCCCGATCCCGAGCAGGCGCACCGGATCGAGCGGCCCGCCGCTCAGCAGCGCCAGCCAGTGCGCGGGCAGAATCGGCGGCAGCGCCAGCGTATAGAGCCACAGCACCAACCCGGTCGCCAGACTGGCGCGCGCGGCAAGGGGATCGCGCCCCCGCCCATAAGTCGCAAGGATCAAATGCGGGGTAAACTGCGCCATCGCGGCAAACGCCACCAGCCCGAACGAGGCGAGCGAGCGCGACGGCGAAATCAGCAGATCCCACGCCAGCGCCACCGCCATGATCGCGACAATCGCCAACCGCCGCACCAGCAGCATCCGCTGACCGATCAAACCAGCCGCGCGGCTGTCGGCATTGCGCATGATCGCGGGAAAAATCAGGTCGTTCGACACCATTGTCGCCAGCGCAATCGCATCGACAATGGCCATCGCCGATGCCGCGCTGAACCCGCCGACCAAGGCCACGCCCAACACCCACGCCTGCCCGGTCGCCGCGGGCAGCGCCAGCACATAGAGATCCGGTGCCACCGCAGGCCCGATCAGCACGGTTCCCGCCAGCGCAATCGGCACGATCAGCAGCGCCATCGCCGCCATATACCCGGCAAGGCCAAACCGCGCGCCGACCAGATCATCGGTGCGCTGCGCTTCGACCAAACCCATATAGAACTGGCGCGGCAAAACGATGATCGCCATTGCCGAAATCACCATGATGACCGGAAAATCCGCCGTCAGCGCATCAAGCCGAAACCCTTGGGAAAATGTCGCCATCCCCTGCGCCAGCCCGGCGGCGGGCGCTTGCCTCAATCCGGCCACTGCCGCGCCTGCCACCACCCCCAGCGCGCCAAGTTTGATTAGCGATTCCAGCCCGATGGCATAGACCAGCCCTTCGCTGCGCCCCGCCAATTCATAGCGCCGCGCGCCAAACAAGATCGCAAACAGCGCCAGCAGCGCCGCCGTGGCAATCATTACCGGGGTGGTCACCGCGCTGCCCGAAGCGATCGCCAGCGCGCTGCCGATCGAGCGAAACTGCAAGGCGATATAGGGAATAGTTCCCAACAACGCGATAATCGTCACCAGCCGCGCCACGACCCCATCATGGCCAAACCGCGCGGCGATAAAATCCGATACTGTCGATGCCCCCTCCGCCGCCATTGCGCGCGCCAGCATCGTCAAAAAGCGCGGAGCCAGCACCAGCAGCAGCACCGGCGACAGATAGATCGGCAGATATGTCCACCCATCGCGCACCGCGCTGCCCACCGAGCCATAAAATGTCCAGCTTGTGCAATAGACCGCCAGGCTCAGCGTATAGGCCACCCGCCGCAGCCCCGCCCAATGCCGCAACCGCTCCCCCAGCCGCTCCACCAGCGCCGCCACGCAGAACAGCAGCGCCACGATCCCCAGCGCCAGCAAGGCAGCCAGCCGAATACTCACAGTCGCAACCTCCTCCACCGGTAGAAAAAATTCGTAGCAGCATTGGCCGGGCGTGCAATGTGGCCCGCAAAACCCGGCCATGAGCACTTGGGATGAGAGCACGTTGGCGAGCACAACAACCCAGCCACATGATCGTTCCTTCCCGGGGCAGGGGGCCGCCCGCAGGGCTGACGGTGGGGCGATGGCGCTGGACAGGCGGATCAGCCGTGCAACGTACGCGATGAACCGTATGCGCGCCTTCACAATTGCAATTGTTCCGAATCGGATCATTCTCTAGGGCAGACAAGCCCGGCGGTCGGGCGTTTTCTCGTTGGATTGGCAAGAATGCGAGTGCTTGATGGCGGCGCAACCAATCTTGAGGCCGGCGAGATCGCTGCGGTTACACAGCCGCTGTCACCGCAGTCAGGCCAGCATGGATCAGCCGCTCGGACGGCAGCACGTTTCGTCCTGCCGCTGGCTCCTTCGCTCGTGCGGCGGCGTCTGCAAGTCTATCTTGCTCTGATCGTTGGCGATGCGCTGGGCATCACGGCGGCATTCGCAACCGTCTGCCAGCTTCTTGGTCGCCCGCATGAACTGGCCGCACTGGGCAACATTCTGGTGCTGTTCATCCCGATCTACTGGACGATGGCGATCAATCGGCGGGTCTATTCGGTGCGCGCGTTGATGGGGGTGCGGTTTGCGCTGATTCGCGTCGCCCATGCGCTGATTGCCACCGTTGTGGTGATGATTGCGCTGTTTTATTTCGCCCACAGCCCCTTGCAGTTCGGGCGGCTGTCGCTGGAACTGGGCTTGCTGGCAGCGGCGGTGGTATTGCTGGGAATGCGAAGCCTGATCCGCCCGCTGGTGGTTCGCCGCTGCGGGGTGACGGCTGAAAACGTGCTGATTATCAACGACGGCGGCGCGTTGGTGCGGGTTCCCGGCGCATGGTCGATCCGGGCGCGCGACCACAATCTGAAGCCCGATTGCACCGACCCGCATATGCTGGACCGGCTGGGACTGTTCATGACCAATATGGACCGGGTGCTTGTCACGTGCCCGCCCGAACGCCGTGCCGCTTGGGCCATGGTGTTCAAGGGGTCGAACATTTCTGGCGAAATCGTCGATTCCGATGTGCTGGCGCTGGGAGTGATCGGTGCCCGCCGCACTGCCGACTATGGCACATTGGTGGTTTCGCTCGGTCCGCTCAGCCTGAAAAACCGCGCGATCAAACGCGCGATGGATCTGACCGTGGCGGGAGGTGCGCTGCTGGCTTTGTGTCCGCTGCTGCTGGTGATCGCCGCGCTGATCCGGCTGGAAGACGGCGGGCCGGTGTTTTTCCGCCAGCAACGCCAGGGCCGCAACAACCGCTTGTTCTGGATCACCAAGTTCCGTTCGATGCGGGTGCAGCAGTCCGATCTGGCAGGTGAGCGTTCGACTGCTCGCGCCGATGACCGCTTCACCGCCATCGGGCGGTTCATCCGCCGCACCAGTATCGACGAATTGCCACAATTGTTCAATGTGTTGAGCGGGGATATGAGTATTGTAGGCCCGCGCCCGCATGCAATCGGTTCGCTGGCCGGCAACAAGCGGTTCTGGGATGTCGATCCGCGTTACCTGCTACGACATGCGCTCAAACCCGGGCTGACCGGGCTGGCGCAAGTGCGCGGGCTGCGCGGGGCAACCGATCGCGAATCCGATCTGGTTGATCGGTTGCAGGCTGACCTGGAATATCTTGATGGCTGGACGGTGCTGCGTGACATCCGCATCATGGTCGCCACGCTTGGGGTGGTCGTGCATGACCGCGCCTATTGATGGTATGCGACTGTCGTTCAAAATTGCATCCGCGCCACTTCGCAGTTGCAACCCGGTTTGGCCACACAGGGCGCACAAATCGTTCAAATCCATCGGATATAAGCACAATTTTTTTTCGCGCGTGCAAGGGATGTGGTTGTATCCAGATGGGCTAACGGGTAATACGTAGTTGACTACAGGAGATTAACTATGTCGCTTATCAAGCATATGGCCGCAGCTGCTGCGGTTTCGGGGTTGCTGCTGTCTTCGGCTGCACATGCTTCAGCGACACGCGCTGATGCGATTGTAGCAAAAACTGCGGTGCAACCGATGACTTTGGCATCCAGTGCCAAGCTGAAGCGCCATCCGCTTGCCCCAGCGGCAAATGCCAGCGATGCAATTCAAGCATTGCCGCTGTTGTTGTTGGTCGCTACTGCCGCAACAGTGACCGTCGTGGTCGCCACATCGAGCAATTCGTCGACTGGCTCATAAGTCGGTCCGTGATTTGGCATGAACAAAAAAGCCCGCATGACAATGCGGGCTTTTTCGTTGTGGGACTTTTTCTTTGTGGGACACTGCAGCCTCTAATGGCAGCTTTTAGAGCGTGATGCAAAAAAGTGGAAACCGGTTTTTTGCAATAAATCACGAGAAAACAAAGACTTTGGAGCGGAATGCGATTCAATCTAATCGCATTCCGCTCTAGCGCGTGACCTCCCATCAGCAGACCTGACGCTTATTCCGCAGGTGTGGTTTCAGCCAGCCATTGTTCGAGATACTTGATCGAATAATCGCCGTTCAGAAACACCGGATCTTCCAGCAGGCGCTGATGCAGCGGGATAGAGGTTTTTACGCCTTCGATCACCATTTCCTGCAACGCGCGTTTCAGCCGCATAATGCAGCCTTCGCGGGTGCGGCCATAGACGATCAGTTTGGCGATCATCGAATCGTAATACGGCGGGATGCGATACCCGGCATAAAGCCCTGAATCGACGCGCACATGCATTCCGCCCGCCGCGTGATAGGCGGTGACAAGGCCGGGTGAGGGGGCAAATGTAAACGCATCTTCGGCATTGATGCGGCATTCGATGGCGTGGCCGGTAAACACGATTTCATCCTGGGTGACCGACAGCGCGCGGCCATCGGCGATGCGGATCTGTTCGCGCACCAGATCGACCCCTGTGATCGCCTCTGTCACCGGGTGTTCGACTTGCAGGCGGGTGTTCATTTCGATGAAATAGAACTTGCCGTCTTCCCACAGGAATTCGATCGTGCCCGCGCCGCGATAGCCCATATCGGCCATGGCTTTGGCCACCACGCCGCCCATATGCGCGCGTTCGGCGGCGGAAATCACGGGTGAGGGGGCTTCTTCGAGCACTTTCTGATGGCGGCGCTGCAACGAACAGTCGCGTTCGCCCAGATGGATCGCCTGACCGCGGCCATCACCAAAGATCTGGAATTCGATATGGCGCGGGTTGCCAAGGTATTTTTCCAGATAGACCGTGGCATCGCCAAACGCGGCTTTGGCCTCGTTGCCGGCCTGCTGCATCAGGCTGGCCAACTGGTCGGGGCCGTTGCACACTTTCATGCCGCGTCCGCCGCCGCCTGATGCGGCCTTGATAATCACCGGATAGCCAATCGCTTCGGCAATTTGCGCCGCTGCCACCGGATCGTCGATGGCCCCGTCAGACCCCGGAACCAGCGGCAGCCCGAGCTGTCCGGCGGTGCGCTTGGCTTCGACTTTGTCGCCCATCGTGCGGATATGTTCGGGTTTTGGCCCGATCCACGTAATGCCATGGGCTTCGACGATTTCGGCGAACTTGGCGTTTTCCGACAAAAAGCCATAGCCGGGGTGGATCGCATCGGCATGGGTGATTTCGGCTGCCGAAATGATCGCGGCAATGTTGAGATAGCTGTCTTTGGCTGCCGGTGGCCCGATGCACACCGCATGATCGGCCAGCCGCACATGCATCGCATCGGCATCGGCGGTCGAATGCACCGCAACCGTTTCGATCCCCATTTCGCGCGCCGCGCGGTGGATCCGCAGCGCGATTTCGCCGCGATTGGCGATCAGCAGGCGGGTGATGGCCATTGTGCGGTTGCGCCTTAGCCGATCACGACCAGCGGCTGGTCAAATTCGACCGGCTGGGCGTTTTCGACGCGGATCGCGGTGATCGTGCCGGCATGGGGCGCGGTGATCGCGTTCATCACTTTCATCGCCTCGATAATGATCAGCGTCTGCCCGGCCTTGACCGACTGACCCACGGTGATGAACGGTGCCGCGCCCGGTTCGGGGGTCAGATAGACGGTGCCGACCATCGGCGAGCGCACGGTTTGGCCGGTTTCGGCCACTGGCACTGCGGCAGGCGGGCTGGCGGCGGGCGCGGGTGCCGCGACGGCGGATGGCGCGGCATAAGCCGCCGCCACGGGCGCTGCGGTCATTGTGCGCGCCACGCGGATCTTGCGCGATCCGTCTTCGACCTCGATTTCGGTCAAGCCGGTTTCAGCCAGCAATTCGGCCAGTTCGCGCACCAATGCGCGGTCGATGGCCATGGTGCCTGTGGTTGCGCCCGGGTCTTGCGCCATAATCCGTTATCCTTGCGCAGATGAATGTCATTGCCAAGCGCCGCGCCATGCCCGCGCCGCAGCGCGCTGGCAAGAGGCTTGTGATCAGAGCCGCGCCACAGCCTCAAGCGCGATCACATAGCTGTCCGCGCCAAACCCGGCCACTGTGCCCAGCGCGGCTTGCCCGACCCAGGACTGGTGGCGAAAGTCTTCGCGCTTGTGCGGGTTGGACAAGTGCACTTCGATCACGGGAATGGTAATCGCCTTGATCGCATCGTGCAGCGCGGTGCTGGTGTGGGTATAAGCCCCGGCATTCAGCAGCACCGCGCGAGCGCCGCTCGCTTGCGCTTCGTGCAGCCAGTCGATCAGATGGCCTTCGTGGTTTGACTGGCGCATGTCGATCTCCAACCCCAGATCGCGCCCCCGGTCTTCCAGTTGCCCGGCAATGTCGTCAAGCGTGTCATGGCCGTAAATGTCTGGCTCCCGCGATCCCAGCAAGTTGAGGTTGGGTCCATTCAGGACAAACACCACTGCGGTCATGCCGCGGTGCCCCCCGGGTGGGCCGGATAAAGCGGCGCGCGATTCGGATCAGTCATGAAGTCATGATAGCAGCAAACGCGCGCTCCGCTACGACCGTTCGTCTTGCGGACGATGGCCGGTCATTCGCAGATAGAACCGCGAAAAGTAGGATGCGTCGGCAAAACCCAGCGTGGTGGCAACCGCCCCAGCGCTGGCCCCGGTATAGCGCAGCAGGCGCTGTGCTTCGAGCGCGAGGCGGCGGTTTATCAGCGTTTGCGGGCTTTGGCCGAGATGCCGCTGCGTCAGCCGTGTCAATGTGCGCACAGTGGTGCCGGTTGATCGCGCATAAAACGCCAGCGGGCGATGTTCGGCCAAGTGTGTTTCGACCATATGGCGAAACAGCGCCAGCCGCCGGTCGCCGGTGTCGGCGGGTGCGGGCGCGGCGGTGCTGGCAATCAACGAACGCACCAGCGCTTCGGCCAGCGCGTCGAACAAGGCATCACCGGCTTTGCCGCTATGGCCCAGCGCGGTCACTTCATCGGCCAATCGTCCGGCGCGCGCCGCCATCACCGGATCGAGCCGGGCGTGGCCACCGCGCGTCAGCAGCGCGCCCAGCGGATCGCTGCCATGGCGCGCGCGATGGGCGAAATCCTGACCCAGTGTCAGCACGTGGCCATGGGTGTCGGGCGTAAAGCGAAAAGCGTGGACCACACCGCTCGGCACCACGATAAATGCCGGGCCGGTCAGTGCAAACTGGGTGCCATCGAGCGTCACGTCCGCTGGGCCGGAATGGACCAGCAAGATTTGCACCGCGCGATCGTGGCGATGCGGCGCGATGGCCCAATCGTGCAAGGCGCTGCGCGCGGCAATCGTTTCGCTATGGCCAAAGCCTGCCGGGCTTTGCCAGTCATCTTCGCCATAGAGCGCGAATGTCGGGATCGTGGCGCGGGGCATCAACATTGTCCTGAAAGTACCAGCAGTCTGACCGTCCCGGCCCTTCCCGTCAAGCACGCGCGCGGCCAAAAGGTGGTCATCCGGCGTGCGTGCAGAGCGCCCAGCGGTGGTGGGAGAGACCATGAAAACCGAAGTCGCGATTATCGGGGCAGGCCCCGCCGGGCTGCTGCTCGGCCATCTGTTGCGCGCCGAAGGCATCGACTGCGTGGTGATCGAACGCCAGACCGGCGATCATGTGCTGTCGCGCATCCGCGCCGGGGTGCTGGAATCGATCACCGTGGAATTGATGGCGCGACTGGGGCTCGATGCGCGGATGCGCGCCGAAGGGCTGGTCCACGGCGGGTTCAATCTGGCCGATGGCGAACGTCTGATTCGCATCGATGTGGCGGAGCTGACCGGGCAAACGGTGCTGGTCTATGGCCAGACCGAGCTGACGCGCGATCTGATGGACGCTGCCGGGCCGCGCGGGCTTGAGGTGGTCTATGGTGCCGATGATGTTGCGCTCCACGCCATCGATAGCGATGCACCTTATGTCACGTATACCTGCAAGGGCCGCGCCCGGCGCATCGATGCGGCGATAGTGGTCGGCTGCGACGGATTTCACGGCCCCAGCCGCCGGGCTATCCCCGCCAGCGCAGGGCGGGTGTTTGAACGCGTCTATCCGTTCGGCTGGCTCGGCATTCTGGCCGATGTGCCGCCGTGCAACCATGAACTGATCTATGCCAATCACGAACGCGGTTTTGCGCTCGCTTCGATGCGCAGCCCCACGCGCAGCCGCTATTACATCGATGTGCCGCTGACCGAACGGATCGAAGACTGGGACGATGATCGGATCTGGGATGAACTGGCGGTGCGGCTGGGGCCAGACGCGGCGGCGCACATCACGCGCGGGCCGGCGCTGGAAAAGTCGATTGCACCGTTGCGCAGCTTTGTTTTCGAACCGATGCGTCACGGCAATTTGCTGCTGTGCGGCGATGCCGCGCATATCGTTCCGCCAACCGGGGCAAAAGGCCTCAATCTGGCCGCGAGCGATATCCATTATGCCAGCGCGGCGCTGATCGGCTGGTTGCGCCATGGGGATCGTGATGCCATCGCCGCCTATTCGGACAAAGCGCTGGCGCGCGTGTGGAAAAGCGAACGGTTCAGTTGGTCATTGACACGGCTGATGCACCGCTTTCCCGAAGACGGCGCGTTCGAACGGCGGATGCAAGTTGCCGAACTCGATTACATCGCCAGCAGCGAAGCGGCGCAGCGCGCAATAGCGGAAAACTATGTCGGGCTACCGGTATAAACCCGCTCAATCGGCGAACCTTAAAGCGGGCTGCGAAAAAGTGGCTGCCCACTTCTTTCCACGATGCTCTCGCTTAGCAGCGCCTGTCGTTATGGTGACCCCTACGGGAATCGAACCCGTGTTTCAGCCGTGAAAGGGCCGCGTCCTAACCGCTAGACGAAGGGGCCGCGGCGCAAAGTTGCGCTGGGCAGGAGCGCGCCTCTATTGGCTCTGACCGGGCGCGTCAAGCCCTGTGGTGGGGTGATGGTCAATCGGCGAAGGCGGCGTCTTCGACGTGGAGTTCGGCGGCCGGGCGTTTGCCCCAGTCGTCGATGCGCGCGCGGCCGGCCAGCCAGAACTGGCGGCCGCGATAGCCGTGGAGCAGCGCTTGGCCGAGCGGAGTGGGGGCGGCGCGAAACGCAATGGCTTTGAAGCTGTGGCCGTCTTGCCCGCTGGCGATCATGCGCACGTGGTCGTGGCCGACCGGTTCGCATTTGACCAGCCGAACCGGGCCGACCGCGACGCGCGGGCCGGGCCAGCCCATGCCGAACGGGCCGGCTTGGTCGAGCGTGGCCACCAGATCGGGGGTCAGCCCGCCAGGCGCGAGCGACAAGTCGAGCAGCAGCGTTTGCACGGTGCGCGCACGGGCGATATCGCGCGCCAGCCGGTCATCGAGGAAATCGCGCAACGCATCCACGTGCCCCGGCGCGATGGTCAGTCCGCAGGCCATGGCATGGCCGCCACCCGCCACTAGCAGCCCGGCGGCGCGTGCGGCGATCACCGCTGCGCCCAAATCGACCCCCGCGACCGAGCGGCCCGAGCCTTTGCCTTGGCCCTGACCATCGGCCTCGAGCGCGATGATGAGCGTGGGTTTGCCGGTCTTGTCCTTGATCCGCCCGGCGACGATGCCGATTACGCCGGGGTGCCAGCCATGCCCGGCCAGCACATTGACCATGCGGTTGTGCGCGGCGGGCAACTCTGCCTCTGCCGCTGCTTGCACGTCTTGTTCAATGCTGCGGCGTTCGTCGTTAAGCTGTGACAGTTGCGCGGCGATGGCGGCGGCTTCGTGCGGGTCGGCAGTGGTCAGTAGGCGCACCCCCAGCCCGCTATCGCCCACGCGCCCCGCCGCATTGATGCGCGGGCCGAGCGCAAAGCCCAGATCGCTGCAAGTCGGGCTGCGCGTCAGGCGGCTGACGTCGATCAGCGCGGCGAGCCCGGCATTGTCGCGCCGCGCCATGATTTTCAGCCCTTGCGCCACGAACGCGCGGTTCAGCCCGCGCAACTGCGCGACATCGGCCACCGTGCCAAGCGCCACCAGATCGAGCAGCGCCATGAGATCGGGCGGGGCGGCGCGGCCGAAATAGCCCCGGCTGCGCAAATCGCGCGCGGTGGCGACCGCCAGCAAAAACGCCATGCCGACCGCAGCGAGATGGCCATGCGCTGCGCCCGCATCGCTTTCGTCGAGCCGGTTGGGATTGACAAGCGCGACGCAAGGCGGCAGCACTTCATCGCATTTGTGGTGATCGACCACGATCACCGCGACCCCGGCGGCGGCGGCCATCGCCAGCGCATCGTGCGCCATTGCGCCGCAATCGACCGTTACCACCAGCCGCGCGCCTTCGGCCCCCAGTCGCACCAGCGCCGGGCCGGTTGGGCCATAGCCTTCGAGCAGGCGATCCGGGATATAGGCGCGCGCGGTACTGCCGCACATCTGCAAAAACCGGATCAGCAGCGCCGCGCTGGTTGCGCCATCGACATCATAATCGCCATAGACGGCAATGGCTTCGCGCGCGATCACCGCATCGGCCAGCCGCGCGGCGGCGACATCCATATCGCGAAACACCGACGGATCGGGCAGAAAATCGCGCAAAGTCGGGCGGCGGTGGCGGTCAAGGTCTGCCCGGTCGATACCGCGTGATAGCAGCAACTGATCGACGAGATCATCACCCGCGCCGCCAGTGCCCAGATCCATATTGCCGCCGCGCCAGCGCCAGCCATTGCCCGCAAGCGAGCGGTCAATGGCGGTAACCGGGATCATGCGCAGCACCGCGTGGCTGCCATCAGGGTGCCGGGCCGAACACCGTCAGGAGGAAGCAGGCTGTTCATGGAAGCGCGCGCTTTAGCCGATCAGGTGGCCACGCAACAGGGTGCGCGCTTGCAAATGTCGGTGATTGTGCGCATCGCTTGTATCGACCCATATGATAAGGATTTGGCGATGGATCAGACTGTCGCCCCGGCTGGGCTGCTGATCGTGTGGCACAGCCGGACGGGCGCTGCCGAGGCGATGGCGCGCGCGGCTTGGGCCGGGGCGCAAGCTGCGGGGGATGGCGCGGCGCGGCTGGTGCCAGCATCGCACGCCGGGCCGGATGATGTGATCGCCGCCGCAGGTTATCTGTTCGCCTGTCCGGAAAATCTGGGCGGCATGACGGGGGCAATGAAGGAATTCTTTGATCGCAGCTATTACCCCTGTTTGGGCCGGATCGCCGGGCGCGGTTATGCCAGCGCGATTGCGGCGGGCAACGCGGGGCAGGGGGCAGAGGCGCAGATCGACCGGATCGTGACCGGTTGGCGGCTGCGGCGGGTGGCTCCATCGCTGATCGTGTGTCTGGGGGTTGATACGGCCGAGGCGATTGGCACATCGAAAGTCTTGTCGGCTATGACGCTACAAAGCTGTCATGACTTGGGGTGCGCGTTGGCAACAGGCTTGCAGCTTGGCGTGTTCTGATTGTTGTGATCGGGACAAGTGTAATGACGCAGCGATGATAGGCCGGAATTGGGTGTGACAACGAACCAGCACGATCAGGATCACCGCCTACCACGCCTTGCGCCGGTGGCAGGGCTGCTGTTCGATCCGGGCAACCGTCCGACGCGCGCCGATCTGGCTGCGCTGGCGCAATCGTGCGGGTCATTTGGCGTGGTGCCACACGACCATGCGGCGGGTGAAGCCGAACTGTCAGGCGATGGGCTGCGGTTTGAGTGTGCCGGGCTTGCCCCCGCGCCGCGCTTGCAGATCGCACGCGCGCTCGATGCCATTGGTCTGCCCGACGGCTTTGCGCTGGCCGATCAGGCGCTCGTGACACTGGCACCGGGGGCCTATCTCGGCGGGTCGGCGCAAGCGCTGCCGGTGGTGCGCGTGCTGGGTGCGCTGCTGCTGGAATTGGCGGCGCTGCGGGGCTTGCGCGCGATTGCATGGTTGCCCGCCGGGCTGGCGATGTCCCCGGCATGGTGTGGCGAAGCGGTTGGCAAGTGGCTGGCGGGCGGGCCGTTTCCGGCACTGGCGCTGACCGCGCTGACGCGGACCGAACACGGCTTTGCCAGCCGGGGTCTGGCCTTTTTCACCGGGCAGGAATTCGTGTTTGCGGGGCCGCAATCGAGTGCGCGCGGCGCGCTGCGGCTGACCGACTGGCTGGTGGCGCATGGGCGGGTCGAATCGGCCTGCACGGCAGAATTGACCGGTTTTGGGACAGTTTTGGTCGAACCGGATGGGGCCGGGCGGGTCATCGCACGCGCCGTTTAGCACCGATTTGGCCGCAAGGAGATTGCGTACGGATTCGGCAAGGATTTGTTTACCGCGTTCAGCGCAGCGTGATGTGCCATGAAACGCGCGCAGGGGAACCGGGGATGATCGCACCATGACCATGCAGCGCCCCGCGCTGGCATTCCGGCTGGTCAATACACCGGGCAGCAAAGGCTATCGCGCCGGATTGCAGCGCCACCACGTGCTGCCGCGCCAGGCGCTTGATGTGCGCGGCATTGCCGATCTGATCGCGGTGATCGGCGTGGAAACGCTGGGCTTTCATGATTTTTACCGCAACGGTCTGCTGCTGCCCGCCACCGACGCCGAAGCCGTGCGGCTGGGCCTGCCGCTGCACCGGGGGCCGCACCAGTCGTACAATCAACTGGTGATCGAACGGCTCGGGCAGATCGAGGCGGGCTGGCAAAAGCGGCGGCGCGCGGGCCGGGCCGATCATGCGCAGACCGAAGTGCTGATGCGCGTCGATTGGTTGCAGCGCGCCTTGCGCCGCCGCTTGCTCGATCCGGCGCGCTGGCGCGGCACCCCGCTCAACACGCGCGATCCGGCGCTGGATTTCAGCCATCTCGACCGGATGGCCGACGCGCTGTGGGCGGCGACAGCGGTGGCTGGGTAAGGGGCTTTGTGCGCGCGTCTATAGCGGAATGCGATTAGATTGAATCGCATTCCGCTATGGAGTCTTTGTTTTCGCGTGATTTATTGCGATCCGCAGGCCACCGAAGGTAAAAACCGGTTCCCACTTTTTACCTTCGGTGGCCTGCGGCTCGCATCACGCTCTAACCGAACCGCGACGGAGCATAAGCCATGACGATTGACTGGAGCCAACTCTCAGCCCGCACTTCGGACTATGAGGCGCTGACATACGATACCGACCCTGTGAGTGGGGCGGTCACGATTGTCTATTGCGGATTGCACGCGACGCTGTCGAAAGTTCTGGCGGCTGGCCCGGCCTCCGGGGCTTATAGCATCTCCATTTTCGCCGATACGCTTGATATCGATGTCGCGGCGGTCAAGACATCCGGCCTCATCATCGCGGCGCGGCAAGTGAACTGCGCCGGGCTTGGCGGCAAGAGCCTTGTCGTCGATGCGGGCGGCGGGGATGCGGTAGTGCAAGTGCTGCTTGGCGGCGCGACCGGAGGTATGCTTGCACTGGCCACGCCCGGCACCGCGCCGGTTACGCCGATTTCCGATCCGACCGTGCGCGATTCGTCGCTGCTGTCGAGCGCTTCTGGCGGGGCCTTCACGGCGCAACCCTCGGGCGGTCTTGCCAGTGTGCAGGACATCGTCAGCCGGTCATGGGCGCTGAACAGTTTCTACAGCAGCTATGCTGCCGCCGCGTGGCTGATGGACGCGGGAACCGACGAAGCGCGCACTGCCGCGCAAGCCATGTTCGCGTGGATCACTGCCGCCACGAGCAGCCTTGCCGGCACCAGCCTGCAACTGCCCAGCGACTATGGACAGCTTTACAATCAGGCTGCCGCGCTGCTGGTCACGCTCAATATCGCGAGCGGAACGGTGTTCGTGCCGGTGCTGTCGAACGATGTTTACGGCACGCAAATGGACAGTCTGATCGCGGTGCTGCGCGACTATGAGGCCAAGGCGACAGCGCTCGACACGGCTACCGATATCAAAGGTGCCATCGCCACGATCAGCGCCGGACTGGCCGGTGCCGCCGGCGATGAAACCGGCCCGCTCCAGCTTCAACTCGACAATGCGTCGCAGCAGATTGCTTCGCTCTATACCGATATCAACGATTTGCGCGGCGACTTCCTGCTTCAGGTCCATCATGCGCATACGGCGTTTGAGGTGATGAACGACGCAATCCAGCTCGACGATGTCAAGGCCAAGCTGCAAGCAGAACTTGATCTGGTGATGTCGGGCGTCAACATTTGCTTCGACTGCGCCAAGATGGCTGCGGAAGATACCGATGGCCTGCGTGGCGCGATCAATGACAGCGTACAAGGTCTGCAAAACGTCGCCGCACTGATCGAGGCCGCGCAAGGCGGCAGCGGTGGAGACGACTTGTCTGCCGCTGCAAATGACCTGATGACGGCGCAAGATGCCATGATGGCGACTTTGCTCAACAGCCGCCTGTTGTGGCAGCAGGCAATCAAGAATCAGGCCGGTGGCGTGCTCCCTGCTTCGCTAGCAGGCATCACCATCGATCCGTCGACCGCTTGGGACACCTATCTTATCGCCGCCGAAGCGCAAATCACCACGCTTCAGCGTTCGCTCGGCAGCGGAGCGCTCGCGGCATCCGACACGTATCTGGCAAGCCTGAAAATCCTGACCGGATATGGCAAAGCAATCGGTGCCAAATTCGCCAGTTACATCTATCAGCTTGTCCAGGCGACCGTCCTGATCGCGCAGATCAAGGCAGCCAAAGACGTCGAGGCGCGCTGGCAAGCGGTGCAGGCCAAAGCCAAGAGCGACGACGAAAAGCTCGCCGCGCTTAAAGCGGTGGTGGCCAGCCGCGCCAGTGCGATCAAGCGGTCAGTCTACGTGGCATGGACCTATTACGCGGCGGCCTATTTCTATCTCAACTTCGCATCACCGCCGCGCGTCGTACACATCGACATGGATGCAGCGGGGCTTGGCGATGCGCTTGCGGGCGTAGCCGCTTGGGTGCAGGCCGCGACCGGCGCTACGTCCGATGGCCAGCATGTGCACCTGCCGAGCAGCAATACCAGCATCGCGCTTGAATTCGCCGCGCTCAAGCCCGGAGCAGACGCTGCCAACACCGGGCCAACCGCACTGGTCCAGAAAACTGCCGATGGCGGCTGGATCGTCAACTGGACTGTGCCGCTCGGCACCGATCAGCTTGCCGGTGTCCTGCCCAACAGCGGCAATTGCGCGATCTGGATTTCGCAGGGCGCGTTTTTCCTCAAAGGTGCCAAGCCAAACGCCAAAGGCAACATTATCGCATCGGTCGCGACCTCAGGCAGCTATCAGAATGGCTTTGGTCCAAAGTTGGGCCACGCCTTCGCCACCAAAGGCCTGACAGGCAACTATGCCTATGACTCCCAGCAAAAAGTTTACAGCCCGTGGCAGATCGACTCACAAGTCTACATGACGCCGACCCCTTACACGCAGTGGACAATGACGGTCCCGCCAGACGGCGGTGATCTGAGCACGATCGACACGCTGCGAATGGAGCTGACCGTGATGTACGCAACGCCATAAAGCCGCGCCACGTTCGGTGGCAGGTCAGTGGTGGCCTGATTTGGTCCGGTGCCAATTGAACCGGACCAAATCCGCCACGCACCACGATCCTGTCTGATGGCTCAACACCAAAACCTCCCATCGCGTCATGGCCCGGGTGGCTATTGTATCAACGGTCTGTAATTAGAGCGGAGTGCGATTAGATTGAACCGCATTCCGCTATAGAGTTTTTGTTTTCGCATGATTTATTGCGAGCCGCAGGCCACCGAAGGTAAAAACCGGTTCCCACTTTTTCGCATCACGCTCTAAACAAACAGCGCAACACGCGGTTTATGACGCGTAACTATGCGCAAGATCGCCAGATCAGCTTGTTCAATCCTCGACTCCAGGGCGCCAGGCCACACCGTTGATGTGCCCGCCGCCATCGACATAGAGCGTGTTGCCGGTGACATAGGCGCTGCTGGCGCTGGCCAGAAACACCGCCACCGGGCCGACATCGCGCGTCGCATCGCCAAATCGGCCAACCGGAACCTGGCTGAGGATAGTGGCGGCCATGGCCGGATTGGCATCGAAATAGTCTTTCGCTTGCGGACTGAGCGCGGACGGGCAAATCACGTTGCAGGTAATGCCGTGCGGCCCCCATTCAACCGCAGCCGTCCGAGTAAGCGCGCGGATCGCTTCCTTGCTGGCGTTGTAGGCCACCGTGAACATATGGGCGTTCACGCCATTGAGCGAGCCGAGGTTGATAATGCGGCCGTACTGTTGCGCCTTCATCACCGGAAAAGCGGCGCGCATTGCGCGGAAAGTCGACCAGTAGTTGAGGTCCATGCTGCGCGCCATGTTTTCATCGGTGTGGTTTTCAAGCCGCCGAGCAAGGCTGCCGCCGGCATTGTTGACCAGAATGTCGAGCCGGCCAAGCTGTTCTACCGCCAGCGTCACCATGGCATCGACTGCGGCGGGTTGGGTCACGTCAACGGCTTGCGCAAAGACGCGGACACCAAAGCTGTCGCGCAACCATGCCGCTTCGCGCTCAGCCTCTTCCAGCCGCCGCTGCGCAATCACCAGATCGGCACCGGCTGCCGCCAGCGCGCGGGCGATGCCCTGGCCGACGCCCTGACCAGCCCCGGTGACAAGCGCCGTGCGCCCTGCGAGTTGACGATCCATGGCCTGTCCGATCCCTTTGACCCCGCCTTATGGCAGGTAGAGTTTCATCATTTGCGTTGATTTCTACTTTTGAAATTACGCAAATGCAATGGATATTGCGGGTCTGTTGCACCAACTGCGGCTCGACTGCAGGATAGCTCAGTCGTCTTCGTCCACCGCTTGGTGCGGGGTGATTTTCGCCATCCGCGCGTTGTACTTCATGGTTTTAACCGCGATCGAGGTTTCGACGTGATGCACGCCGGGAACGCTGAGAATCTGGTCCGAAGCGATCTCGACCAGAATATCGAGATCTTCGATCAGGCACATCGCGGTGATGTTGAACTGACCCATCGTTATCAGCACGGCATTGATCTGCGGAAGATCGGCAATCACGCGCGCCACGTCGCGCACTTTATCGACATCGGCCTGCACATTGATGAAACAGAGCCGCGATTTGCGCGCCATTTCAAACCCGGTAACAGCGGTAAAGGCGATCAGCCCATCTTGCTGCAACCGTTTGATGCGGCCCCTGACGGTGCCTTCGGTCACGCCGAGTTCGGTCGCGATCTTGCGGTTGGACACACGCGCATCGTGCGACAGCAAGTCGATCAACTGGTTGTCCAGCGTATCAAGCACGGGTGCGGGCATGGCCTTAGTCCCTGCTTTCGATCGGGGCGACGTCAAACTGATATTTGATGATATCGACGACAATCGCGGGGGTGAGCGAACGAATGCCGCGCACGGTTGACAGTTTGTCGAGCAGCAGCGCCGACAAGTCATCGAAATCGTGAAGCGCGACCAGCATGTCGATATCATAGCGCCCGGTCACGAGGTGGGCGGCGAAAACCTGCGGCAGATCGGCCAGTTCATGCGCCACTTCCGAAGCCGGGCGACCATCGACTTCGACCGCAATGCGCAGCAGAAAGTTGAAGCCATGGGCGGCAAAATCCGAAACCGCGACCACGCGCAACTGGTTGGCATCTTCCATCCGCTTGATCCGGGTGGAAACGGTGGTCGCGGTAAGCCCCAGTTTTTCGGCAATCTGCTGGTTGTTGGCCCGACCGTTGAGCCGCAGTTGCGCGACGATGTTAACATCGGTGGTGTCGTAGTTGAACGGCTGAGTCATGGTACTCGCTAGATTGGGCAAGGTGTGGGCATTCTGTTTGCGCACGCACAAGTCGGGCGTCAACTTCATTGTAGCGGCGGACTGGAGATCACCCGACGCGCCTAGAGCGGAATGCGAAAAAGTGGGCACCGGTTTTTACCTTCGGTGGCCTGCGGCTCGCAAAAAATCATGCGAAAACAAATACTCCTAGAGCATGATGCGATTCTTTCTTATCGGATCATGCTCTAGATCGTTTGCGCTGGCGTTCAGGCGGACACGGGCGCGGCGATTGCGCGCACGGCATCGGCGGCGCCACGGATCGCCCCTTCGATATATCCCACGCCATTGGCATCGCCGATGGCATGGACGGTAAAACCCGCAGCGATCAGCGCTTCGGCCAGCGACAGATCGCCCTGTGCGCCCCGCGCCACGATGACATTGTCGGCGCGGACGGAACGTGGCGCGCCGGTGCTGTCGATAAATGTCACCGCGTCCGCGCCGATCACGATATCGGAAACCCCGGCGTAAAGGCCAAGCCCGTGTTCGGCCAGTTCTGCGATCAGGCGCATCCGGCGCACCAGTGTCAGCCCTTTGCCCAGCCGTGGCGCTTCATCGATCACGCTGACGGTGCGGCCACGCTCGGCAAGGAATTCGGCGAGTTCAAGACCGACGAGTTCGCCACCGATAATCGCGATAGCGTTGCCCAGCGGCATCCACGAATGGGTGGCCTTGCGCACCAGCGCAAGGTTGGCGGTGGCACCAGTGGCCGCGCCGACTTTGGTGGCGATACGCGTGAACAGCCCGGTCTTGCGCTTCAGGTCGTCAGAGCTTTCGCCCAGCATCATGCGGCGCATGTCATCGCCCGAAAACACATGGTCCTGTTCGTTTCCGGGGATTGGCGGCATCGCGCGCACCGCGCCGGTTGCCACGATCACCGCATCGACATTCAGGCTGCGGAGCAAGTCCGGCGTGGCGGGTGTGGACAGGCGCACGTCAACCCCCGCCGCCATCACTTCGCGGCGCAACCAGTCGAGAATGCGTTCGTTGGGGGCATAAGCCAGACTGGCAAACCGCAACGTGCCGCCAAGCCGGTCGGACCGTTCGATCAACGTGACGGTGTGGCCCAGCGCTGCCAGTTGCCGCGCGGCTTCCATACCGCCGGGGCCGCCACCGATGACCGCGACATGTTTTGGCCGGCCGTTTGCGCGTGGTGGTTCGCCACGAAATTCAAACCCGAGCGCGGCATTGACCGCGCAGCGCGATGGTTGCCCGAGATAGATCGCGCTGACACAGGTATAGCAATAAATACACGGGCGGACAGTGTCGGGCGCGCCTGCCCGCAACTTGTTCGGCAGATGCGGATCGGCCAGCAGCTTGCGCCCCATCGCGATGAAATCGACCTCTCCTTTGCCGATGGCGCGGTCCCCGCCATCGGGCTCGATGCGGCCCGATCCGATGACGGGGATTGCCACGGCAGCGCGAATCTCTGCCGTGGCAGGCAGATTGAAGCTTTCGACATGGGGAATATTGGATTCGGAATGAAGTTTGCCCGAGCCGGTATCATGATAGGCGGTCACCGTGATGGCATCGATTCCGGCGGCTTCGACCATCTTTGCATGGGCGATGGCATCGTCGATGGTAATGCCGCCGGGCTTGCCGACTTCGCGCGAATCGAGCTTGATCCATACCGGATAGTCCGGCCCGACGGCGGCACGGACGGCGGCAATGACCTCAAGCGTCAGGCGCAGGCGGTTTTCGCGACTGCCGCCATAGTCATCGGTGCGGCTGTTGGTTGCGGGCGACATGAACGACGATAGCAAGTAGCCATGCCCGCCATGGATTTCTATCCCGTCGAACCCGGCGGCTTTGGCACGGCGCGCCGCAGCGCCGAACTGCTGCACCACCACTGCAATATCCGCCTGGTCAAGCAGCTTGAGTTGGGGAACGCCGCCCCCGCCCACTCCGCCCAGTTCTTCCGGCAGAAAATAGCTGAGAAAATCGCCCTTCCACGGCGGCGGCACCGCTGGCCCCCACAGCGGATGGCCCCAGCGGGTGGCGGAATAGCCCGCGACAAACCCGCCGTGGTGCAATTGCACCGCGATCTTCGCGCCATGGGCATGAACGCGCGCGGTGAGCGCCTGCAGCCCGGGCAGGAACGAGTCGTCGGACATCGCGGTCTGCCCCATGGCGACCGCACCGACCGGCCACGCCACCCCCGCCACGCCCGAAATAATCAGCCCGACCCCGCCTTTGGCTTGCTCTTCGTGATAGGCGATCAGTTGTTCACCCACCGTGCCATCGTCTTGCGACAGGCTCATGCCCATTGCCGTTACCGCGATACGGTTCTTGAGTTCCATCGTGCCGATGCGGCCGGGCGATAGCAGATGCGGATAAAGGTTCGACATGAATGGGGTGTCCTGTGGGGCCGACCGCGCGGTAGGGCAGCGCAAGCCATGGCTGAAACGGCGAAGTCAGAAGTGGCAATGCCTTTGTCGGTGGTTCAGCGCAAAAAACCGCATTCACTGTCTCACAGGCACCTTTGATCTTGTCATTGCGTAACATATCCGGAATGAGACTACGATAATCAAGAGTGTCAGCCCAAGTTTTTTCCCGCGCGGCAAACTCAGCGCAAAAAGCATGGCGCGCGACGGCGAAAGGGATGGGCGTGATGGCGCAAGATGCTGACGTGTTCGCGGGCGGCGTGGCGGTGATTACGGGCGGCGGCGCGGGGATCGGCGCAGGATTGGCGCGGCGCGCGGGCGCGCTGGGAATGACGGTCGTGGTTGCCGATCTGAACGCGGCGGCGGCGCAGGCCACTGTCGATGCCATCGCGCGCGCTGGCGGCACAGCCGAAGCGATTGCCATCGATGTCGCGATCCCCGCCGAACTCGACCGGCTGGCAGACCATGTCTTCTCCGCATATGGTGACGTGCGCCTGCTAATCAACAATGCCGGGATCGAAACGGTCGGCTTTACGTGGGAAGTACCTGCTGCGCGGTGGGAAGCAACGCTCAACACCAATCTTCACGGGGTAATCCACGGCGTGCGCGCGTTCGTGCCCCGGATGATCGCGACCGGCAAAGCGGCGTGGATCGGCAACCTGTCGTCGGTGGGCGGCTTTTCGATCATGCCCGCGCAGACCGCCTATATCGTGACCAAACATGCGGTGCAGTCATTCAGCGAGTGCCTCTATCTCGAAATGGCGCTGAAGGCCCCGCAGATCCATGTTTCGGCGATTATCCCGGGCATGGTGAAGACCGACATTTTCAACCCCGAAGCCGGTGCGGGCGAACCGCCGAATGCCGCAGCCCACCGCCGCCGCATGTTCGACATGATGCGCGAACATGGCATGGACCTTGATCTCGGGTGCCAGGTGATGCTGGAACAGATGGCCGCGAACACATTCTGGGTCCATAGCCAGCCCGAGATGAGCCAGCAGATGATCGCTGGCCGAATCGCCTTTTTGCAGGGACAAACAGCGCCGGAACTGACGGCGGCAGCGCGCCAGATCGTGGAGGGGTGATCGGCTTTGCGCGGGTGCAGAAAATGCGCAATTGTGTAATTCTTGCGCTTCGCAGATTGTACGGTATCGCTGCGATAATTAGCGGGTTGCGTCGAATCGATGGGGAGCAGGCATGGCGGATGAACAAACAGGCCGGGCCAAAGTGGCGCTGGTTACCGGGGCCAGCCGTGGGGCAGGGCGCGGCATCGCGCGCGGCTTTGGTGAATTGGGCTATACCGTCTATGTCACCGGACGGACGATCACGCCGGGTGATGCCAAAGGCTGGGACGGGTCTGTCCTGCCCGGTACCGTCAGCGAAACCGCCGCCGAAGTCACCGCCGCCGGGGGCACCGGCATTGCGGTCGTGTGCGATCATGGCGATGACGCGCAAGTGGCCGCGCTGTTCGACCGGATCGCGCGCGAGGCAGGGCGGCTTGACGTGCTGGTTAACAACGCGACGTATATTCACCCGCAATTGATCGAAAAAAAGCCGTTCTGGGACAAGGATCTGTCGGCGGTCGATATCCTGAATGTCGGGCTGCGATCGGCCTATGTCGCCAGTTGGTACGCCGCGCGGATGATGGTGCCGCAAGGGCGCGGGACGATTGCATTCGGATCATCGTTTGGCGGATCATGCTATATGCACGGGCCAGCCTATGGCGCGCAAAAGGCCGGGATCGACAAATTTGCCCACGATATGGAGCACGATTTGCGCGGCACCGGGGTCATTGCCGTGTCGATCTGGATGGGGCCGCTGGTCACCGAGCGCTCGCTGATCGCGCGGGACACCAATCCCGAACAATATGAGGGCTTTATCGCCACCGCCGAGAACCCCGAATTCACCGCGCATATCATCGATGCCATCGGCGCTGCGCCCGACCGTGCTGCGCTGTCAGGCCAGACGCTGATCGGCGCAGAAATCGCGCGCGACCTTGGCGTGACCGACCGGGGCAAAGAGCGCCCGTCCTATCGCGCGATGCTTGGCAGCCCCCACGCCAAGAACCCGGCGGCGGTCTATTGAGCGTGATCGAGCCAAGCCTGTTGCAGCGGATCGACCGCCTGGAAGCGCTTGATGCCATTCGCCAGCTTCCCGCCAAATATGCGCTGGCGCTGGATATGCGCGACATGGAGGCGATGGTGTCGCTGTTCGAACCCGACGTCCGTGTGGGCAAGGAGGGATCGGGGCGGCAGGCCTTGCGCGCTTATATGGACCGCACGTTGCGCACGCCGTTCACCGGCACATCGCACCATATCGGCGGGCACGTGATCGAATTCGATGATCCCGATCATGCGCATGGCGTGGTCTATTCCAAGAACGAGCATGAAACCCCGGTACCCGGCGGCACCGATGAATGGGTAATCATGCAGATGATGTATGTGGACGATTATTGCCGCATCGCTGGCCGCTGGTATTTTTCGCGCCGCCTGCCACTTTATTGGTACGCGACCGATCTTAACCGGCCGCCGACCGGGCCGGACAAAATGCGCTGGCCGGGCACCCCATGGGTGGACGGCAATTTTCACAAGCTGTTTCCCAGTTTTGCTGAATTCTGGGCGCGCGATGGCGATCCTGGCGGCCCGGTGGCCGAACCGGCTCCGCTCGAACAGTTCCTTGCAACGATGCGACGGGGAACCGCCGCACCAAAAGTGACCGTGCGCGCGACCTGATCGGAATCTGGCCAGAAATTGACGCATTTGATCGAATGACCCGTGTTTTAGGCTTGCTTTGCGTAATTATCCGTGGAACTTCACGGCGCAAAGGTTCGTTTAGCGGGCCGATGGGAGATGTGCCTTGACCACCAGCTTTGCTGCCATCTCCGCGCGCCTTGCCGCGCTCGAAGACAAAGAGGCGATCCGCGCGCTCAAGGCCCGCTATCTGCGCGCCTGCGATCTGAAACAACCCGAGGTGGTGCGCGATTGTTTCGCGCCGGGCCCGATCCGCATCGCCTATGAGAACTTTCCGGAATTTACCGACCGCGATGCCTTTGTCGAAGTCTACCGCGCGATGGGCTGCCAGCCCGGCGTCTTCGATATCCATCACGCCACCAATTGGGAAATCGAACTGATCGGAGCGGACCGTGCGACGGGCAAGTGGTCGCTCAATTTCCGCACCATCCTGACCGGGCCACGGCAAGTGGTGCGGCTCGCCGTGGAATATGAAGATACCTATTGCCGACAGAACGGCCGGTGGTGGATTGTCGAAACTGTCAGCACAGTCACCTCGATGCTGACCGAGGCGATTGCCGCTGACGGTTCGGCCACCGTGCTGGTTCTGGGCGCTGCTGTGCCGGTCGCACCGTAACCATCCGAACGAGGCCAAGCTTGGACGCTGTCGAAATCTGGATGCCCCGCAAAGGCTCTGCGCACGTGCTGGAAGCGCGCACGACCCGGCTGGAGCCGCCCGGTCCGGGGCAAGTGACTGTCCGGATTGAAGCCGCCGGGGTGGCCTATGCCGATATCGCCATGCGCGCAGGCACCTATCCCGGGGTGAAAACGCCGGTCGTGCCGGGCTATGATTGCGTTGGCCGGATTGTCGCGGTCGGGCATGGTGTCGATGGCTGGGCTGTCGGAAACCGCGTTGCCGGTGTGACCGTTACCGGCAATTATGCCTCTGCCCGCAATGTCGATGCAGCGTTGCTGGTACCCGCGCCCGAAGGCGCTGATGCCGCAAAACTGGTTGCCGCGACGCTGAACGGTTTGACCGCGTGGCAAATGCTGAAACGCGTTACCGCGCCCGAACGGGGCGAGTGGATTTTGGTCCATGGCGCAAGCGGGGGCGTGGGGACGCTGCTGCTCGACCTTGCACGTGCGGCCGGGATCAAGGCAATCGGCACCAGTTCTGCCCGCCATCGCGATGTCGTGGCACGCCATGGGGCCGAGCCGATCGACTATGCCGCTGGCGACGTGCTGGCCCAAGTGCGCGCGATCAGCGGCGGCGGCGTGGCCGCAGCCTATGACCACATCGGCGGCAGGCATTTTCGCAATCTGACCATGGCGGCGCTGCGCCCGGGCGGGGTGGGGGTGCTGTATGGTGCCTATGACGTCAGCCGGGGCGGGCGTTTCCGGCTGGGCGCGCTGCTGTCGCTGCTCGCGGGCGGGCGCTATTCTCCGCTGGCGCTGGTCGGTGAAAGCAAAGGCATTGTCACGTACTTGTCGGACACGATGGTGCGCCACCGGGTCGAAACCTATCGTGCTGATATGGCAGCGGTGTTTGCACGCGTGGCCAGCGGCGCGCTCGATCCGGTGGTCGGGGCCTGCCTGCCGCTGGAACGCGCGGCAGAGGCGCAAGTGATGCTCGAAAATCGCGCGGTGACCGGCAAGATCGTGTTGCTGCCGGACAATGGTGACAGGGGATGAATGATGGACACTGAAACGATCGAGCACACCGATATCGTCGTAATCGGTGCCGGATTTTCGGGCATGTACGCGATCTGGCGGCTGCGCGGTGACCATGGCATCGTATGCTTTGAAGCGGGCGATGGCGTGGGCGGCACCTGGTACTGGAACCGCTATCCCGGTGCGCGGGTCGATATCCAGAGCGTCGAATATTCATACGGCTTTGATGAAGATCTGCAGCAGGAATGGCACTGGCCCGAACATTTTTCGGCCCAGCCCGATCTTGAACGCTATGCCAACCATGTCGCTGACCGGTTTGGCTTGCGCGAGGCGATCCGCTTTTCCAATCCGGTTCAAGCCATGCGCTTCGATGCGGAAACGAACCGCTGGCATGTGCACACGGCAAAGGGCGACCATGTCGTCTGTCGCTATGTGATCGCGGCAACCGGTGCGCTGTTTGTTCCCAATACTCCGCCATGGCCGGGGCGCGAAACGTTTCGCGGAGACATCTATCATACCGCGCAATGGCCGCGCGAAGGCGTTGATTTTACCGGCAAGCGGGTCGGCTTTATCGGCACGGGATCAACCGGCATTCAGGCGACGCCGCTTATCGCCGAGCAGGCCGCGCATCTCACCGTGTTTCAGCGCACACCGGCATTCGTCATGCCATCCGGCAACACCGTGCTCGACCCGGCGTTCGAACAGGACTGGAAAGCCAACTATGCGCCGCGCCGCCAGCAGTTGCTCGAAACTTTTGGCGTATCGATGATCGAATATCCGGCGCTTTCGGTGCACCAATGCACACCCGAACAGCGCAAGGAAATCCTTGAGAAAGCGTGGGCATCCAAAAGCGCATTCCAGATGCAGGTGGCGTTCACCGATGTGATGACCGATATGGCCGCGAATACCGTGGTCAGCGAATTTGTCTGCAGCAAGATCCGCGAAACCGTGCACGATCCGGTTACCGCAGAATTGCTCTGCCCAAAAACGTACCCGATTGGCGGCAAGCGGCTGTGCATCGGCAATGGCTATTTCGAAATGTACAACCGTGACAATGTATCGCTGGTTGATGTGAAGACCGATCCGATTGTCGCGTTTACCGCCACCGGTTTGCGCACCACCGCTGCTGACTATGCGCTTGATGCGATCGTGACCGCGACCGGGTTCGACGCGATGACCGGATCGTTGAACCGGATCGATATCACAGGGCTCAATCAGCGCAAGCTGGCCGACAAATGGGCCGATGGGCCAACCACCTATCTGAGCGCGATGGTGGCGGGCTTTCCCAACTTGTTCATGATCCACGGCCCGATGGGGCCGGGCGCGCAAGCGCAAATGATCACCTCTGGCGAGTGGCAGGTGAATTGGACCGCGCGGGTGATCGCCGATATGGAACAGTCAGGGTTTTCGCGGATCGATACGACCGAGACAGCCGAACGCTGGTGGGCGGCAGAAGTCGATATGGCGGCGGACACGACCGTGCACAAACTGGCGGATTCATGGTACAATGCCAAGAATATCGCGGGCAAGAAAGGCGGCTTTATGATCTATGTCGGCGGCTTCCCCCGCTATACCGCCTTGTGCGACCGCGCCATCACCGATTGGTATCGGGGCTTTATTCGCAGCTAGAGCGGAATGCGATAAGATTGAATCGCATTCCGCTCTAGAGTCTTTGTTTTCGCGTGATTTATTGCGAACCGCAGGCCACCGCAGGTAAAAGCCGGTTCCCACTTTTTCGCATCACGCTCTAATCGGCGCGCGCTGGCTGCCGCGCACAACCCGGCCCGGGCGTGCGCCGGTCGGTTGGTCGTTGCGGCGGATCATCACGCCGTTGCACAGCGTGGCGACATAGCCAGTGGCGGGCTGATCCAGCCTGCGGCCACCGCCGGGCAGATCGTGCGTCACCACTGGTGCGTGCAGCGCCAGATCGGCCATGGCGATCACGTTGAGATCGGCCTTGAAACCCGCCACAATCAGCCCCCGGTCAGCCAGGCCCATCGCGCGCGCCGGCTTGGCGGTCAGCGCGTGGACGGCTTCGGCCAGCGACAGCCGTTCGCCCGCGCGATCGCGCACCCAATATGTCAGCAGAAACGTGGGATAGCTGGCATCGCAGATCGCGGCATAATGCGCGCCGCCATCGCCCAGGCCAAGCACAGTATCGCCGCGCCGCATCAGCGGCAGCAGCGCATCAAGCCGCGCTTCATGAAAATTGCCCAATGTGTTCAGGATCATGCCGTGGCCATCCCGGTCCATCATCAGGTCATAGGCGATTGCCTGGGGGGCACAGCCGCTGGCACGCGCTTGTGCGCCGATGCTCGTTGCCGCAGCGGGTTCGTATTGCGGCGGATCGCTGAACGGAAACATCCAGTCCCAATTGCGAGTCATCATCGCCAGCGGATGGCCGTCTTGCGGGCTTTGCGCCAGCAGCGCAGCGCGAAACGCCGGATCGCGCAAATGCACAAGCTGCTGATCGAGCGGCAGATCGGCAATCGCGGTATAGGCAGGGCACAAGCAGAACGGATGGGCGGACAGTTCCCACGCCGAAATCAGCCCGATGGGGCGCGGCAGAATTTGCGGCACAATCGTCAGCCCGCGCGCATTGGCGGCATCGACCGCAGCCAGCGCGATTTCCCATGTCGGCGCGCCGGTGTTCGCTGTGGCAAGCGTGAATGTGGCGGGACGGCCGCAGCTTTCCGCCACGGCGATCAGATGCGCCAGCTCGTCCGTCCACGTCGCAAAGGGCACATCGAGCACCATTTGCAACACGCCCGCGCCCGCATCGCCCATCGCGCTGGCAATCGCGATCAATTCCGCAGCGCTGGCGGCATGGCTGGGGATCTGTTCACCCGTGCTGGTGCGATGGATCATCAGCCGCGATGTGGCAAAGCCAATCGCGCCAGCGTCAATCGCCTCTCGCGCCAAGGCCTTCATCCGCGCAAGGTCGTCAGCCGTGGCCAGTTCGCGCCGCACACCGCGTTCGCCCATTACATAGACGCGCAACGGGCTGTGCGGCAGCAAGGCGGCCACATCGATATCGCGCGGGCTGCGCTTCAGCGCGGCAAGGTACTCGGGAAAGCTTTCCCAGTTCCATGGCAGCCCTTCGGCCATCACCACGCCGGGAATATCCTCCACCCCTTCCATCACGCGGATCAGCGCGTCATGGTCCGCCGCGCGGCAGGGCGCAAAGCCCACACCGCAATTGCCGATCACCACCGTGGTTACCCCATGCGATGATGACGGGGTCATGGTTTCGCCCCAGATCGCCTGCCCGTCATAATGCGTGTGGATATCGACAAAGCCGGGCGTAACGACCAACCCGGCGGCATCAATCGTTTCGCGCGCGGTGCCGGGAAAGTGCGGCCCGGCATAGATCACCCGGTCGCCTGCGACCGCAACATCGCCGACATAAAGTTCCGCACCGCTGCCATCGGCGACAGTCCCGCCCCGGATTACCAGGTCCGCATTCACTGCGCAGGCCCCCTTCCGGTTGGCAGCGGGCCGCGTTCGGCCCAGAATGCCCCTTCGGCGTCGGTATCGCCATCGACCGCGCCTCGCACGCCCAGCGCCGCGCGCGCTTGGTCCAGCGGCAGGTGGAATACGTCTTCCAGCTTCGCCATGAACAGCGCATCGCTGTCCTGCCCGACTTTCATGCCGCGCTGGATACAGTTTACCGCAGTTGGCCAGACTTGCGGATAGTGCAGCATCGTGCGCACAGTATAGCGCAACGAGCCGAAAATCTGGATCATCGACAATTCGGCGGCCAGTTCGGGATTGCGGATGAATTTGAACACATTCGTCAGGCGGTACCAATACGGCACCAGTTCGCCCATGAAATTGAACCCGCCGCCGCACAAGATATGTTCAAAATCATGAGTCTGGCCTGATCTGACATTGTAGAATTCAAGCTGGGTGGTGGGCGCGGCGAACGGCACGATCTGAATTTCATAGTCGCCGCGCGTCATCTGCGCATGGAATATGCCCCCCAGCGAACCCGGCGCAAAGCCTGCGAAATCGTCGATCGTATATGTCGAAACGAACCCAGCGGTGAACCACGCATCGAGCGCGGGGTTTACCCGGCGTTCGTCGGCAAACATCTGCTCGATGCGGGCATGATCGCGCAAGCTGTCGAGGATCGGCAGGAATTCATACATTTCGGCGGGCGGCGGCATGTCAGCCCCGTTTTTGCGCAACAAGATCATGGCGAGCCAGTCGCGCAGGCGCGGATCGTTCAAGTATTTCGAGGACGATACCAGCACGCTTGATGGCGTTTCGACCGGCATGACGCCGCGCGCGAGATAGGGGACATCAGCGGTCATCATGCCATCGCCGGATAATCGGTGTAACCGCGGTGCTCTCCGGTGTAGAGCAAGGCGTAGTCGGGCTTGGCGAGCGGGGCACCCGCCTTGAACCGGGCGACCAGATCGGGATTGGCAATGAAGGGCCGCCCGAACGACACCGCATCGGCCGCGCCGTTCGCCAGCAGGGCTTCGGCGCATTCCAGCGTCAGCATATTGTTGGCGATGATCGGGCCGGACCAGTTGGCGCGCACAAAGGCCAGCGTGTCAAAATCGCGCAATCCCATATCGAGCACGTGCATATAGGCGCAACCAAGCCCGTCGATGGCGGCAAGAAACGGGGCGAACGTTTCTGCCGGGTCGCTTGGGTCCATGGCGTTATACGGATTGCCTGGCGAAATGCGGATCCCGACACGGTCTGCGCCAATCGCCTCTGCCAGCGCGGCCACGACCATGGCGGGAAACCGGGCGCGGTCTATTCCATAGTCATCGTCGCGCCGGTTGCTGCCGCGATCAAGGAACTGGTTGACCAGGTATCCGGAAGCACAGTGCAATTCCACCCCGTCGATCCCGGCGGAGCGGGCATTGCGCGCCGCCTGTGCGAATTCGTCGGCAAGCGCGGGCAGGTCTTCGGCAGTAAGCGCGCGCGGCGCGGCACACGCGGCGGGCACGCCATCCGGCCCCGGCACCAGTTCGGGACAGGCAATCGCGCTGGGGGCGATGACATCGGCAGCAAAGCCGCGATTGGCGATCACGGCAACGCGGCCGACATGCATCAACTGCATGACGATGCGCCCGCCTTCATCATGCACGGCCTGCGCCACGCGCGCCCAACCGGCGATCTGCGCAGCGGAATGGATCCCCGGTGTGCGCCAATAGCCTTTGCCTGCGGGGCAGGGCTGGGTGCCTTCGGTAACGATCAATCCGGCAGTGGCGCGCTGCCGGTAATATGTCGCCATCAGCTCGGTGGGCACATCGTCCGGCCCCGCGCGGTCGCGCGTCATCGGCGACATGACGATACGATTGGCAAGATCGAGCGCACCTAGCCGCGTCGGTTCGAAAATCCGGCTCAAGATTCGCAAATCCTCTTTCCCTGCTAGTCGATAACCAGCATTTGCGTTTTGTTATACCAGTTTATTTACGATTTTGCAAAGGGCTTGGCGCGGCGTTGCGAGCATATTGCCAGGGCGGAAGCGATCAGACCCCAGGCTGGTTGGCAGGGATTTCTACCACCAGCCCGTCAAGCTCTTCGCCCAGTTGCACCTGGCATGACAGGCGGCTGCCCGGCCGCAGTTCCACACCTTCGATCGCTTCGAGCATGGCGCGTTCATCGGGCGGGGCCACGCCCACCCGGTCAAGCCATTCCGGCGCGATATAGCAATGGCACGTGCCGCACTGCATCATGCCGCCGCACTGCGCATCGATGCCATCGACCAGATTGCCGACCGCCAGATGCATCAGGGTCATGCCTTCAAAATTGACACAGGTGCGGCTGGTGCCGTCGGGTTGAATATAGGTGATTTTGACCATTGGGTCAGCAGGTCTCAGGCGTGGACATGCGCGGGGCAACCAGCGGCTTTGGCCAGTGCAACCGGATCGACACCGCTGGCACCATCAAGCTTGCGCTTGGTATAGCGCACGCGGCAGGGCTGGGCGGGCCAATAGGTGCCCGCGCCGGCAATCGGTTTGACTTCGTCAAGCAGCTCCATGTCATAATGCTGGACCAGCACCGCGAGCAGCACTTTCATTTCCATGCGCGCAAAGTTGACCCCGGCGCAGCGGTGCACGCCGCCGCCAAAGCCGATCAGCGAATTGCTCTCGATCTGCGCATCGGGGTTGGCGGGGTTAAAGCGTTCGGGGTCAAACGCATCGGGATTGCGGAAGGTTTCTTCCATGCGGTGGCTGACCGAGGGGGCCAGCAGCACGAATTCCCCTTTGCGGATGTGATAGCCATTGCGCTCGATATCGGCATTGGCCTTGCGGCTGAGCAAGAAGGCGACCGGGTGCAGCCGCTCGGTCTCGCGCAGCGCCAGGTCCATCTTTTCCATGGCGATGGCCTGTTCCCAACTGAAATCCTTGCCATCGCTGCCGCCCATTACGGTGGCGAGTTCGGCGCGAATCACCGCCATATAGGCCGGGTTCTGGATCAGGTCGGCGAGTGCCCAACTGACTTGTCCGGCGGTGGTTTCGTGCCCTGCCCACACCAGCAGCAGGATCAGGTGGCGGATGATCTCGTCAGCCACGGGGCGACCGTCGGGATATTTCGTCTCGATCATCGTCTGGAAGAAATCGGGCGGATCGAGCGGCGCGGCGCGGCGCTTTTCGATCCACGATTGCAGGATGGTATGCAGCTTCTTCTTGGCGCGCTGGCTTTTAATCATGCGCGGCGTCGGCAGCCACAGCGGCAGCACGAATTCCATCCCGCCGGAAAAATCGCGAAACAGATCAAAGAATTCGTGGCCCAGCTTGTCGTGGAATTCGCGGCCCATAAAGCTGTGCGCGGCAATGTCCATCACCACCGGCCCCAGCGTCGGGATCAAGTCGAATTCGCCGCTTTCGCCCAGCCGATCAACAAGATTGAGCGATTCTTCGGCCATTACCGGCACATATTGCTTCATCGCGGCCGCTTTGAACCGCGGCATGACAATCGCCCGCTGGCGCAGATATTCGTCCATTTCGGCAAACGAGTAGAAATCGGGCGAAAACATCTTGAGGAAAAACGGCATCGATTCGCGGATCGACAGCAGTTTGTCGGTTTCTTCAAAGAAGAACCGGTTGTGCTCTGGCCCCAGCATCACATTCATGCGTCGGCCCATCATATTGAGCGCGAACATCTTGCCCCGGCTGCGATAGCCGCGTTTCAGCACTGACACCGGATCGCGGAAAAACTGCGCAAGATGGCCGATGACCGGCGCGGCACCATCAAGCAACGGCAGGGCTGCACTTGCCATCGGAATTCTCCCGTTTTGCCGGACGTATACAAGACTTGCCGGAATTGCGCTCAGCGTAATCGCTCGATTGGGTGCCGTCACGCCCGACGATGCAATGCGGATCGAATAGTGATATTTGCAGGATCGAAATGTGATCCGTACCGCCGCGCGCCCGGCTCAAACCCCGGCAGCGAAATCGAACTGGCTGGTCGGGATAATGTCGATCCGCGCGAAATCGATAAATCCGGCGCAGCTTTCGGTCATCGCGGCAAGGTTGGCGGAAAACCTGGCCGGATCGCCCACCGCCGCGAAAAACACTTCGGGCACGGTCATCGCCTCAGCCGGGAAACATTCCTCGACAAATGCGTCGTAGGCTGGCGCGCCGTCAGTCAGCGGGGCGACGATTTGGTTTTGGACATATTCAAAGTTCGACTGGGTGGCGATGGCCACGCGGGTATGGTGGCTGTGCCAATGCGCGATCGCGGCGGCACGGGTCATGTCGGTGCGGAAACTGATAAAGCTTGCCTGGCTCCAGCCCCAGGTCCGTTCCCCGCCCGCCGCCGGGTATGACGGATTGGCAATAATCGTCGATTCGACCACCAGCCAGGCGGCAAAGCGCCCACAGGCGTCGGCAAGGATGGCATCGAGCGGTTGCCGAAACATTGCGTTGGCCGAAGGCAGCCAGAACTGCACCACGGCGTCTTGTTGCGGAGCCTGCCATTGCTGCACCAGCGCGCTTGCCGGGGCGACCGCGCGGTCGCGGATGTTGATGCGCACACCCGATGCACCGGCAGTGTGCAGCGCGGCGGGCAGCGTTCGCACCAATCGCGCGCCAAAGTTTTCGCAGGGTTCACCGTCCGGCGCCCACAGCGCGGCAATAATCTTTTCCATGCTTGCCTGCCACCTCGATCAGTCGAAATTTGCCTGCCCGCCATCCAGCGGGATGGTGGCACCGGTCAGATAGCCCATGTCCGGCCCGCACAGCGCAACGAGTGCGCGGCCAATATCGTGTTCCAGCCGCCCGATCCGGCCCAGCGGAATCGTGCGGAAAAACGCTTCCGCTTCATCCGGATTGTGTTCGACCCACCACTTCAGCCCGGGAGATTCGGCATGCGGGGCGATGGTCAGCACGCGGATGCCTTGGCGGCCCCATTCGGCGGCGGCGGCGCGGGTCAGCGCGCGGATCGATTGCTTGACTGCCGCATAAGCGCCATACCCGCTCATGTCCCAGCGGATCCCCGCCGATGAGCAGAAGTTGAAGATCGTGCCGCCGCCGCGCGCGGCCAGCAGCGGGCGCGCGCGTTTCATCAGGCGCAGCGTGGCGAGCGGCCCGGATTCAAACCCCGCGATAAAGGCTTCGTCGGTCACATCGTCGAGCGTGCCCAGCGGCACTTCCTGCGCAGTGTTGACCAGCACGTCCAGCCCGCCGAATTCCGCCACGGTCTGCCCCAGCGCTGCGTCCAGATCCGCTGCCGATTTGACATCGCAGGCCAGCGCCAGCGCACGGCCCCCGCGTGTGGTCACCTGCCGCGCGGTTTCCGCCACTTTGTCCAGCGTGCGCCCGGCGACGACAACTGCCGCACCCGCCTCGGCCATCGCCAGCGCCACGCCCTGACCGATGCCTTGGCCCGCCCCGGTGATCAGCGCGACTTTTCCGTGCATCGGGCCGGTCATCCCGGCGGCTCCATCAGCCATGCCATTCTCCCGCAGTGTTCGTAGATTATTTGCCACCATATTACGCATGGAGTTGACAGCATGGCAAGCAAGGCCGCAACTTGCGTTGGATATGGCGATAGCGGATTCTCCGGCAGGCGACACCGGATTGCCTTGCGGACCAACCGACCACCAAAAGCAGGACTGGCATGACCGAAAACTGGGACAAGACCGTTGACATCGTGGTCGTGGGATCGGGTGCGGGTGGGCTGCTTACCGCGCTTGTCGCGGCGAAAAACCATGCATCCGTGCTGATTGTCGAAAAAGACAAGCTGTGGGGCGGTACCAGCGCCACGTCGGGCGGGGGCATCTGGATTCCCGGCAGCGATCAGGCCAAAGCTGCGGGCTTTGACGACAACCTTGATGATGCGTTTGCGTATGTGCGCGGCCTGTCTGCCGATAATGTGCCTGATGCCAATATCCGCGCGTTTGTCGATACGGCGGCAGCCATGCTGCGCTGGGTGACGGCAAACACCCGGATCGTTTATACCGCGCAGCCTTATCCCGATTACCATGCTGAAAACCCCGGTGGATCGCCCACCGGTTTCCGCACGCATTTGCCCGAATTGTTCGATGGCAGGCTGTTGGGCGATGATCTGAAAACCCAGCGGATGCCCTCGCCAGCGGCCAGCCTGTTCGGCTATCTCAACTGGACTTTCGCCGAGACCTATCAGTTGCTCTATCGCAGCAAAGGCTGGCTGACCGGGCTGGCCCGCAATATGGCCGCGTACTGGTTCGACTGGCCGTTCCGGTTTTCCTCGCGCAAGGATCGGCGGCTTACTTTGGGCAATGCGCTGACGGGCGGATTGCGGCTGGCACTGAATGAGGTGGGGGTGCCGTTGTGGCTGGAAAGCCCGATGCAGGAGCTAGTCCACGATGCCAATGGCCGGGTTACCGGCATTGTGGTGACCAAAGACGGCAAGACCTTGCGCATCGCCGCGCGCAAGGGTGTGGTGCTGGCCGCCGGGGGCTTTGACAAAAACCGGATGATGCGCGCGGAAAATGCCCCGCTCTATCCCCATCCGCATCTGTCGGGCGGCGTCAGCAGCAATACCGGCGATTCGATCCGCGCCGGGCAAGCCATCGGGGCGGCGACGATGAACCTGCAATCCGCGTGGGCAGCGCCGGTGTTCCATGTGCCGGGTGAAGATCGCGGGCGGCTGGTGACAATCGAACGCGCGTTGCCGGGGTGCATCATGGTCAACCAGTCGGGCGAACGCTATCTCAACGAAGCGGCGTCGTATCATATCGTCGGCCAGCAGATGGCGCGCCGCGCACTCGATCATGGCGATGCCTCGCCAAGCTGGATGGTGTTTGATGCCGCCTATCGCGCTGCATTCCCGATGGGCCCGCTGCTGCCGCTGGTGCCCGATGGGTTGCAATCGCGCGGGGTCAAGGCGATCCTGAAAAAGGGCCGCACGGTAGAGGAACTCGCCGCCGCGATCGGCGCTGATCCGGCGCGGCTGGCCGCCACGATTGCCCGTTTCAATATTGGCGCGGCGGTGGGGGAGGACCCTGATTTTCATCGGGGAGAGGCGGCCTACGACAAAATGTATGGCGATTATCGCCACCAGCCCAATCCGTGCCTGCGCCCGCTGACCCAGGCGCCGTTTTATGCCATGCCGATCTATCCCGGCGATATCGGCACCAATGGCGGTCTGGTCACCAATGCCAGGGCGCAAGTGCTGGACGCGCAAGGGCAGGCGATTGCCGGGCTTTATGCCGTGGGCAACAATGCCGCATCATCGATGGGGGAAAGCTATCCGGGCGCGGGGGTAACGATCGGCCCGGCGATGACGTTTGGGTATATCGCCGCGCGCGATCTGACCGGTGCCAACGACTAGAGCCGTTGGGGAAACGCGATGGCGGCCATGCAGGCAGATAAAATCGTGCGCGTCGGCGGTGCCAGCGGCGCGCTGAATGACAGCGTGATCGCGGTGCCGGGGCTGCTGACCGTGCCCGGTCTCAACTACCTTGCGTTCGACTATCTGGGCGAAGGCGCGATGGGCCTGTTTCGCCGGATGAAGCAGGCCGATCCCGCTTCGGGTTTTCTGCCTGATTTTGTCGATATCCACATCGGCCCCTATCTTGCCGAAATCAAGGCATGCGGCATCCGGGTAATCGCCAATGCGGGCGGGATGAATCCCGAAGGTCTGGCTGATCTGATCCGCGCTCGCGCAGCCGCACAAGGCCTTGACCTGCAGATTGCCACCGTGACGGGCGATGATGTCGAAGCGCTGGTGCCCGCTTTGCGCGCTGAAGGCTTGCGCGATATGTACAACGCCATGCCGCTGCCGCCCGGCGATCTTGGCATTCACGCCTATCTCGGGGCCTTTCCGATTGCCCGCGCGCTCGATGCCGGGGCGGACATGGTAATCACCGGGCGCGTGGTGGATTCAGCGCTGATCCTGGGGCCACTGATCCACGAATTTGGCTGGCGGGCGCAAGACCATGATCTGCTTGCGGCGGGCACGGTCGCGGGGCATCTGCTGGAATGCGGTGCGCAAGCCACTGGCGGCACATTCACTGATTGGCAGGACGTACCGGGCTGGGCGAACATCGGTTTTCCCGTGGGGGAATGTCACGCCGATGGCACTGTCGTCATCACCAAGCCCGCAGGCACTGGCGGGCTCGTATCAGTCGGCACGATTGCCGAACAATTGCTGTACGAAGTGGGCGATCCGCAGGCCTATATCGTGCCGGATGTGGTCTGCGATTTCAGCGCGGTCACGCTCGAACAGGTGGGGCCAGATCGGGTACGCGTTAGCGGGGCAAGGGGCTATCCCCCGACCGATAGCTTGAAAGTCTGCGCCACGTATGATGCGGGCTGGCGTTCGGTCGCGCTGATCCCCGTGATCGGGATCGACGCGGTGGCCAAAGCCCGGCGGCAGGCAGAAGCACTGCTCGAACGCACCGCCACGCTGTTGGCCGCGCGCGGCTGGGGCGCATGGCGCAGTACCCATGTCGAAGTGATCGGCACTGAAACCGCCTATGGCCCGCGCGCACAGCCGCTGTGGCCGCGCGAAGTGCTGCTCAAGATCGTGGTGGATCATGATCTCGCAGCGCCGTGCCTGCTGTTTGGCCGCGAACAAACGACCGCGATCATGAACATGGCGGTGGGTACCGCGATTGCACCAATCATCGCCGCGCCGCGCGCCTTTCCGCTGACCGGCATGTTTTTCGGCCTGATCGGACGCGACCGTGCCGCCGCGACCGTGCGGCTGGAAGGCCGCGATCTGAACTTTGCCGATCCGGTGGTGGCGGGTTTTGATCCGGCGGCAATCGTGCGCCCGCCGGTTCCCGCCCCGGCCAGCGTCGGCGCGGTCGATGTGCCGCTGATCGCGCTCGCATGGGCGCGCAGCGGTGACAAGGGCCGCCTGTTCAATGTGGCGGTGATCGCGCGGCGGCCGGAATATCTGCCCTTTATCCGCGCCGCGCTGTCCCGGGCGGCGGTGACCGACTGGTTTCGGCACGTGTTCGATGATCCGGCCACTGCCGCGCTTGGCGTCTATGACGTGCCCGGCAGCCACGCGATCAACTTTGTGGCGCACGACGCGCAAGGCGGGGGGATCAATCTTTCACCACGCTTCGATGCTGCCGCGAAAAGCATGGGGCAGCATCTGCTGGAAATGCTCGTGCGCGTGCCTGCGGATATGGTGCGGACAGGAGAAGACGATGGTGGATGATGTTCCCTATCTGGCGCGCGGTGCGCGGCCAATGACCACCGACAGCACGGGGCTGATCAGTTCGTCGGCTTACCTCAACGAGCCGCGCCTGCGCGACTGGCTGGCGAGCGCGTTTTTGCGCAAAAGCGGCAAAGACACGCCCACCGCGCTCGATGCGTACAAGCTGTACGCAATTCTGGGGGATATTTTTGATGTTGAGCGGATCGAGGCGCTGTTCACGCAGGAACGCGCGCGCTGGCCCGATCTGGATCGCTGGTTTGCCGCCGGGTTTTCATCAACCTTTACCGTCGATCAACTGCTCGCCAACCCGCCCGGATCGCTCGGCCATATTTTCGGCACATATCTAAAAGCTAACGGGTTCGAGATCGATATCGTGCCCCGGTTCGAACCGAAGAACCAGTTTCAGTATTTTTCGCTGCGCAGCGGGCAGACGCATGATCTTGAACACATCGTCTGCGGCGGCGGGTTTGATATCATTGGTGAGCTTGTCCCGTATTTCGGGCGGCTAAGCAATTTGCCGCGCTTTCTTGATGCGGAACTGGTGGGGCTTATCAATCCGGGTCAGGTGCTGGGCGCGCTGCGGCTGATTTCGCGCACCGGGCTGCACTATCATGCCGCCTTTCCCACCGTGTTGCGCGCGATGCGCTGCGGGATGGACGTGGGCGAACAGTCCGGTCCGTACTTCATGGCAAAGTACGAAGACGTGTTTCATCTGCCGCTGGCCGAGGCGCGTGCCGCGCTTGGCATCGTGGGCGCAATCGATCTCGACAGCCGCGCCGCATCGCTCGCCTGGCCGGAATATCAGCCCGAATAACCGCGCATAAACCTAACCGCGCATAAACCAGCGCCGCCCCGCCACCCTTCGGCAGCGGGGCGGCGGCTGTTACTCCGCCGCTTCTAGCAACGGTTCGCCGTAGTGCGGATCATCTTCGTTGCACAGCCGGTTGGTCTGTTCCCACGTCCCCTGGGGCAGGACCGGGGTGATGTTGAGTTCGGCGCGGATGTCGCTGATCTGATGGTCAACATACGCGCGCCAGTCAACCAGCATCAGCGGATAAGCCCAGTTGCGGCCTTGTTCTGCGCCAAGATATTCCGCTTCAAGATTAAGCACCATCGCCTCGGGATAATGGAGGCCATCTTTCATGATCGTCTTGGCCTTGAGGTACGTGGCGATGCGGCTGAAAAACGCGCTCAACGACGGGTGAAAATACCGTGCCTTGGCGTGCATATTGGCAGTCAACAGCGCCACTTCGCCGCCGTGGTTGGGGCCGAACCCGGTGACCATATGCTCAATGTCATGGGTCAGCGCGGTCTGGCGCAAATAGAACGTGAAATCGTTGACGACCTTCACTTCCTGAAAAAACAGATCGAGCTGATAGCCGCTGCTGACCATGAAATCGCGGATTCGCGCGCCAAGCGTGCCCGGCAGGCAATGGTCCAGCTCCGCAATGGTAAAGTTGGCAAGGCTGCGTTTTTCAAGCCATTCGCGAAAGCGCGGCAGGCGCGCCTTTTCGGCTTCGAACAGGCCGATCACTTCGTGCATATCTTCCAGATCGTGCAGGATTTGCGCAACTTCGGGAATATAGGCAGTATTGGGCAAGTCCGGCCCGTTGCGGCGCAGCATTTCCTGCGCGATCAACGCGCGCAACGGTGCGTGGTTCAGATAGCGCGATGAACTGACCAGTACCGAACTTTCGGTGGCGATGGTCTTGATCGCGCCGTTGAAATAGTCACGGTCGGCGTCGCTTATTTTCGCTTCAGTCATGGCTGGCATCCTTTGGTTCGATGGCGGCTTGTTATGGGGCCTGATTGATTTCGCACGGCTGCGGCTTATTCAGCCGCCACCGCCATCGCCACCGTGTCGTTGCCGGGCGACAGGAATTCACCGGGTTTTGCGCCAGTGTAAGCCCCGTTTTCAAACGTTGGCACCCCGTTGACGAGCGTCAGGCGGGTGGGCATCGCGGCGCGTGTAAAGCGCCAGATCGTACCGCCTTTGCCATCGGGCACGTCATGCGCCTTTTCCATATCGCGGCGCTGCACTTCATCGAGGTTGAACACCGCGATATCCGCCCGCTTGCCTTCTGCAATCACCCCGCGATCGACCAGATTGAAGTGCCCGGCCAGCTTGCCGGTCATCACGTGCACCGCTTCTTCGATCGTCATGCGCTGTTCATCGCGCACATATTGCGTCAGCAGCAGCGCGTTTTCGCCGCCGCCGCACAGCATCTGCAAATGCGCGCCCGCATCGGAAATATTGCCGACACTTTTGGGATCGCGCATCAATTCCAAGGTCAGGTCTTCGTCTTTGGGGAAGGGGGCCATGTGCACGGTGGATCGCACGCCGTTGATCAGGATCCATTCGGCCATCGCATCCGAGCGGTGCAACCCGCGGGACGCGGCATAGGCTTCGAGCGTGATCCCCACCGGGCCGGTGCCGTTTTCGCTGTCGAGCAGGAACAGTTCCTGCGGGTTGCGCAGCGGCGAATGCGGCCATGCTTGCGTGTCCCAGCTTTCGCGCGCGCGGGCGCGCCAGTCGGGATCGCCCAGCAGGCGCGCCTTTTCCGAAAAATCATCGGCCAGCACGACTTCGTGCCACACATAATCGTTCGATTGGGCAAAGATCAGCGATTTGATCAGGCTGAGCGTCGAAGTCGGCGACACATGCGCGAAACCGGGCCACACATCGACCCCGGCATCGCGCATCGACTGCATGCTGGCCTGCATGGCGGGCAGGATCGCCTTCTGGAATTCCAGCGTCGGGATCCCGCCGGCGATCTGCACGCGGATCGGGCGACCTGCGAGCATTTTTTCCAGCCGTTTCAGGTTGTCCGGACCGGTCATGCGCATGAACGTATCGACGATGACCTGATAGCAGGAATTGGGATAGCGGGCCATGACATCGAACAGCGCCTCAAACTCCGCATCATCGGCCAGCAGCGAGGGTACCGGGCGGTTCTGCCCGTCGTGGTCGTGCATATTGTCGGACATGCCGAGCGCGCCCGCCGCCAAAGCATCGTCAAGCAAGTCTGCCATATGGGCAATTTCAGCCGGGGTGGCCGCACGGTCCCATGCCTCTACCCCCATCGCCGCCAGACGGATCGCAATGTGGCCGACATACGCAGCATAATTCAGCGGAACGCGCACATTGCGTTCGACCGAAGCGCGATATTCCGACCACGTGTTCCAGTCCCACGGCAAATTCTGCATGAACGGGCCTTCGGGAATATCTTCGAAGAACGAGAAAATGCCGATCATTTCGCGCTGTGCCGGCATATATTTGTGCAGCGGTGCGGGGGAGAACCCGCAATTGCCCATAATCATCGTTGTCGCGCCATAACCGGGCAATGGATCGAGATCGGGCTGCCACCACATCGTGCCATCATAATGGGTATGGCTTTCAATGAACCCTGGTGTCACCTGACAGCCACTGGCATCGAACACCCGTTCGCCGGCGGGGGCCAGTGCGGTGCCCACTTCGGCAATCACGCCGCCACGCACACGCACATCGGCCTTGAACGCGGGTGCGCCGGTGCCATCGACAACGGTGCCGTTCTTGATCAGGATGTCAGACATTGCATTCTCCCACGATAGTGTTCTTGCGTGTTCTTGTGCACAGCATTCCGCCGGGCCCGCGCAAAATGCTGCATGGCCCCGGCTTGCTGGCATGGTTCACGCGGCGCAGCATAAGTCCGGTGCGGATTTCGCCGAAACTTTTGCTTGCCAATCGGATCACATCACGATCTTTTGCAGATCAATATGCGACACGAATCGACAAGTGCGGCAATCCTGAAACTGCTGCGGCGGCATTTGCGGCAGGAAGGCTGGACGGCCTTGCGCCTTGCCGCCGAACTCGCGGTCAGCGAGGCAACGGCCAAACGCTGGCTTGCGGGCAAAGGCTTGACGCTCGCCCGGCTTGATCGGCTGGCCAGTCTGGCCGGGCTATCGCTGGCCGATCTGGTGCGCGCGGCTGAAGGCACGCAAGATGGTCTGGCGCGGGAACTGACGCTGGCGCAAGAACGCGCGCTGTCGGCAGATATCTTCCTCTCGTTCTTGTTCATGGCGATCCTTGCCGGAATTCAGCCGTCCGAAATCATGACGGATTTTTCACTGCCAGCGGGGATGATGGAAACCGCATTGCTGAAACTTGAGCGACTGGCGCTGATCGACCGGTTGCGGCAAGGCCGGGCGCGCGCGCTGGTTGATCGCGCGCTGGTGTTTC
This sequence comes from uncultured Sphingomonadales bacterium, assembly GCA_903848655.1. Classification (GTDB taxonomy): domain Bacteria; phylum Pseudomonadota; class Alphaproteobacteria; order Sphingomonadales; family Sphingomonadaceae; genus Novosphingobium. The sequence goes on from CAINGT010000055.1 coordinate 51,787, forward strand.
GCAAGGCACCACTGCGATCGCTGTTCGAACGGCACATGAAACAGCTCTATTTCGAACTCGATTATGCCGCGCCCGAAACGCGCTATGCCTCTGAACTGATCAAACTGTCCGACGTCGGAGCCGCGCAAATGGCCGAATTGATCGAAAAACTGCGCGGCGAAGTCCAGGCTTTGTCCGACCGCGACCGCGAAACCGCCACGTTGCCACGCAAATGGTACGGCATGCTCAGCGTCATGCGCGAACTGGACCTAAGCGCCGTGCGCGACAGCGGCTGGCAATTGGCGCGATAGACGTGCAGCCAACAGCGCCGAAAATCCGCTAACCGCCCTTAATCCGTGCCATCAATTCTCCGAAAATAATAAATGCCCAAATAATAATATTAACTATCAGCGCAATTTTAATCCTCCAGCGCATTCGTCCATAAATAACCTGCCAGATTGACTTGTTATGCGAATTTCTTCTGCCCGGAACCAGCGATGTAAGGCCCTTCAATTGCGGATTTCCATTGATCGCCGATTTATCAAGCAACATCACTTTCAATGTGTCGATAAAATTCAACAGCATGATGTGATAGGGTTGCAAAACATCCTGAACATCAGCGCGCAGGCGTATCTGGGGATCGAGCAAGCTGTCAAGCGTGAGTGGCCTGCCGTTCTCGTCATTGAGATCACCAAGCGATTTTTCCAGTTTTCGTTCAGCCATGTTCAGAAACCCACGCGAGTCAAGATCGCCCGGATCGTAAAGCATTTTCTGAAATTCCGGAGATTCCAGCAAGCCATGCGGAGCGGTGCCCATGATCGCGGCACCGATTGCGGTTTCCGGCAAGATTACGCAGTTTGCCGCATGATCGATACCATTGCGTCCAAGCGCGGCATTGATCCAGTCACCCCGCACTTGCGCTGCAAGCGCCGCACTCAACACGCGCACTTTGCGCATGCCAGACTTGTCGGGAAACATCCCGCCGAAATCAGGAACTTTCATCGTGTTGAAATTGGCAGTTTCAGCCACGCCACACTCCATCTGTAACGCCACGGTCCGCGCGATTGTCCGCGCCTCCCCCGCACCACCGGTAGTCGTACAGAGAATGAAGTGGTGACAGTGCCCTAATATGTGTGCAGCCGGTCAAGTTCACAGTCACCCTCTTTCCAGTCACTGTTTTCCCGGAAGTTGACAACGAAAATTGATCCATAGATGTGCAAGGCCGATATGCCGCAATATGACGGCGATCGAGGCCAATTTTCAGACTATGGCCTCTAACCCCTTTCGGCTTACGATAGACAACAACCGTAGCGCCGGCCCGCCCGGGCGTTTGACGCCGCGCTCCCATTCGGAGACAAGGTTTTTGGACACATTGAGATAACGCGCAAAAACTGGCTGTGAAACGCTCTCGCTTTCGCGGATCGCCTTGATCTCCTCTGGCATTAGCATCGGCGCGGGGATCAGACAGGCCGCATCGAATTCGCGCATCGTCTTCTTGTCGATGGCATCAATTTCGAAGGCGCCTTCCATCATCTGATGGATGGATGCCATCGCATCGCTCTTATAGACCTTCTTCGCCACGATTCACCTCCAACAACCGCCCAGTTGCCACCAACGCATCCATTTGTTATTGCGAAAATTCAAGAAGTTCCTTGGCCGCCTTCTTGAATTCTGTCAGTTCGTCTGCATCCAGATTTGCCTTGTCGTTCTTGGCAAAGCCAAAAACAAAAATAGACCGCGCACCTGATCGGAAGAATATTAGCGTCCGATATCCCCCCGACCTTCCTGCGCTTTCGCGCGCAACCCGTTGCTTGATCAACCCGCCACCTAAATCCGCGTCAATCAAGCCTCGCGTTGCGCGGTCGATTGCCGCGCACAAAGTGGCATCACTAATCCGTTCCTTCCGGGCAAACTTCGCGAACCACGAGTTCTTGTAGATCGTCACGCCTGAAATCTCACTCACGGTCGACCGCAAAGCTGTCATGCTTAGTATGATATGTCAAGATTTCAGCCCTCCATCGCCGCATGAATCAGGCAGCGATGACTTTACGTGGCAATCACGGTAACGCTGCGGTCGAGCCGAAAAATTCACTCGTTGCAGCATCGCACTTTACCGCAAGCCGAACCCGAGCAGCCGCAGCGCAGCTTTCAACCGGTCGCGGCCATTGAGCGCGGCGGCGTCGCGTCCGCGCGCGAGGATCAGTGCGCGCCAGCCTACCGGTTTCTGCGCTTGTGCGGTCTGAAAGGCGCGTGCGGTTTCGTCATAGCGGGCAATTGCGGGGCGCTGTCGTTCCAGCGCATATGTGTCGTGGTGCATCACTGCGGCTTGCGGCAGGCGCGGCTTGACCGCAGCGGGGTGGGCGGGGTCGGGAAGGCCGATCACCAGTCCGAATATGACCATTGCGCGCGGCGGCAACCCGACGAGCGCGGCCACTGCTTCGGGATGGTTGCGCATCGCGCCGATATAGACCGTGCCAAGCCCCAGCGATTCGGCGGCCACCACGGCATTTTGCGCGGCCAGCGAGGCGTCGATGGCGGCGACGACAAAGCTTTCGAGATAGTCATAGCCGTCTGCCGCCGCATCGGCATCGTGCGCGATCAGCCCGGCGCGCGCCAGATCGGCGATAAACAGCAGGATTACCGGCGCTTGCGCGATATGACGCTGCCCCCCGGCAAGCTCCGCCAACCGCGCACGTTTGTCAGCATCGCTGACCGCGACGACGCTCCACACTTGCAGGTTGGATGATGTTGCTGCCGATTGCGCGGCGGCCACGAGTGTTTCGATGGTGCCCGCAGGCAGCGCATCGGGCAAATAGGCGCGCACCGAGCGATGTGCCAGCAATCCGGCGATCACCGGGTTCCAGCGGATCGGGCCGGGTTGATCGGGGCCATAGCGCAAGGCGAGCGCGGCGGCGGCAAACTGCGGGTCATCAAGCGCCATTGGCCGACGGGTCCTTGTCATCGCTGGTGGGTGCGCGATGCGCTTTTCCGTATGTGGCAGACGATTGCAAATTTAAATTGGTCACACACTGGTCTGTGGCTTGTTGGTTGCGCCATGACGTAATAGCGGTGGCGCTTGTGGGGAATGGTCCGATCAGGTTTGCATGGAGCAAGCGCCTTGCCCTGACCGGCATCGTGGTGTTGGTCGGCGGATGTGTGCATATCCCGCCCGCGCCGGTCGATGTGGCGGCGCGCGCGGCGGCGCGGGTTAACGCGCCATTCGATGCCGCTGCGGCGCAGGCCAAAGCGGCTGCGCTGGCACCGGGGGTGCCGCGCCCGGCAGGCGGGTTTGACCGGCTTGCCTTGTTTGCGGCGATTCTCGATTCTGACCCACGCGTTGCAGCGGCGCGCGCGGCAGTGGCGGCGGCGCGGCGCGATGCGGCAGTGGCGCACAAGGCGGCAAGCCCGACACTCGGGCTGGCGGCTTCTTATACCAACGATGCGTCGCAACCTTCGCCCTGGCTGCTGTCGGCGGCGGCATCGGCACAACTCGATTTTGGCGCGCGCCGCAGCGGGCGGTTGCGCGGTGCGGATCTGGCGGTCGTGGCGGCGGGTTATGATTTGATCGAGACAGTCTGGGCCGAACGCACGGCGGCCAGTACCGGACTGGTCGATGTTATGGCGGGGACCCGTCAGCTCACGCTCGGTGACGAACTGGTGGCGCTTTATGACCGGCAATTGGTGGCAATGCGTGCGCGCGTCGCTGCCGGTGCCATGTCCTCGCTCGCGCTAGCACCGGTACGCGCCATGCGCGCCGCAGCGGCGCGTGGCCGCGATGATGCGCGCGCACGGATCGCGGCAGGGCGTGCAGCAGTGGCGGCAGTGCTGGGTGTGCCAGTCACCGCGCTGTCCGGGGTGGCGCTCGATTGGGCCGATTTTGCCGATCCGCCCGCTGCCGCGCCGATCACCACCGATGACCGGCGCGCCGCGATGGCGCATCGCGCCGACGTGCTGAAAACACTCGTCGCTTATGAACAGGCCGAAGCCGCATTGCGCGTCGAATTGGCACGGCAGGTTCCGGCGATTGCGCTCGGGCCGGGTTATGGCTGGCAGGGCGGGCTGGTGACCGTGCCGTTTGCGCTCAATTTGCAATCGCCCGCGTTCGACCTCAACCGCAGCGCGATTCGCGCGGCAGAGGCGCATCGCGCGGCGGCAGGGCTGGTTATCGAAGCCGCGCTGGCCGATGCGCAAGGGGCCATCGAAAGCGCGTCGAGCGAGCGAGCTGCCGCGTGGGCGGCGCTCAAGCGGTTGACCGATGAAGAACTGCCGCAGGCGCGCATCGCCGCAGACCGGGCCGACGCGCAAGTGCGGTTGGGATCGATTGATCGCGCCGATTGGGCTGCGGCCAAAGCCGCCGATGCCGCCGCGCGGCTGGCGGCGGTCGATGCGCTGACCCGGCTGCGGCAGGCGCAAATCAACCTTGAAGCGGCGTTGCGACGCCCGCTTGAAGGGCCAGAATTGCAGATTGCGGTGCGCAGCGATCCGGCGCTGGCAGGGGAGACATGGCCATGAAGCGCTGGCAGGCGGGCGTGCTGCTGACATCCGGGCTGGTGCTCGGCGCACTCGGGATGCGGCTCGCGATGCCATTGCTGGCACCCGCGCCCAACCACCCGGCGGCAGAGCAAGAACCGGTGGGTGAGGGGCTGGAGGTTGCCCCCGACGTGCAGCGTCAGGCGGGAATCGTCGTCGCACCACTGGTGGCGCGCGATGTGGCCGGGCAGGCCGATGGCTATGCGCGTTCGCTCGATCCCGCGCCGTTGGGGGCGATGGCGGCCGAAATTGCAGCGGCCCGCGCCGTGCAGACCGGATCGGCGCGCGAACTGGCGCGCTTGACCGCGCTGGTTGCTGCCGATGCCGGGGCTACGCGCCACGATCTTGATGCTGCGCGTGCGCAAGCGGGGGCGGATCAGGCGCGGCTGACGCTGGCCTGTCAGCAGCCCGCGCTGCAATATGGCGCGGGGTTGGGGCGGTTGGGGTGTGACACGATGGCGCGGCTGGCAAGCCGTGCGGCGCAAGGACGGCTGGCGCTGATGCGGCTCGATTTTCCCGATGGCCCGCCGCCGTCCGGTAGCGTGGTCACCATCGATCTGGGCACTACCACTGCCAGCGCACGGGTGCTTGGCCCGGCAGTTGCGGGCGACACACAGTTGCAGACTGCCGGGGTGCTGGCGCTGCTCGAAGCACCTGGCGCGGCGCAAGCCGGGGTCGGGCGCGTGGTGGCTGCGCATTGGGCGACCGGCGGGCAGACGCGCGGGGCAGTGATCCCGCGTGAGGCGGTGGTGCGCGCCGATGGGGCCTTGCAAGTCTATCGCGTGCTTGGGCCGAACCGGTTTGAACGCATCGCCATCGACGGGCCAGCGACCGCGCCGGTCACCGAGGGCTGGTTCGTCGCCGCCGGTGGCGCGCTAAAGCCGGGGGATCGCGTGGTCGTGGCGGGCGCGGGCACGCTGCTGGGGCTGGAGCGGAGCGCAGGCGCGGGTGCTGGCGCAGGCGGGGACGACTAGGCCGATGCTGTTGTCGGTCATTCGCGCGTCCTTGCGCCATCCGTGGCTGGTCGTGCTGGGGGCGCTGGTCCTGCTGGGGTTTGGCGTCCAGACTTTGCGCCATGCAGCCTATGACGTGTTTCCCGACTTTGTCCCCGCGCAAGCCTCGATTCAGACCGAGGCGCCGGGCTTTTCACCGCGCCAGGTCGAAATGCTGGTCACCCGCCCGCTGGAGGCCGTGGTCAATGGTGCCAATGGCATAGCGACGGTGCGGTCGCAGTCGATTCAGGGCCTGTCAGTCATCGATGTCACGTTCAAGGACGGGCTCGATCCCTGGCAAGCGCGCCAGCAAGTCGCCGAAGCGCTGGCCGATGCCGCGCCGACGCTGGCCCCCGGAGTCGATCAGCCGCGCCTGTCGCCGATGGTGTCCGCGACGATGGACCTTATCAAGATCGGGCTGGTATCGGATCGGCTTGATCCGATGCAGTTGCGCGATCTGGCGCAATGGACGGTGCGCCCGCGTCTCTTGGCCGCAGCCGGGGTGGCGCGAGTCAATGTGTTTGGCGGGCAGACCCGGCGGATCGAAGTCGCCGCCGATCCGGCGCGGTTGTATGCACGCGGGCTGGGGTTTGCCGATGTGCGCGATGCGGTTACGCGCGCGGTGCGGGTCGATGGTGGCGGGTTTGCCGATACGCCCAATCAGCGCATTGTTATCGACCCCGGCCCCAGCGCAGACAGCGCCGATAGCATTGGGGCCGCCGTGGTCAGCACGGGTGCAGGGGGGAGCGTGCGCGTGCGCGATGTCGCGCAAGTGCGCGATCAGCCCGAGCCACCGGTGGGCGATGCGCTCATCATGGGGCGGCCCGGGGTCTTGCTTACGGTTTCGAGCCAGTTTGGGGCCAACACGCGCGATGCCACGCGCGAAGCCGAAGCCGCGCTGGCCGAACTGACCCCGGCGCTGCACGCGCAAGGCGTGACGATTTACCCCGCGCTGCACCGCCCAGCCAATTTCATCGACGCCGCGCTGCACGGGCTGACCATCGATTTGCTTGTCGGCGCGGCGATGATCGCGCTCGTGCTGCTGGTGGTGTTGCGCGATGCGCGCGTCACGCTGATCGCCTTCGTGTCGATTCCGCTGTCGCTGCTGGCGGCGCTGATCGTGCTTGATCGCACAGGGCTGACGATCAACACGATGACGCTGGGCGGGCTGGCGGTGGCGCTCGGCGTGGTAATCGACGATGCGATTGTCGATATCGAAAACATCGTGCGACGGTTGCGCGGGGTCGATGACCGCAGCGCACGCGCCGCGATCATTGCCGCCGCATCGGTCGAAGTGCGTGCGCCAGTAGTCTATGCGACATTCGTGCTGGTGTTGACAATGCTGCCGGTGATCGCGCTGACCGGGTTGCAGGGTGCGTTCTTTGCCCCGCTGGGGGTGGCATTCGTGCTGGCAACGCTGGCCTCGCTGGTCGTGGCGCTGACAGTGACCCCGGCGCTCGCGCTGCTACTGCTCGACGGGCGGGCACCGGCTGCCGAAGCGCGCTGGCTCGACCGGTTGAAAAAGCATCATGCGCGCGGGCTGATCCGATTGAGTGACCACCCGCGCTTGGCCGGGGGGCTGGTCGGGCTGCTGGCGCTGGTGGTTGTGCTGGCCACGCCGCTGTTCGGCAGCGAACTGTTGCCCGCATTCCGCGAACGCCATTATGTCGTGCAAATCAGCGGGCCACCGGGGGCGTCGTTCGATTGGATGCGCCAGACGGGTGAGCGGCTCTCGCACAAGCTGCTGGCGCTGCCCGAGGTGCTTAGCGTTGAAGCGCAAATGGGGCGCGCGGCAGCGGGCGAAGATACTTGGCCGCCGGGCCGGGGTGAACTGCATGTGCGGCTGCGCGATGTCGGCGCGCGCGGCGAAGACCGCGCATTGGCGGGAATCCGCGCCGCGCTGGCGCAGACGCCGGGACTGCACAGCGAAGTCACGACATTTTTGGGGGATCGCATCAGCGAAAGCCTGTCGGGTGAAACCGCCGCCATCGCGATCAGCGTGCAAGGCGGCGATTTGCCCACGCTCGACAAGCTGGCCGCGCAAGTGGCGGCGATCATGCGTGCCACCCCCGGCGCGGTCGATGTGCAAGTCAAGGCCGAACCCGGCAACCAGATGCTGAGCGTGACGCTCGATCCGGTGCGCATGGCGCTCCACGGGGTTAGCCGGTCCGATGCCGGCGATGCCATCCGTGCCGCATTTGCGGGGATGGATGCGGGCGCGGTGGTGCTGGCTGACCGCACCATTCCGGTGGCGGTAACATTGCCCGAAACCATGCGCCGCGATCCGGAAATGCTGGGGGCCATGCTGGTGCGCGCCAGTGGGGGCCAAGCGGTGCGGCTGTCCGATATTGCCACGATTGCCGCAGGCGATGCGCGCGCGGTGATCGAACATCAGGGCGGCCAGCGCCGTCAGGTGATCACCGCCAATGCCGCACCGGGCCGCGATGTCGGCACCGTGGTTGCCACCGCGCAAGCCCGCATCGCCCGCTCGGTGATAATGCCGCCCGGAACATTCCTGTCATGGGCAGGCACCGCCGAAGGCGCATCGGCGGCGCAAGCGCAGATCGCGCGCAATGTGGCGTTGGCCGCGCTGGCGATGATCGCGCTGCTGATCGTCGCATTCGGCGGGGTGCGCCCGGCGCTGCTGATTCTGGCGGGGCTGCCGCTGGCGCTGTGTGGCGGGATGCTTGCGGTGGCGGCGGGGGGCGGCACCGTGTCGCTGGGCGCGCTCGTCGGGTTCATTTCGCTGTTCGGGATTTCGGCGCGCAATGCGATCTTGCTGGTCAGCCATGTCGATCACCTGATCGCTGAAGAAGGCGCGCCGTGGTCGTTCGCCACAGTGTTACGCGCCGCGCGCGAACGCGTGACGCCGATCCTGCTGACCGCGCTCGTCACCGGTTTTGCTTTGCTGCCGATTGCCGCCGAAAGCGGGCAGGCGGGCCGCGAAGTCGAAGGCCCGATGGCGCAAGTGATCCTTGGCGGCCTGGTAACCTCGCTCGCGCTCGTGCTGATGATCCTGCCCGTGCTGATCTGGCGCTGGCGCTATGCCAATGGCCCGGTTTCGTTGGGGGAGGGGGGCTAAATGTGCGCTACAGCGGAATGCGATTAGATTGAATCGCATTCCGCTGTAGAGTCTTTGTTTTCGCGTGATTTATTGCGAGCCGCAGGCCACCGAAGGTAAAAACCGGTTCCCACTTTTTACC
>CAINGT010000056.1 GCA_903848655.1 uncultured Sphingomonadales bacterium
AAGGTTTTTCAATAAGCTCAAACACTTCAGACGAGTCGCAACTCGATATGATAAGCTGCTCGCAAACTTCATGGGATTTGTTAAACTCGCGGCCATTGCGATCTGGCTACGATAGTTAAATTGTCACCACGACCTAGCGCGCGGCGGGGTGCCAGTCCCATCCGAGCGGGTCGCCATCCATGACTTCGACCCCTGCTTGCGTGAGCTGGTCACGCAAGTGGTCGGATCGGGGAAAGTCTTGCGCGGCGCGCGCGGCGCGGCGTTCGGTCAGGATTGCGGTGATGGCCGCTTCGTCGATCAGCGCCGCTATGGGACGCAGGCGTAACGTGATGCGGTCAAGGTTGGCAAGGTTCAGCCCCAGCACCGCATCAATCCGGGCGATAGCACCCAGCTTTTCACCCGGATCGACACGCTTTTGCGCGACGATCTCGTCCAGCACGGTCAGCGCGAGCGGGGTGTTGAGGTCATCGGCCATCGCGGCATCGAACCGCGCCAGCGCATCGGCGAATTTCGGCCCCGGCTCGACCGGAGTGGCCGCTTCGCGCAATCGCACGACTGCCATTACCAGCCGTTTGAGCCGGGTCAGCGCCGCGCCCAGCGCGTCCCACGAAAATTCCAGCTCGCTGCGGTAATGCGCCTGAAGGCACATCAGGCGATAGGCCATCGGGTGATAGCCGCGATCTATCAACAGTTGCAGGCGCAGGAATTCGCCCGAACTTTTTGACATCTTGCCGCTGCGATCCACCAGAAAATTGTTGTGCATCCACAGCTTTGCGCCCGAATTGGCCGCATCGCCCAGCCCGCCCGCGCCGCAATAGGCCTGATTTTGCGCGATTTCGTTGGGATGGTGGATTTCGCGGTGGTCGATCCCGCCGGTGTGGATATCGAACGGAAAGCCCAAGAGCGCGCCGCTCATTACCGAACATTCCAGATGCCAGCCGGGCGCGCCGCGCCCCCACGGCGAATCCCATTCCATCTGGCGCGTTTCGCCCGGCGGGGTCTTGCGCCAGATGGCAAAGTCTGCCGGGTGGCGCTTGCCCGCCACGTCGTCGATGCGGCCCGTGCCCACGGTGGTTTCGGCGCGCGCCAGACGGCCATAATCGGCCACGCTGGCGGTATCGAAATAGAGCCCGCCGGGCAGGTCATAACAGTGCCGGTCGGCGATGGTCTGCGCAAACGCGATCATTTGCGGCACATAGTCCGTGGCAATCGACCATTGCGCCGGGGCGCGGATATTGAGCGCGGCGACATCAGCCCAATAGGCCTCGGTATAATGGCGCGCGATTGCGTGGATCGATTGCGCGCGCGCGGCGGCGGCGGCCTCAAGCTTGTCCTCGCCCGCATCGGCATCGTCGGTCAGATGGCCGACATCGGTAATGTTGATAATATGCGTCAGCGCATAACCGCGCGCCGACAAGGTCCGCCCCAGCACATCGGCAAAGACATAGGCGCGCATATTGCCGATATGCGGATAGTTGTAGACCGTCGGCCCGCAGCTATAGACCCGCGCCTCGCCGGGGTGGATCGGGGCAAACGGTTCCAACTCTCGGGTCAGGCTGTTGAACAGCCGCAGCGCGGGCTGGTCAGTCATCTTCGAACAGATCGGCGAGTTGTTCGACAATCGTGCCGCCCAACTGTTCAACATCCATGATCGTGACCGCGCGGCGGTAATAGCGCGTGACATCGTGGCCGATGCCGATGGCGACCAATTGCACCGGCGACTGTTTTTCGATCCAGTCGATCACTTTGCGCAAATGCTGTTCAAGATAGCCCGCGCTGTTGACCGACAGCGTCGAATCATCGACCGGCGCGCCATCGGAAATGACCATCAGGATACGCCGGTCCTCGCCGCGCGCGAGCAGGCGGCTGTGCGCCCATAGCAGCGCTTCGCCGTCGATGTTTTCTTTCAGCAGCCCTTCGCGCATCATCAGGCCCAAGTTCTTGCGCGCGCGCCGCCACGGTTCATCGGCGCGTTTGTAGACGATATGGCGCAAATCGTTGAGCCGCCCGGGGTTGGCGGGCTTGCCCCCCACCAGCCACGCTTCGCGCGATTGCCCGCCTTTCCACGCGCGGGTGGTAAAGCCCAGCACTTCGGTCTTGACCGCGCAGCGTTCGAGCGTGCGCGCAAGAATATCGGCGCTGATCGCGGCGATGGAGATCGGCCGCCCGCGCATCGATCCCGAATTGTCGATCAACAGCGTGACCACGGTATCCTTGAATTCGATATCGCGCTCGATCTTGTAGCTGAGCGCGTGGCCGGGCGAAATCACCATGCGGGCCAGCCGCGCGGCATCGACAATGCCTTCTTCCTGATCGAAATCCCACGAGCGGTTCTGCTGCGCCATCAGGCGGCGTTGCAGCCGGTTGGCCAGCCGCGTGACCACCGATTGCAGGCCCTTCATCTGCGCATCAAGGTACGCGCGCAGCCGGGTCAGTTCGTCCTCATCACACAAGTCACTGGCGGCGATCACTTCGTCGTGGCGTTCGGTATAGGCTTTGTAATCAAATCCTTCGGGCAAATCGGTCCAAGGCCGGTTGGGCCGGGTCGGCAACATGCCTTCTTCGCCATCATCGGCGATATCGGCATCGGCGCTGTCGTCGATCTCGTCCGGTTCGGCGTCTTCGTCGCCGTCTTCGCCGCCTTCGCTGGTATCGCCCGCCACTTCGCTGGGGGTCTGATCGGGCGAATCGTCGGATTGATCGGGCTGCTCTTCGCCTTCGTCCTGATTGTCGCCCGCATCGTCGTCGGCTTCGGATTCGGGCAGATCGCCGGGCAGCGTCAGATCGAGATGGCCGAGCAGATCGAGCGCGCGGTTCTGAAAATCGCGCTGGTTGTCGAGCGCTGCGCCAAGCGCGGCAAAATCATCGCCCGCGCGTGCGGTGATCCAGCTGCGCACCAGATCGGTGCCCACTTGCGCGCATTCGGGCACGCGCTGGCCGGTCAGCGCTTCACGCAGCAGCAGCGCGACTGCGGTCGGCAGCGGCACATCTTCGGCGCGGGCAGCGCGGGCAATTGGATCACCCAGCATCCGCAAGTCGGTGGCCGCGCCGATATTGCTGCGAATCCCGGCATAGCCAGCGGACCCTTGCGCTTCATAACGGACTTGTTCGATGGCATCATAGACCGCGCGCGCCACGGGATCACCCGGTGCGCGTGCCTGATGCATCCCGGCATTGTGCAGCCGCAGTTTAAGCGCCATCGAATCCGCCGCCCCGCGCGCCTGTTCGACTTGCGCGGCGGGCAGCGCGCGCGGCGGCATCGGCACGCGCAAGGCCGCACCCGATTGCCCCGGCGCGTCGGCAGTCCATGTCACTTCGATCTCGGGCACATCGGCCAGCGCGCGCGCCGCGCCGGTCAGCGCGGCGCGAAACTGATCGAGCGGAGTGGCATCACGCATGGGCAGGCGTTTTCGCAGCCGCGTGCATCAGCCGATGCTCTGCCCGGTGCGCGCCCAGTCGGCAAGGAACCCGGCAATGCCCTGCTCGGTCAGCACGTGGCGGAACAGACCCTTTATCACCGCAGGCGGCGCGGTAATGACATCGGCACCGATCTTTGCGCTTTCGAGCACATGGATGCCATGGCGGATCGACGCGACGAGGATTTCGGTGCGGTAGTCGTAATTGTCATAGATCAGCCGGATATCGGCGATCAGCGCCATGCCGTCAAAGCCGTTGTCATCGTGCCGCCCGACAAACGGCGATACGAAGCTGGCCCCGGCTTTGGCGGCGAGCAGCGCTTGCGTGGCCGAAAAGCACAACGTGACATTCACGAGCGTGCCTTCACCGGTAAGCGCCTTGCAGGTTTTCAGCCCGTCAATCGTCAGCGGCACTTTGATGCAGACATTGTCGGCGATCTTGCGCAGCACTTCGGCCTCGCGCATCATGCCCGCGTGGTCGAGCGCGACCACTTCGGCGCTGACCGGACCATGGGTCAGGCGGCAGATTTCGGCAGTAACTTCCAGAAAATCGCGCCCCGCGCGCGCGATCAGCGTGGGATTGGTGGTAACCCCATCGAGCAGTCCAGTGGCGGCCAGATCGGCGATTTCGGCAGTATCGGCGGTATCGACGAAGAATTTCATGAGCGCGGGCATCCTGCACAGCCGGGGGATTCTCGGCGCGCTATAAGCACCCAGCCCGCGCGGGGCAAACGTCTTTGCCCGTGCGGGCTGGGATGCCGCAAAAGCCCCCCTCTTCCATAGGCAGGACTATCGCATGGGGTATCGAGGTCCTCCCCCTTTGGGCTACGGGATGCACACAACTTTTGGACAAGATTTTTTTACAATTAAATCAGCACCATAAGGTTGCAAAATGCCGTCGGATGGAGCGGTGATGAAAGCCCCTCCCCATAGGGGAGGGGTTGGGGAGGGGGTTTTAACGCCCGAAATGTCGTGCAATATCTGAACCTTAGCACACCCCCACCCAACCCTCCCCCTTCAGGGGGAGGGCTTTTTAGGGCGGTCATCCGGGTGCAGAGCAAGATGCGTGCATCCCATAGCCCAAAGGGGGAGGAGCTATATCCCCTATGCGCTTACCCTGACCTTCAGGAGGACTGCTCTTTTGGCGACCGTGCCGCGCATTGCGTTGCAGAGCATTCGTGATTGCGAACTTTGGCCAGAGGTTCCTTGCAGCATCGTACAAAAAATTGAGTACCGGTTTTTTGCACGTAACGATGCGAAAGCAAAGACTTCGGGGCTTTTTCATGGCCGATGTCTGGATCAGGCAATTCCCGTGGCGCGCACGATCAGCGCGCCGATCACAGCGCCTGCCAAGGGCGCGGCAATCGGCACCCAGGCATAGCCCCAGTCCGAATCGCGCTTGCCCGCAATCGGCAGCAGCCAATGCGCCAGCCGGGGGCCGAGATCGCGCGCGGGGTTGATTGCATATCCGGTTGGCCCGCCCAGCGACAGCCCCAGCGCCCAGACCAGAATGCCCCAGAAAAACGGCCCCATCCCCGGCGCAAGACCGGCGGCGGCAAAGCCTTTCGACGCCAGCCCCATGCCCACCACGATCAGCGTGATCGTGCCGAGCAATTCGCTGAGCGCATTGCGCCACGGCGCGCGGATTGCCGGCTGGGTGCAGAACACCGCCAGCTTGGCATCGGCGTCTGATCCCGGCCAATGCGGCAGATAGACCAGCCAGACCAGCACGCCCGATGCCACCGCCCCCGCCAATTGCGCCGCGATATAGGGCGCGACATGGCTGTAATCGCCCGACAGCACCGCGCCCGCCAGCGTGACTGCGGGGTTTAGCTGCGCCACCCCGCCCACTGCCAGACTGGTAACGATCCCGCAGAACACCGCAAAGCCCCACCCGGCGGTAATCACGATCCAGCCGCCGCCTGCGCCTTTCGACCGGTCGAGCACGACATTGGCGACCACGCCATTGCCAAACAGCAGCAGCACCAGCGTGCCGGCAAATTCCCCGAATAGTGCCCCATGCATCTCTTTGCCCCTTTTGCCTCACCCCGATGCCCGTCGTCATGCGGGCCGCGCTTCCGATCAAAGCGCCTGCCGCATCCGATGGCAAGCCTTCAGGGATCGTCATGCACCGGTCATATTCCGGCGACAAGGACTGGCGAGCGCTGACCCCCAACTTCCCGGACACGTCCTGATGCGGCAGATCGACATTCTGGTAACAACCGCGCTGGCAGGCGGCACTGACAGCTTTTGCCACGGCGATCTGCGCGTGGTGTTTCATCACTGGCGTGGCGATACGCCGCTGCCGCTGCTCGATGGTCAGCCATGGGCGTTTATCGACTGGGTGGCACCGGCTTGTTCGGGGCTGGAACTGTGCCGCCGGTTTCGTGCTGCGGCGACCGAGGCGGCGCACGTGACAATGGTGCTGGAAGACGATGATGCCGAAGCGATGCGCCGCGCGCTGCGCGCCGGGGCAGACGATTACGTGATCGGCCCGGTTGATCGTGCAGCCGTGCTCGACCGGGTGCTGGCGCGGCAATGGGGTGACACCGGCACCGCACCCGGCGTGGTGCGGCTGGGTGATCTGTCGCTTGATCGCGCCGCTTTGCAAGTCCGCTGGCGCGATCAGCCGGTGGCGCTGATGCCCAATGAATTCCGCCTGTTGCGCTATTTGATCGAACATCCCGGACACGTGTTTTCGCGCGCGCAAATGATCGCGGCGCTGGGCAAACACGAAACCCCTATCGATGAACGCACCGTCGATGCCTGGATCAGCCGGTTGCGCCGCGCGCTGCGCGCCGCCGGGGCAGGCTATCCCTTGCGCACGGTGCGTTCGCTCGGCTACGTGTTGGACAAGCCATAAAGCGCAGGGGGCGCAATCCGGCACTGTGACATCATCGCCAAAGCGCATTGCGCTGGTTCTGCCTTATTACAACGAAGCGGGGTTTATCCTGCCCACGCTGGCCGCGCTTGCGGCGCAGGATACCCGCGATTTCCAACTGATTATCGTCAACAACCGCTCTGACGACGAATCGCCCGCGATGGTCGAAGCGTTTTTGGCAGCCAGCGATATCGACTATCGCCACGTTACCGAAGACACGCCCGGCGTGGTCCCCGCGCTGATGCGCGGGATTGCCCTCGCGACGGGCGACATGATCGGCTTTCTCAACGCCGATACGATCTATCCGCCGCAGTATATCTCGCGCTGCCTTGCGCTGTTTGACGCGCATCCGGCTGCCAGCAGCGTAATGGCCATCGACCTTTATCACCCTCCCGCCAGCGCCCAAGCGCGGCGGCGGCTCAACCGCGTGCGCTTTGCCAGCCGGATCATGCCGCGAAAATGCCACGCGGGAACGTATGCGCAAGCGTGGCGGCTGCAACCGTTTCGCGCGGCGGGCGGGTTCGATTCAGCCATCTGGCCTTATGTGCTTGAAGACCATGAAATCATGGTGCGGATGATGCACCACGGCGCGTCGGTCTATGATCGCGGCCATTATTGCTTTCCATCGACCCGGCGCACCAACAGCGGCGCGGTCAGTTGGAATGGGTGGGAAAAAATCGCCTATGGCCTGCTGCCCGCGCGCGCGATGCCATGGTTTTTCTATCGCTATCTGGCGGGCAAGTTCGCGCGGCGCAATATGCTGAGCGCGGCGCTGCGCAACCGATCATGGCAATAGCGGGTGCCGCGCTGATCGCGCTGGCGGCGCTGGTGGCCGCGCCGCAACCCGGCACATTGCGGACGTTTCACGATTGGACCGCCGGTTGCGACAATGCGCTATCCTGCCAGGCCAACGCGCTGATCGCCGATGAAGCAAACGACGACCCGCTGATGCTGGTTATCCGCCGCACGGGCGCACCTTTGGCCATGGCTTCGCTCGATATCCCGCTGCCGCACCACACGGCGCCCGGCACCCGGCTGGAGTTGATCGTCGATGGCGCAATCGCCGCCCGGTTCGCTGCACAACCCCGCGCGCAGGCGAGCCTGCCCCTGACCGGCGCGCTGCTATCCGCATTGGTCGCGGGCCACCGCATTGCGTTGCGGCAGCCGGGGGGAAGCCGGATCGCCACCGCTTCGCTGGCGGGTCTCGCTGCCGCGCTGCGCTATATCGATGATCGTCAGCACCGCGCCGGCACCCACGGCGCGCTGGTCGCCAACGGGCCAAACCCGGACAGCACCGTGCCTTTGCCGCCACACGCCGAACCGGTCGTGATACCGCCTGCATCAACGCGTCCACCGCGCACGATCAGCGCCGCACAGGCGGCCGCTTTGCTCGACCCCGAAGCGGCGGTGTGCCGCAATCCCGATGGCCCGCTGCGGCCACAAGCCCATCGGCTCGATGCCGCGCACAGTCTGGTACTGGTCAACCACCCTTGCGGAAATGGTGCCTACAACGCGGCATTTACCGCCTTTGTGCTCGACGAAACCGGTCCGCCGCGCGCCGCGCTGATTGAGGGCACCCCGGGCACCGGCGACGATGACGCCGGACCTGAACTGACCAATGCCCATTGGGATGAACCGACGCGCACGCTTGACAGCTTTGACAAAGCGCGCGGGCCGGGCGATTGCGGGCTGAAAGCGCGCTATGCTTGGGATGGGCGGCGCTTTGCCCTGATCGCGCTTTTGGCGATGGACGAATGCCGGGGATCGGTCGACTATATCCGCATCTGGACCGTGCCGGTGCATGGCTGATGGGGGAAGCGCGGGGCATGACACCACCACCGAAAGCAGCGCCATCACCCCCGCCGCGCGGGCTGGGGCCGTGGATGGCACTGGCGCTGGTGGTGGGCAATCTGATCGGTTCGGGGGTCTATCTCTTGCCCGCGACGCTCGCCCCGCTGGGGGCGAACCAGTTGATCGGGTGGATCATCACCAGTGCGGGTGCGCTGGCGATGGCGCTGGTGTTCGCGCGGCTGGGGGCGATGCGTCCCATGGCGGGCGGGCCATATGCTTATGTGCAGGCCGCGTTCGGGCCGTTTGCCGGGTTTGTCACGGCGTGGAGCTATTGGATCTTGCTGTGGGCGGGCAATGGCGCGCTGGCGGTGGCGGTAGTCAGCGGTTTGTCGGCGGTGGTCCCCGGCATTGGCACCGTGCCGGGGTTGCCCGCGGTGCTTGCGGTCGGCTGTGTGTGGGTGCTGACGCTCGTCAATATCCGGGGGGTGCGCAGCGCGGGTGATCTGACGCTGGTGACCACCGTTATCAAGCTGGTGCCGCTGTTCGCGGTCATCGGGCTGGCCGTGTGGCTGTGGTTGAGCGGCGTGCCCCCGGTGGCGCAAACCCCGGTGCCGATCACCGGCGGGCGAATCGCGGCGGCGGCGGGGCTGTGCTTCTGGGCGTTTCTCGGCATCGAATCCGCGACGGTGCCCGCAGACAAAGTCGAAAACGCGGCGCGCGTGGTGCCCTTTGCCACGCTGTTCGGAACAGTCGTGTGCGGCATCATTTTTCTGGGAATTTCGGTGGCATTTCTTGGCTATATGCCGATCGAGGCCGCTGCCGCCTCGCCCGCCCCGGTTGCCGCGATGCTCGCGCAGCACTTTGGCGGCGCGGTGGGCGGGGTGGTGGCGGTGTTCGCGGCGATCAGCGCATTTGGCGCGTTGAACGGATTTATCCTGCTCCAGGGTGAAATGCCGTGGGCGATGGCGCGCGGCGGGGTGTTTCCGCGCTGGTTCGATGCCGAAAACGCGCGCGGCACCCCGGCGCGCGGGCACGTGGTGTCCAGCCTGCTGCTCAGCGTGGTCACGCTGCTCAATTTCGGGCGCGGCATGGGGGACTTGTTCCAGTTCATCGCTTCGGTCAGTCTGGCGGCGGGGATGCTCGCTTATGCCATGACCATGCTCGCCGCGATCCGCCTGCTGCCGCACGACCGCGCGCTCGTGCCCGTGGCGCTGTTTGGCGCGGTGTTTTCCGGCTGGGCAACGTGGGGGCTAGGGCTGGAGGCCATCGGCTATGGCGCAATCCTGCTGGTGCTGGGGCTGCCGATTTATCTGGCGGTGCGACGGGGCCAAAGCGGCGCGGCATAATGCGCGCTTCCCCCGGCCGTTTAGAGCGTGATGCGAAAAAGTGGGAACCGGTTTTTCGCAATAAATCACGCGAAAACAAAGACTCTATAGCGGAATGCGATTCAATCTAATCGCATTCCGCTATAGGGGAATATAGTTCCTCCC
>CAINGT010000057.1 GCA_903848655.1 uncultured Sphingomonadales bacterium
CCCGGCCCAACCGCCCACAGGGTACCTTAAATGGGCGGTTGGCTCCTCAGCGAAAACGTCCCCCGGACGGGTTCGTGCCCTTCGTCGCGGGGTGCGAGGCGGTGGGTGGTCCAAAGTCGCCGTCAGGCGACTTTGGAAGCGCACTCTAGAGCGGAATGCGATTAGATTGAATCGCATTCCGCTCTAGGGTCTTTGTTTTCGCGTGATTTATTGCGAAAAACCGGTTCCCACTTTTTCGCATCACGCTCTAAGGACCGTCGATTATGGCAAGCATCGCGCACCAGCCTTCAAGACTGCTTCGCGCCAGCGATATCCAGTCCGATCGCGGTAACCCGCATTGGACGCGCTATCCGGGGGATCGCGCGCTCGATGCCATTCCCGGCACCGACGGCTGGCCGCTGGTTGGCACGACTCTGCGCGAACTGGCCAATCCCAAGCGCTTTGCCCGCGCGATGGTTGCTGCCTATGGCCCGGTCTATCGCACGCGCAGCTTTGGCCAGCGCAGCGTCAATCTGATCGGGCCGGACGCGAACGAGCTGGTGCTGTTCGACCGCGAACGCCAGTTTTCAAGCGAACAGGGCTGGGGCCCGATCCTCAACTTGCTGTTTCCGCGCGGGCTGATGCTGATCGATCACGATGCGCACCGGATCGACCGGCGCGCGCTGACGGTGGCGTTCAAGCCCGAACCGATGCAGGCTTATGCCGCCGCGCTTGATCGCGATATTGCCGCCGGGGTGGCGGCATGGGGCAATGGCGCGGATCGGTTCACGTTGCGCGTTTATGATGCGATCAAGACGCTGACGTTGCAAACGGCGGCAACGTGCTTTCTGGGGCTGCCGCTCGGGCCGCAAGTGCAGCAGCTCAACGAAGCGTTTACCGCGATGGTGCAAGCCGCGGTCGCGCCGGTGCGCCGCCCACTGCCTTTGACCGCGATGGCGCGCGGCGTTGCCGGGCGCGCGCTGATGGTTGACTGGTTCACCCGCCTGCTGGCCGAACGCCGCGCCGATCCGGGGCCGGACATGTTCAGCCAGTTTGCGCTCGCCACGCGCGACGATGGCAGCCTGCTGCCTGCCGCAGCGGTGGTCGATCACATGATCTTTCTGCTGATGGCGGCGCACGACACGATCACCAGTTCGTTCACCTCGCTGATCTGGCAGCTCGCGCGCGACTCGATGTGGCAAGACCGGCTGCGCGATGAAGCGCTGGCGGTGGCGGGCGGCGCAGGGGCACCGCTGGCTTATGCCGATCTGGCGCGGATGGAGCTGACCGAGCTGGCGTTCAAGGAAGCCTTGCGGATCATGCCGCCGGTTCCCGCGCTGCCGCGCCGCGCCTTGCGCGATATTGATTTCGGCGGGCATCGCATCCCGGCGGGCACGGTCGTCGGGATCAATCCGGCGCTCGTCCATTCCGATCCGCAGTTGTGGCCCGATCCCGACCGGTTCGATCCTTTGCGCTTTACCCCCGATCAGATTGCGGCGCGGCACAAATATGCTTGGGTGCCGTTTGGCGGGGGGGCGCATATGTGTCTGGGGCTGCATTTCGCCACGATGCAGACGCGCGTGCTCGCGCATCACGTGCTGACGCGCTATCGCCTGAGCGCCGCGCCGGGCTATGAACCGCGCTGGCAGGAATGGCCGATCCCGCGCCCGCGCGATGGGCTGCGGCTGGAATTGCGGCGAATCTGTTGACGCGCACGCCGCGTACCGATAAGGGCGCGGACTTTCCTGCGGGGCTCCCCGCCGGGAGCGCCCAGCGCCCGTCTACCCGCACCACCGCTATCCGCCAAACAACAAGAAGCGAACACAGACATGGCCAATACGCCGCAAGCCCGCAAGCGCATCCGTCGCAACGAAAACCGCGCCGCCATCAACGGCGCGCGGCTGTCGCGCATTCGCACGTTCGTCAAGAAAGTCGAAGCCGCGCTCGAAGGCGGGGACAAGACCGAAGCCACCGCCGCGCTGCGCGCCGCCCAGCCTGAACTCGCACGCGGCGTGGCGCGCGGGGTGCTGCACAAGAACACCGTCGCGCGCAAAGTGTCGCGGCTGTCGAAGCGAGTCGCCGCGCTCTGATTCGCAACCCGCCCACGCGTGCGGCGGATTGCTAAGGCAAACTACGATACAATGCCCCCGGGATGACCGGATCGTGGCCGGCGTGTTTCACGCCGGCCTTTTTCGTGGCGCGGCGATGACAGGATGATGACAGTGCGGCGGTGCAGAAATGGCGGATTACCCGCGATTCGCTGGCCCATTTCTAAATTATTGTTATTTTTCAGAGGCTAAAAAAATTTCCAAGCTGTCACGGGAGTCAAGGCCAATTATTTCAGTTTCTTTGCGTTGTTCCGCTTGCGAATCCCGGCCACTCGCCAATAGACAGCGGGTGTGGGGTTGCGAAGGCGCTGTCCGATAGCGGACAGCCACCCATCGCATCAGACATCGTCATCAGGCCATTGGGGGTTATGCCCGCTTGGCCAGCCAGCGCCTGGCCAGACCCCGGTCTGGCCGGACGGATAATCTTTGTGTGCGCGGCGGGCTTGCCCGGCGGAGCACACGCGACATTGCGGGACCAAGCAGTTGCGGGACCAGACTACGGTAAACAGCGATGATAGCGGCACGGACCATCGGGTGGTGTCGGGACCCGCTGCGCGCAAGCCGCGCGAGACGGCACCCGGCGATGACAGCGAAGCGGTCGGGCTGGCCGCCGATTGGGCCGATATCAGCCAAGGGTTGAAGAAAGACCTCGGCCCGCAATTGCACAGCCAGTGGATCAAGCCGATCCAAGTTGGCACATTCTGCGCCGAAACCGGCACGCTCGATCTGTTTTTGCCGACCGAATTTTCCGCCACATGGGTTGCAGACCGGTTTGCCGACCGGCTGTCGCTGGCGTGGAAGATCGCGCGCGCCGAAGTGCGGCAAGTGCGGATCAGCGTCCACCCGCGCCGCCGCGCGATGCCCGATCTGCGGCTGCCGGGCGAAACCCCGGCTGCGCCGCGCGCGTTCGTTCCCGCCAGCGCGACCGAGGCGCTCGCGGGCGGGCACAGCGGGCTTGACCCGTCGCTGACATTTGCCGAATTCGTCACCGGCACGGGCAATGTGCTGGCGGTCAATGCCGCGCAGCGCATGGCGATGATCGAGCAACCGCAGTTCTCGCCGCTCTATCTCAAAGCCTCGACCGGGCAGGGCAAAACGCATCTGCTCCACGCCATCGGCCACGCTTATGCCGCCGCGCGGCCGGGCGCGCGGATCTTCTATTGCTCGGCCGAACGCTTCATGGTCGAATTCGTGCAAGCGATGCGCAGCCACGAAATGATCGAGTTCAAGGCGCGGTTGCGCGGGTTCGATCTGCTGCTGGTCGATGACATCCAGTTCATCATCGGCAAATCGAGCACGCAAGAAGAATTCCTGCACACCATCGATGCGCTGCTCGGCGCGGGCAAGCGGCTGGTGGTGGCGGCGGATCGCGCGCCGCAAGCGCTCGACGGGGTGGAACAGCGGCTGCTGTCGCGGCTGTCGATGGGGCTGGTGGCGGATATTCAGCCCGCCGATATCGATCTGCGCCGCACGATCCTCGAACACCGGCTCGTGCGCTTCGGGTCAACCGCGGTGCCCGGCGATGTGATCGAATTCCTTGCGCGCACGATCAACCGCAATGTGCGCGAATTGGTCGGCGGGTTGAACAAATTGATCGCCTATGCGCAATTGACCGGGCAGCCGGTGTCGCTGGCGCTGGCCGAAGAACAGTTGACCGATATCCTGTCGGCCAACCGCCGCCGCATCACCATCGATGAAATCCAGCGCGCGGTGTGCCAATTCTACCGCGTTGATCGCACCGAAATGGCGTCCAAACGCCGCGCGCGTGCGGTCGTGCGCCCGCGTCAGGTGGCGATGTACCTTGCCAAAGTGCTCACCCCCCGGTCCTACCCCGAAATCGGACGCAAATTCGGCGGGCGCGACCATTCGACCGTGATCCATGCGGTGCGCCTGATCGAGGAATTGCGCACCCGCGATCCGGAAATGGATGGCGATGTGCGCACGCTGCTGCGCCAGTTGGAAGATTGATGCGCGCCCACTCGTGACCCCTGATCGCCTTGACCGCTTTGCCCGCCATATCGTGCTACCCGAACTGGGCGGCGCGGGGCAGGCGCGCTTGGCCGGGGCACATGTCGTGCTGGTCGGCATCGGCGGGATCGGCCATCCGGCGCTGCAATATCTCGCGGGCGCAGGGGTCGGGCGGCTGACGCTGATCGACGATGACACGGTCGATGCCTCGAACTTGCAACGCCAGACGCTGTTTGCCCCCGCCGATATCGGTGCCGCCAAAGCCGACATTGCCGCACGCTGGGTGGCGCGGTTCGACCCGGCGCTGCGCGTGGTCGCGCATGTGCAGCGCCTCCGCACCGCCAATGCCGCCTCCTTGCTCGCCGGGGCCGACGCCGTGCTCGATGGCAGCGACAATTTCGCCACGCGGCTGGCAGTCGCCGATGCCTGCGTGCGGCTCGCGATTCCGCTGACCAGCGCCGCGCTCGGGCGGTTCCAAGGGCAAGTCGCCAATTTCGCGGGGCACTTGCCCGATCAGGCGTGTTACCGCTGCTTTGTCGGTGATGCCTTCGATGCCGATGACTGCGACACCTGCGCCGATCAGGGCGTTTTGGGCGCGATGGTCGGCATCATCGGCGCTTTCGCGGCGATGCATGTGCTGCGCGTGCTGACCACGGGCGTGGCCACGCTGGGCGATCCGCAATGGGGTCGCCTGCACGTGTTCGACGGGCTGACTCCCAGCTTGCGCACGATGCGCATCGTCAAAGACCCGGCGTGCGCGACATGCGGCGATCAGCCGGGCCGCTGAACGCGCTTGACGGACACCCGCGCGCTCGGTCCTTAACAAAACTGCGTGTGCTTTCAATTCCACCGGGTTAGAGCGGAATGCGATTCGATTGAATCGCATTCCGCTCTAAGCATTGTGGCCTCGTCGGCCAGCCACGCGCAAATGCCAACCAGCAAGCCCATTATCCATCCCAGCAAAGGCCAATCGCCAGACCAGCAACAAGCGGACACCGCCGCATGCAATGTCTGGGCCCGAAATCAGACCGGCTTTGACCCGGTTGCAGCGTTGCAAGCACAGCAGGCCGGTGCCGCAACCGCGCAAGCCAAAGAGCAAGCGCTGCAAGACAAACGCGCCAATGTTGGCGGTGAAACCATCGGCGGCGCGGCAAAAGGCGCGGTTGCCGGGGTGGCCGTGGGCGCGATTGCCGGCGATGCAGGCAAAGGCGCAGCCATCGGCGCAACGCTCGGCGCATTTTCCGGCCGCGCCCGCAACCGCGCCAAACACCAGCAAATCAACCGCGCCGAAGCGCAAGCCAAAGATAGTCAGGCCCAACAACAAGAAGCCAACGCCCTGCGGTTTGCCCAGTACCAAAAAGCAGCAGGGGCGTGCATGGAAGGTCGTGGCTACGTGGTGAAGTAAGGTCGCTGCTGAAATCTTGCCACGCGGCTTGAAGCTTCACTGACGCGCTTGCGATGTTGGCGGGTTGGTGATGGGATAGGTGTGGCGTGAAGAGATGGCGGAGGATTGATTTAGGGGTTTTTGCACCTGTCACTGAAATCCATCACCGCGCTCGACATGGCGATCACCGCGCGCGACCCCGCGCCCAAAACGCTGATCCACCACAGCGACCGGGGCGTGCAATACGCCAGCACCGACTATCGCAAGCGCCTCGACGCACGCAAAATCGCCGTCAGCATGAGCCGCGTCGCCAACCCTTATGACAACGCCAAGGCCGAAAGCTTTATGAAAACCCTCAAGGCCGAAGAGGTCAACGGCAAAGCCTACGCCACCATCGATCAAGCCCGCCGCGACATCGGCCAGTTCATCGATACAGTATACAACACCCAGCGCCTCCACTCCGCGCTCGGATACAAACCGCCGGTCGAGTTCGAAGCCGAATTCGACCACTCTAACAACCCGCCAAAATGTGGCATTATGGGAGTGTCACTCA
>CAINGT010000058.1 GCA_903848655.1 uncultured Sphingomonadales bacterium
TCATAAATCACTGCGCGCACAGCCAGTTTGTCCTGCACGATCGGCACGTTGACCGTGGCATTGAACGCTGCATTGGGTGCGCCGCCAGCGGTGCCGCCAAAGCTGCCTTCCATTTTGCCTTCAAACTTGTTCAGCTTGGGCTTCGCGGTGATGTAGCGCACCACACCAGCCTGCGCGCCACCGCCGAACAGCGTGCCCTGCGGACCTTCGAGAACTTCGACGCGTTCAATATCAGCGACATAGACGTCGGCGTTGTGCGCCGGAAACTGCATTGATTGATCGTCGAGATAGATCGCGACGTTGGGGAATGCACCGATCGTGCCTGATGACTGCTGCCCGGCATAACCAGCCGACAGCCCGCGCATGAAGATCGCGCCCTGGCCCGGACCGTTGGCGCCAAAGGTGACGTTGGGGGTGTACTTCAGAAGGTCGTTGAAGGTCGTGACGTTCAGCTTGCTGAGCGAATCGGCGCTCAAGGCTTGCAGTGTCATCGGCACGTCTTGCAGCGACTGGTCGCGGCGCTGCGCGGTCACGATGATTTCGCCCGAGGCGGCGGCAGGTGCGGCTGGCGCATCGGCGGCGTGTGCGGTGCCAGAAAGCACAATCAGCGCGGTGCTGGCGAACAAACCGGTTTTAAGCATCTGGGTACTGGTCTTCATACAACCCCCCTGGGATTTGCCGTGCGGACCGGCGGCAGCGGAGGCTGGATCATCGGATCAGACCGGGTCTTTGCTTGCGCAATACCCCGAACCACCCCCATGGCTGGCCCCGCACCGACTCCGGGCGGATGAGCGGACAGTCGCCCTAGCGCTGCCTTTGCTCAGGAAAGCCGTATGCCGGGGGCGTGATGATCGTTCAAGCCATTATGCGAATTTATGGGGGGGTCATGACCCTTATGGGTCGGACGGTGGATTGGGTGGCGGGTTGGGTAGTGATCGATGGTCAAAGGGTATTCGGATTGGCAGGCCGCGTTTGTTTTGAAAAAATTGCGGCGGTAATTTCAATTGGTTTGCAAAACGCCAAAAGCGTCGTTAACATATGAGCAACAATGTCGTTAATATGGTATATTCAATTGATAATTTTTATTCACAATGAATTTTGTCATCTTACACCACGTGATTTTATCGAAATGAATTTGAGATTCATCGATCCGCAATTGCTTTATTGGCAAAATTGCCGACGCATTTAATGCATGGATGATCGCAGCATGGCAGCGGCGCACCCGCCCAGGCGCGCATGAATTGTCGGCGCTGTGGCCAAAAGGTGACAGGGGGATCGGAGATCACCACCGCGCGGCTGGTAGATAGACGATGGGCTGCGGGTTGTGTTCTTGAAATGTTCGGATTATGCCCGCGCGACGTCTCACCGATCTTCCGCCGGGAGGGGACGGGGTAGGGAGTGCCCGAAGACATTGCGCTTGGGTCGAGGCCCCACCCCTGCCTTCTCCGCTGGAGGAGAGGGGGTTTTGCGCTTTTTCTGTCAGGCATCGTTTATGGTCAAACCCAAGCGCCGTTATGTCTGTCAGGCGTGTGGCGGTCTGTCTTCGCGCTGGCAGGGGCAGTGCCCGGATTGCGCGGAGTGGAACACGCTGACCGAAGAAGCGCCGGAAACGGTGTTTTCGGCGCGGCATGATCTGTCGGGCGGGGGGCGCGCGGTGCGGTTTGTGCCGCTCGATCATCCGGTCGAATTGCCGCCCCGGCGCAAGACCGGCCTTGCCGAATTCGACCGCGCGCTCGGCGGCGGGCTGGTGGCCGGGTCGGCGGTGCTGATGGGGGGCGATCCGGGGATCGGCAAATCGACGCTGCTGTTGCAGGCGGCGGCGCGGATTGCCGAGTCAGGCGCGCGCGCGGTCTATATTAGCGGCGAAGAAGCGTCTGATCAGGTGCGGCTGCGCGCCGGACGGCTGGGGCTGGACAAAGCGCCGCTGCTGGTCGCGTCGGCGACATCGGTGCGCGATATCCTGACCACGCTGGCAGCGATGGAGCCGCCCGCGCTGGTGGTGATCGATTCGATCCAGACGATGCATTCCGACATGATCGAAGGCGCGCCCGGCACGGTCAGCCAAGTGCGCGCCTGCGCGTTCGAACTGATCCGCTATGCCAAAGACAGCGGCGCGGCGGTCGTGCTGGTCGGCCATGTGACCAAAGACGGCACGATTGCCGGGCCGCGCGTGCTGGAACATATGGTCGATGTGGTGATGAGCTTTGAGGGCGAGCGCAGCCATCAATATCGCATTTTGCGCGCGCTCAAAAACCGCTTTGGCGCGGTGGACGAGATCGGCGTGTTTGCGATGGCGGGCGCGGGGCTGGAGGAAGTGGCCAATCCGTCGCTGCTGTTTTTGTCCGGGCGCAGCGATCCGGTACCGGGCAGCGCGGTGTTTCCAGCGCTCGAAGGCACGCGCCCGGTGCTGATCGAGATTCAGGCGCTGACCGTTCGGCTGCCGAGCGGGGCAACGCCGCGCCGCGCGGTGGTGGGGTGGGACAGCGGGCGGCTGGCGATGCTGCTGGCAGTGCTGGAGGCGCGCTGCGGGCTGAATTTTTCCTCCGCCGAAGTCTATCTCAATGTTGCGGGCGGCTATCGCCTGACCGATCCGGCGGCCGATCTGGCGGTGGCTGCCGCGCTCGTTTCGGCGCTCGCCGACCGGCCTTTGGCGGCCGAAGCGGTGTGGTTTGGCGAAGTGTCGCTGGCGGGCGAAGTGCGGCCCGTGGCCCATGCCGCAATCCGGATGCGCGAAGCGGCCAAGCTGGGGTTCAGCCGTACTTACGGCCCGCCGGTGAGCGACGGCGAAGGCACAGCGCGGCACACCGCGCTGGCGCTGCTGCCAAATTGCGTTGACCGGATCATGGGTGCGGATTAGGAAAATGGGTCTGGATGTTTTCCCCTCCCCTTCAGCGGCGGAGGTTGGGGGTGGGGGCTGTCCCCGTGCTCTCACCAAGACGAATAGCCCCACCCCCAACCCCCTCCCCTGAAGGGGCGGGGGCTTTATTGGATTTTTTAGGCCGCAACCATGACCGGGTTTGACTACATCGTGTTCGTGATCGTGGGCCTGGCGGCGCTGCTCGGGTTCTTTCGCGGGTTTGTCGAAGAAGTCTTGGCACTGTCGGCGTGGTGTCTGGCGTTGCTGGCCGTGCATTATGGCCATGCCGCGCTGACTGCGGCGCTGGTCGCACCTGTCGGCAATGTGACCGGCGCGGGGGTGATCGCGTTCGCGATCCTGCTGGCGGTGCCCTATTTCGGTACACGGATGCTCGCGCGCAACTTGGGCGATACCAGCCGAGCATCGGTGCTGGGGCCGTTTGACCGGGTGCTGGGGCTGGGGTTTGGCGCGATCAAGGGCTTTGTGGTGATGGTGCTGGCATTTTCGCTGCTGGTGTTTGCCTATGACGTGGTGTGGGGGCCAAAAGGCCGCCCGGCGTGGATCCGCGACGGGCGGACATACCCGCTGCTCAATGCTGCCAGCAATGAATTGATGGCGATGATATCGCAACGCCGGGCCGAAGCGGTAAAGGCGGCGCGTGTGCGCGCCACCGCTGCGGCGATCGATGCCGCGACCGGCGGCGACGCGCCCGCGCCGCCGCACCGCGCTCGCCACCACCGCACCACCGCGCCGGATCGCGGGCAATGAGCGCGGTGCGCGCGGTGGCGCTCTATACCCCGGCGGTGCTGGCGGCGGCGGCCGGGCTGGCCGACTGGCCGTGGGACGATGCCCTACCCTTGCGCGGGGAAGCGCGATCCCGCTTGTGCGGCAGCGCGTTGGCGGTGGCACTCGCGCTCGATGATGCGGGGCAGATTGCCGCGCTGGGTATTCGCGCGCACGCTTGCGCGATTGGTCAGGCGGCGGCGCACGCTTTTGCCAGCGGGGCCAAAGGGCGCACGCGCGCCGCCATCACGCAAACGCGCCGCGCGCTCGAAGACTGGCTGACCGGCGGTGCCGCGATGCCCGATTGGCCGGGATTGGCGGTGATTGCCCCGGCGCGTGCGCATCCCTCGCGCCACGGAGCCATCGTGCTGGCATGGGATGCCGCGTTGGCGGCGTACCCGGATGGGGCGGAATGATGACGCAGACTGAAAGTACCACCGCTGCCCCGGCGCAGATGAAGCTGGTGATCGCCGCATCGTGCGTCGGCACGATTTTTGAGTGGTACGATTTCTTTATTTACGGCACGCTCGGGCCGATTCTGGCCAAAGCGTTTTTTCCGGCGGGCAATGCCACGCTGTCGATGCTGCTGTTCTGGCTGGTATTTGCCGTCGGCTTTGGGTTTCGCCCGGTCGGCGCGGTGCTGTTCGGCTTTCTTGGGGATCGGCTGGGGCGCAAATATACGTTTCTGGCGACTGTTCTGCTGATGGGCGTGGCGACTGCCGGGGTCGGGCTGGTGCCGTCGGCGGACCAGATCGGGCTGCTGGCCCCGGCGATCATTATCGCCTTTCGCATCTTGCAAGGGCTGGCGCTGGGCGGCGAATATGGCGGCGCGGCGGTCTATGTTGCAGAACATGCGCCACCGGGACGGCGCGGGTTTTACACCAGCTTTATCCCGGCCAGCGTCGGGGGCGGGTTTGTGCTCAGCCTGATCGTCGTGCTGGCGTGCAAGGCGATGATCCCCGCTGCCGCGTGGGCGCAGTGGGGCTGGCGGGTGCCGTTCCTGCTCAGCCTGCTGTTGCTGGCAGTGTCGTTGTGGATGCGGCTGAAACTGTCGGAAAGCCCGGTCTATGTGGAGATGAAGGCGCAAGGCTCGATTGCGCGCAATCCGCTGGTCGAAAGCCTGACATTTCCCGGCAACCGCTCGCGGCTGTTTGTCGCGCTGTTCGGCGTGTCTGCCGGGCTGACGGTGGTGTGGTATACCGCGATGTTTTCCAACCTCGCATTCCTGAAATCGGCGGCGCGGATCGATGATACCACTGCGGAAATGCTGGTGGGGGTGGCCTGCCTGTTCGGGATGCCTTTGACCGTGCTGGCCGGATATCTGTCCGACCGGATCGGCCGCGCCACGCCGATCATCGTCGGACTTGTCGCGACGCTGCTGCTGCTGTTTCCGGCGGTCTGGCTGATCGGGGTATCGGCCAATCCCGCGCTCGATGCGATGGCCGCGCGCGCACCGGTGGTGGTGGCGGGGCCTGACTGCCGGTTTGACGCGTTTGCCCGCGAACAGGCCACGCCGTGCGGCCGTTTGCTCGGCGATCTGAGCGCCATCGGAATGCGCTATCGCCTGGCGCCCGCGCCCGCTCTGGCGCTGCACGCGGGATCGACCCCGCTGTCGCTGGCGGCATGGAACGCCGCAGACAAAGCCGGGCGGCAGGCGGCGCTGGCCGCGACGCTGGCGGGCGCAGGCTATCATCTCGAAAAAGTGCGCCCTTCGGCGTGGGGCATGATCGGGGTCTTGGCCGGGCTGGTGCTGACAATGGCGCTGTCGGCGGCGACTTATGGCCCTTCGGCGGCGCTGCTTGCGGAAATGTTTCCGCCGCGTATCCGCTACAGCTCGATGTCGATCCCATATCATATCGGCACGGGCTATTTCGGCGGGTTTCTGCCGTTTATCTCCAGCCTGATCGTGGCGCAGACCGGCAATCCTTATGCCGGGCTGTGGTATACGTGGGGGGTGGTGCTGGTGGCGCTGGTGGTCGCGCTGATCGGGATGCGCCATTTGCGGGTTAGCGGATCGGCGTGACCCCCCTGATCGCACTGCCACCTTCACCGCTGCGGCTGCGGATCGATGCTGCTGCGCTGGCGCACAATTGGGCCGCGCTGAACGCGCTGAGCGCCCCCGCGCGCGCCGGGGCGGCGGTGAAGGCCGATGGCTATGGGCTGGGCACCGCGCATGTCGTGCCGGTGTTGGCGCGCGCGGGGTGCCGCGACTGGTTCGTGGCGCATTGGGGTGAAGCGGGCGCGGTGCTGGCGCATGTGCCCGCCGCCGCTATCGCGGTGCTGCACGGGCCGCTGACCGACGCCGATGTCGCCTATGCCCGCGCAACCGGGCTGCGCCCGGTGCTCAATTCGCTGCGCCAGATCGCGCGCTGGATCGATGGCGGGGGCGGGGTGTGCCATGTCATGGTCGATACCGGGATCAACCGGCTGGGCCTTGCCCTGGCCGATCTCGGCGATCCGCTGCTCGCGCGGCTGGATATTGACGTGTGCATGAGCCATCTGGCGAGCGCCGATCACGATATTGCGCAAAATGCCCTGCAACTGGCGCGGTTTACCGCCGTGCGTGGCACCGTGGCGGCGCGGCGTTATAGCCTTGCCAACAGCGCGGGGATTGCGCTCGGCCCCGCGTGGCATGGTGATCTCACGCGGCCCGGAATTGCACTTTATGGTGGTGTGGTGCGGCCCGAACTGGCGGGTGTGGTGCGCCAAGTTGGTTATCCTGAAACCGCCGTGCTGCAAGTGCGCGACGTCGCGGCGGGCGAAAGTATCGGGTACAACGCCACTTTTGTGGCACCGCGCGCGATGCGGGTGGGTGTGGTCGCGCTGGGCTATGCCGATGGCTATCTGCGTTGCTGGTCGAACCGGGGCCTATTGCGTTGGGGCGATGTGCGGCTGCCGGTGCTGGGGCGGGTGTCGATGGACCTGACGGCGGTTGATGTGTCGCAAGCGCCCGACGTGGGCGAGGGCGACTGGCTGACAGTCGAATACGCTCTGCCCCAAGCCGCTGCGCAGTCCGGGCTGTCGCAATACGAACTGCTCACGCTGCTTAATCGGCGGTTTGCGCGCGCGGCAGGTTAGAGCGGGATGCGCTTAGATTGAATCGCATCCCGCTCTAGAGTCTTTGTTTTCGCGTGATTTATTGCAAAAAACCGGTTCCCACTTTTTTGCATCACGCTCTAATTTCCGCCGCAGCACGACATTTGTTGCAATGCACATGTTGCGCCTGCTAATCGCGATGCGAGCACAGCGATCAGGGGGCGGTTCACATGGCACAGACAGCAAAAGATGGCGACACGGTCATCATCAAGAAATACGCCAACCGTCGGTTGTACAACACCCGCACCAGCAGCTATATCACGCTCGATCACTTGGCCCAGATGGTCAAGGACAATGTCGAATTTCAGGTGATCGATGCCAAGACAGGCGATGACCTGACTCACGCGATCCTGACGCAGATCATCATGGACGAAGAATCCGGCCCCAGCCAGATCCTGCCGACCAATTTCCTGCGCCAGTTGATCGGGATGTACGGCAATTCGATGCAGGGCCTGCTGCCCGGCTATCTCGAAGCCTCGATGGACCATTTCCGCGAAAATCAGGTCAAGCTGCGCAAGGCCATCGAGGACAGCATCGGGGCCAATCCGCTGGCGCAACTGGCCCAGCGCAATATGGAAATTTTCAAGGCGGCGGCATCGGCGTTCGTGCCGGGCGCGCCGGCTGCGGGTGACAAACCCGCGCCCGCCGAAACCGACGAACTGGCTATTTTGCGCCAGCAAGTGCAGGATATGCAAACCAAGCTCGACAAATTGGTGAAATGACCGGCGCGGGCAGACTTGCCCGAATCCGCTGTCGCCCCTAACCGGGCATCATGACCACGATCAAACATGCGCTGCCGGTAACGCGCGCCCAAGACTTTGCCCAATGGTACCAGGCGGTGATCGCCGAGGCCGAACTCGCCGAAGAATCGGGCGTGCGCGGCTGCATGGTGATAAAACCGTGGGGCTATGGCATCTGGGAACGTATCCAGAAGCTTATGGACGAACGGATCAAGGCGGCGGGGGCCGATAACTGCTATTTCCCGCTGTTCATCCCGCTGTCGTTCTTTGCGCGCGAGGCCGAACATGTCGATGGCTTTGCCAAGGAAATGGCGGTGGTCACGCATCACCGGCTGATCGGTGACGGCGCGGGCGGGCTGATCCCCGATCCGGCGGCAAAACTCGAAGAACCGCTGGTGGTGCGCCCGACCTCGGAAACGGTGATCGGCGCGGCAATGGCGCGCTGGATCCAGTCGTGGCGCGATCTGCCGCTGCTGACCAACCAGTGGGCCAATGTCGTGCGCTGGGAAATGCGCACGCGGATGTTTTTGCGCACGAGCGAATTCCTGTGGCAGGAAGGGCATACCGCCCATGCCGATCAGGCCGATGCCACGGCCGAAACGCTGCGCGCGCTGGAAATGTACCGCAGCTTTGCCGAAGACGTGTTGGCAATGCCGGTGGTTGCCGGGCCAAAGCCGGAAAACGAACGCTTTCCCGGCGCGGTCGAGACCTATTCGATTGAGGCGATGATGCAGGATGGCAAAGCCTTGCAGGCGGGCACGTCGCACTATCTCGGCACGACATTTTCCACCGCTGCAGGCATCCGCTATCAGGACAAGGCGGGGCAACAGGCACTGTGCCACACCACCAGTTGGGGCGTTTCCACGCGGCTGATCGGCGGGGTCATCATGACTCATGGTGATGACGATGGCTTGCGCACCCCGCCGCAAGTCGCGCCGCAGCAAGTGGTGATCCTGCCCATGCTGCGCGATAATGATGGCGATGACGCGTTGCTGGCCTATTGCGAAGGCTTGCGCGCGGCGTTGGCGGCGCAACAGGTCTATGACGAACGGGTGCGCGTGTTGCTCGACAAACGCCCCGGCAAAGCCACCGCCAAGCGCTGGGCCTGGGTCAAAAAAGGTGTGCCGCTGGTGTTGGAAATCGGCGGGCGCGATGCCGAAAATGGCCAAGTATCGGTGCTGCGGCGCGACCGGCTGTGGCGCGATGACGGCAAAGTCAATTTTGTCGGCATGAGCCGCGATGATTTTCTCGCCAGCGCCACCGCTGACATTGCCGCTTACGGACAGGCGCTGCACGATCAGGCGCGCGGCTGGCGCGATGCCCGCATCGTGCGCTCGATTACCGATCTGGCGGGGCTGACCGCCTATTTCGCCGACGAGCGCGAACAGGCGGGCCAAGCCCCCGGCTGGGTCGAACTCGGCTGGTCGCGCCCGACCGGCGCGGCGCTCGACCGCGTGGTCGAACAGTTGAAAGCGTTGAAGCTGACGATCCGCAACACCCCGCTCGATGCCCCGCCCCCCACCGGCACGTGCCCGTTCACCGGCGACGCGGCGGTCGAAACGATCCTGATCGCGCGCGCCTATTGATGACGGGGGGGTGGCGCAAGACCCCCGGTTCTGGCATGGCTCCGCGTATGATCGCGCAGACCATTCAGCTATCGCTCGCGCCGGTGTTCGTGCTGGTGGCGATTGGCAATATCATGAATATCCTGACCACCCGGCTGGGCCGGATCGTTGATCGGTCACGAGTGTTGCAGGACCGCTATGGCCAGACCAGCGGGGCTGAACACGACGCGGTGGTCATCGAAATGCGCTTTGTTGATCGCCGCATCCACCTGATCGGTCATGCCTTGCTGATCCTCGTGTCCAGCGGTATTGGCATCGGTGTGACCGTCGGCACGCTGTTTCTGGGCGAAATGCTTGGCCGCGAATTCCGCATCGCCACCGAACTGACGTTTTTTGCCGCGATCAGCTTGCTGATGGTGGCACTGGTCTATTTGCTGCTCGAAACCCGGCTGGTGGCGCAGACTTTGCGCCTGCCCCGCGATCTGCTCGAACTGCATCGCGGCGAATTGTAGGGACGGATTCCCCGTCACGCCAGCAGCCTTTCCCCCCGTTCGCGGATCGCGCCTTCGATCATGGTGCGCGCAAAGCCGAGCCCGGCGGGGATGGTAACGTCGAACACCAGCGCGGTTTCGGTAATGTCGAGCGTGGCGGGGATCGTATAGCCCATCGCCGCCGCTTCGACCGACAGGCGGTACGTATCAGTCCAGTGCAGCGTCACATCGACCGCGCCGCCGATCTTTGCGCGGGCTTTGGCCTCAGCGCCGTCGATCCGCGCAGCGATCCGGCGGCGCACTTCGGCCTGGCCAAGCCTATGCGGCACTTCAAGCCGCATCAGGCTGGCCGAAGCCGCTGTCCGACCGAGCATCGTGCGGCTTGGATTGCAGATTTTCGGGCAGAGGTGGTGTCAGCACTGGTCATGGGATCACTTGGCTAAAAAGATGCAGCGCCAAGATGGCGCGAACCGCGCCGTATCGCAAGGGTGTGGATCGGTCATGGCGGTTCGCACAAATCCGCGTTAGGCTCGGCTGCTATGGATCGTCGCACTGTTCTGGGCGCGCTGGGCGCGTCGCTGGTTCCGTTACCCGCCTATGGCGCACCCGTGGGCGTGGCACGGCTGGCCGCGCTTGAACACGCGGCGGGCGGACGGCTGGGGGTCATGGTGCGCGACTGCACCACCGGACGCGGGTTTGGCTGGCGGCAGGATGAACGCTTTGCCATGTGCTCCACATTCAAGCTGTCGCTCGCCGCGCAATTGCTGGCACAGATCGACGCCGGGCGCGTGCGCGGTGATGAGATCGCGGCCTATTCGCTGCTCGATGTGCTGCCTGCGTCGCCGGTAACCGGCGCGGCGGCGGGGCAGGGCGGGTTGCCACTGCTGACACTGGCGGCGGCGGCGGTCGAACGCAGTGACAATCTTGCCGCCAATCTGCTGCTTGCGCGGCTGGGCGGGCCGCCCGCGCTGACCGCGTTCTGGCGCGCGATCGGTGATGGTTCCAGTCGGCTTGATAACCCCGAACCCGCGCTCAACCATGTCCTGCCCGGGGCGGAGCACGACACCACGACCCCGGCGGCCATGGCCGCAACGGTCGCGCGGCTGGTGGCGGGGCCGGTGCTGTCAGGGCAGGCGCGCGTCTATCTGTGGGGCTGGATGAAGGCGGCAGCGACCGGGCTGAACCGCTTGCGCGCCGGGCTTCCTGCCGGGTGGCAAGGCGGTGACAAGACCGGCACATTCACCGATCCGCACGAACCGGCACGGATCAACGATGTGGCGGTGGCGCTGCCCCCGGTCGATCACCCGCATTTCCGCGCACCGCTGGCGATTGCCGCCTATTACGACCCGCCAGGTGCGCGCGATGCGGCACGCCCGGCGGACGAAGCGGTGCTGGCCGCAGTCGCGCGCATCGCGACCGACCCGCGCGCGTGGCGCGTGCGGCACCGCTGATGCGCGCGGCGGTGTTCGGCGCATCGGGCGGGATCGGCGCGGCGCTGGTGCGGCACTTGGCGGCGCGCGATGATGTGGCCGAAGTCCATGCCGGATCGCGGCGGGGTGCTGTGCCTGCCGGTGCCAAAGTGCACCCGTTCCGCTTTGACGCGCTCGACGATGCGCGGCTGGCGGCAAGCGTTGCGGCCATCGGCGCGCCGCTCGATCTGGTCATCGTCGCCACCGGGCGGCTGACCCGCGCCGATGGCAGCGGGCCGGAAAAGGCGCTGCGTCAGGTAAGCCCGGCGGCGCTGGCCGAACTGTTTGCCGACAATGCGATTGTTCCAACGATGATCGCGCGTGCGGTGCTGCCGCTGCTGCGCAAAGACGCGCGCGCGGTGCTGGCGGTGTTGTCGGCGCGTGTCGGTTCGATTGGCGATAACCGGCTGGGTGGGTGGCATTCCTATCGCGCGTCAAAGGCCGCGCTCAACATGCTGGTGCGCACCATCGCCATCGAAACCGCGCGCAGCGCGCCGCAGGCGGTGGTGGCGGCGCTCCACCCCGGCACGGTCGCCACGCCGTTGTCAGCTCCGTTTCAGCGCGGCGTCGCGCCCGACCGGCTGTTTACTCCCGATGTCAGCGCCGCCGCCGTGTTGCGCGTGATTGATGGGTTGACAGCGGCGGACAGTGGCGGCTTTTTCGCTTGGGACGGCACGGCGATTGCCTTTTGACGGCGTTGCGGGAGAATAGGGCGATGACAAGCGGACCACGCGATTACGATGCAGTGGTGATCGGCGGCGGTCACAACGGGCTGGTCTGCGCGGGTTATCTGGCGCGCGCCGGGCTGCGCGTGGCAGTGCTCGAACGACGGCCGATTGTGGGCGGCGCAGCGGTGACGGAAGAGATCGCGCCGGGTTTTCGCGCGTCGATCTTTTCCTATTTGATGAGCCTGCTGCACCCGCGCATTATCAGCGATTTCGCGCTGCCGCGCCACGGCCTGACCGTGCTGCCCTGTTCGGACATGGTCTCACCGGTCGATGACGGCGATGGCTATATCGCCTTTTCCGACGATATTGCGCGCACGCAAGAATCGTTCGCGCGGTTTTCGGCGCACGATGCGGCGATCTATCCTGCCTTTGATGCCTATCTCAAAGAGGCGACCGCGATTGTCCGGCGGCTCTTGTGGGAAACCCCGCTCGATCCCTCGCGGCGCGATTGGCGCACGTTTCGCGATGGGGCCAGCCTGCTGTGGAAATACCGCAAAATCGGCGGCAAGCTGTACCGCATCGTCGATATGCTGGCGATGTCGGCCTATGATTTCCTGCACGAATGGTTCGAAGACGACCGGGTGATGGCGGTGCTCGCCTATTACGCCTCGATCGGCACGCTGGCCGGGCCAAAATCGCCGGGATCGGCCTATGTCATCATGCACCACATTATGGGCGAACACGAAGGCGCGGGCGGCTGGGGCTTTATCAAGGGCGGAATGGGCGCAATCACCGCGTCGCTGGCAAGCGCGATCACCGAACTGGGCGTGGACATCTTTACCGATACCACCGTTGCCGAAATCCGCACCAGTGGCGGCCGGGTGGGCGATGTGGTGACGAGCGACGGGCGCGTGTTCCGCGCCAAAGCCGTCGCGTCGAACGCCCATGCGCGGCACTTGTACCTCGATCTGGTGGGCGAAAGCGCGCTGCCGGGCGAAGTCGTGCGGCAGATCAAGGGCTATCGCACGATGGGGGCGGCGTTCAAGATGAACATCGCCTGCGAACGCCCGCCGCAATACCGCATTCTTGACCGGGTGCGGCGCGAAGGCGCGCTGGGCGCATTTTCCTATCCCACCTATATGCATATTGCGCCCGATATCGATTATCTGGAACGCGCGTTCGATGCCGCCAAATATGGCTGGTATTCGCCCCAGCCGTTCATCACCCCGGTCGTGCCGACGATTGTCGATGACACGCTCGCCCCGCCGGGCAAACACGTGGTCAACTTGTTCGGCGGCCACGCGCCCTATACGCTCAAAGGCGGGGATTGGGCGGTGGAAAAGCCGAACTTCGAAAATGCCGTGCTCGATACGATTGAACGCTTTGCCCCCGGCTTTCGCAACGATATCATCGCCAGCCAGTTGCTGATCCCGCCCGATATCGAACGCATCGCCGGCCTGCCGCAAGGGCACATCTTTCACGGCGAACTGTCACCCGACCAATTGTTCTTTCAACGCCCGACAGCGGGCTATGCCGATTACCGCACCCCGATCAAACAGCTCTACATCTGCGGTGCCTCGGTCCACCCTGGCGGCGGCGTATCAGGCATCCCCGGCCACAACGCCGCGCGCGAAATTCTGAAGGATCTGGGTAAGCGGATTGGTTGAATGCCTGTTTCGAACGGTCTGCCGATCAACGGCTTATACCGCCAGATCCAGCGGCAAATCTGCGATATCGCGCAAGCGCCGCCCGACAATCATCATGGTCAACAATTCATCCGAGTCGCTAAATCTGCTTTCCTGAACCGCTTCGCGCAGTTCGTTGAGCGCAATATGGTAAACGCAATCGATGTCCCCGGTGCCGAGCGCGAGCGAGGCCAGCCGTCCCGGTGTCGGCTCTGCCGTCACGACGACGATATGCGGCAAGCGCTCTTTGCGGTTTCGCACCAGATTCAGCGCTTCGGACCGGGCATTTTGCGCGCGATCAGACCGCATCGTCCATTTGCACGAGACGCTGGCATGGAGCAGCGGCAAGTTGCTGTTGGCTGATCGCATACCGGTCAGCGTGGCACATTGGCTATCAACGACCTGTTCGGTCGCGTTGATTACGTCATCGGGTTCGGGGTGGCGCAAGACCATGACATCGGGCTTGATGAGATAATCCATGCCGATCATCACGGCCAAGTCCGCATTGTTGGCAACAGCCTCGGCCAGCGATGACAAATGCGCATATTGTTCACACGCGGCAATCGCCAGCCGCGATCCGCCTTTGGCCACTTCAAACGTCCCGGGGCGTATATGCTGGAGTTTGGGCAGCGTCGTTTCGAGAAATTCGCCAACGATGGTTTCGAACTTGTGGCCCGCCATCTGACCCGCCAGCCGCGCGCCAATCGCCTCACGCGCAACGCGGTCCATAATCCCTTTGGCGAAGGCAACGCTGCTGGCCGAACTGCCGTCAGCGATCGATGGAATGCCCGCTTGATTGGTCGCCAGAATGCCGTTGGCGATCAGCGCCGCATGAAAACTCCGGCGCGCCTGCCCAAGAAAAGCTTCTGAAGCATCATCCTTCATTGCGCTACACAGACCGGATGGACCATGCGGGTGGTAACCGCCACTTTCAGTCGCTCGGCAACCGCGCGCGCCACCGGGGGCGGGAACGCATTGCCGACTTGGCGATAGGCTGCGGTCTTGCGACCATAAAACTGCCAGTTATCATCGAAACCTTGAATCCGTGCTGCCATGCGCACGGTCAGGCGCGGCATTCCCACGAAATCACGATCCGGCGCGGCATCAGCCAACGACACACCGTTAACGCCGAGTGATGCCCAAGCGCGTCGTGCACGGGTCGGCCCCAAGTCCGGTCCACCGTGTTTTTTCGATCCGCCAACCAGCGTCGGGGCAATCTCGGATGCGACTTGCGCCCAGCGTCTGGCGCCAGCCCAACCGCGCTCGCTCATCAGGTCAACCAGCGTTGCACCGACCGTGGGCGCATCGTCTGGATTGGGCATTGGCCACGAGAAATGGTCCTTGATGTCGTGCCGCAGAGCCACGATCACCACCCGAGGGCGCAATTGGGGCACACCGAAGTCCGATGCATTCAACAATCGCCAATGGGTTTCGTAACCAAGCGCAGCCAGTCGCGCTTTGAGATGGGTGCGGTAATCCTCAAATATCGCATCCAGAAATCCCCGGACATTTTCGATCATGACAGCCTTGGGCCGCGTTTCATCGATTAAGCGCAGCGCAGCGGGAAACAGATTGCGTTCATCGTCCGAACCGAGCTGTTTACCCGCTACGGAAAACGGGGGGCATGGCAGTCCACCCGCGAAAAGGTCGATCCCCTTGAAGCTGCGGCCATCGAAGTTGTTGAGGTCCTGCTCGTGGATATTCCAGCCGGGCCGGTTCAGGCGCAAGGTCTTGCAACAGTCGCGGTCCAGTTCAACCACGCCGGAATGGGCAAAACCGGCCAATTCAAGGCCCCGGGCCTGCCCACCAGCTCCGGCACAGACTTCGAGCGAATGCGGCAAAGCTATATTCCCTTTCTGTTCCTGTCATCCCGCTTAATGGGCTGCCCGGTAAACGCAAGCAAACGATACGATCCATGGGGCAATCGGTTGGGATAACCTAACCCGCTTGGAATTGCGCGCATCATGCTTTAGCGGACCGGGCACGATGGAACAGCTCGATCAGACTTTGGCCGCGATTGCCGCCGCTACCACGCCCGATGCGATAGAATCCTTGCGCGTGGCGGCGCTGGGCAAGCAGGGGTGGGTGTCGGCCTTGCTCAAGACGCTGGGGGCGATGTCGGCGGACGAGCGGCTGGTCGCAGGCCCGCGCATCCACGCCGCGCGCGAAGCGGTAAGCGCCGCGCTGGCCGCGCGCAAGGCCAGCCTCGAAGCCGCCGCGCTCGACGCGCGGCTGGCGGCTGAACGAGTCGATCTGACGCTGCCCGCTGCGCCGCCGTTGCGCGGGTCGATCCACCCGGTCAGCCAAGTGCAAGACGAACTGGTGGAAATTTTTGCCGATCTGGGCTTTGCCGTCGCCACCGGGCCGGAGATCGAGGACGACTGGCACAATTTCACCGCGCTCAATATGCCCGAAACGCATCCGGCGCGCGCGATGCACGATACGTTCTATTTCCCCGATCGCGACAAGGCGGGCCGGTCGATGCTGCTGCGCACGCATACGTCACCGGTGCAGATCCGCACGATGCTCGCACAGGGCGCGCCCTTGCGGATCATCGCGCCGGGGCGCGTCTATCGGTCGGACAGCGATGCCACGCATACCCCGATGTTTCACCAGATCGAAGGGCTGGTGATTGATCGCGCCATTCACCTTGGCCACCTGAAATGGACGCTGGAAACGTTTCTCAAGGCGTTTTTTGAGCGCGACGATGTCGTGCTGCGGCTGCGGCCAAGCTATTTTCCCTTTACCGAACCGTCGGTCGAAGTCGATGTCGGCTATAGCCTGATCGCGGGCAAACGCGTGGTGGGCGGCGATGGCGATGCGCCCGGCGGCGGCTGGATGGAAGTGCTGGGGGCCGGGATCATCAACCGCGCGGTGATCGCCGCCGGCGGCCTCGACCCCGACGAATGGCAGGGCTTTGCCTTTGGCACCGGGGTCGACCGGCTGGCGATGCTGAAATATGCGATGGATGATCTGCGCGCGTTCTTCGATGGCGATGTGCGCTGGCTCGATCATTATGGTTTTGCCGCGCTCGACGTGCCGACGCTGTCGGGCGGCGTGGGAGTGCGGGCATGAAATTTGCGGGCAAATGGCTGCGGCAGTATCTTGATACCGATGCCGATACCGCGACGCTCGCCCGCGCGCTGACCGCGCTCGGGCTGGAAATCGAAGGCGTGCACGATAGCGCGGCCGCGCTCGGCGCGTTTCGCGTGGCGCGCGTGCTGTCTGCCGCGCGCCACCCGCAGGCGGACAAGCTGCAAGTTCTGTCGGTCGATGCCGGGGGCGATGCGCCGCTGCAAGTGGTGTGTGGCGCGCCCAATGCCCGCGAAGGGCTGATCGGCGTGCTCGGCCTGCCCGGCGCGGTGGTCCCGGCCAATGGCATGACATTGGGAAAATCGGCGATTCGCGGGGTCGAATCGCACGGGATGCTCTGTTCGGCGCGCGAACTTGGGCTGGGTGAAGCGCACGACGGGATCATCGAACTGCCCGCCGATGCCCCGGTGGGCACGAGCTATGCCGACTATCTTGGCGCAGACCCGGTGTTTGACGTGGCGATCACCCCCAACCGCGCCGATTGCATGGGGGTCTATGGCATTGCCCGCGATCTTGCCGCCGCCGGGTTGGGAACTTTGCGCCCGCTCAAGGCTGCGCCGGTGGCGGGAACATTTGCTTGCCCGGTCGAAATCCGCACCGATGATCCCGCCGGGTGCCCGGCGTTTTATGGCCGGGTGATTCGCGGCGTGCGCAACGGGCCCAGCCCCGCATGGTTGGCCGATGCGCTTATCAGCGCGGGGCAACGCCCGATTTCGGCGCTCGTCGATGCCACCAACTATGTCATGCTCGGCTATGGCCGCCCGGCGCACGCCTATGACCTTGCCCGGCTGACCGGCGCGGTGGTCGCGCGCAAGGCCCGCGCGGGCGAATGCGTGCGCGCGCTCAACGGGCGCGATTACACGCTCGATCCCACGATGACGGTGATCGCCGATGACGCCGGGGTGCACGATATTGCCGGGATCATGGGCGGGGACCATTCGGGGTGCAGCGATGCCACCACCGATGTCCTGCTCGAAGTTGCGTACTTTGATCCTGACACGATTGCGCGCACCGGGACCGCGCTGGGGCTGACTTCCGATGCGCGCGCGCGGTTTGAGCGCGGTGTCGATCCGGGGTTTCTCGGCAGCGGGCTGGACATTCTGACGGCGCTGATTCTCGCGTTGTGCGGGGGTGAGGCAAGCGAGGTCGTGCGCGCCGGAACGCCCCCGCTGGCGCAGCGGCTGGTGGCTTATGATCCCGCTCTCGCCGCGCGTTTGGGCGGGATCGCGGTGCCGCAGGACGAACAGCGGCGCATTCTGACCGCGCTGGGGTTTGGCGTTTCGGGCGAAGGGCTGTGGCGCGTGGCGGTGCCGGGCTGGCGACCCGATATTGCCGGGCCGCCCGATCTGGTCGAAGAAGTGATCCGTGTCCACGGGCTTGACCGCGTGCCTTCGACCCCGCTGCCGCGCGCCGCCGGGGTGGCGCGCCCGACCGCGACGGCGGCGCAAGTGCTCGAACGCCGCTTGCGCCGCGCCGCTGCCGCGCGCGGGCACCACGAGGCGGTGACTTGGTCGTTCCTGCCGCAGGCCGCAGCCGACCATTTCGCCGATCCCGACCATGCGCCATGGGCGCTGGCCAATCCGATTTCCGAAGATCTGAAAGTCATGCGGCCTTCGCTGCTGCCCGGATTGCTGCTGGCGGCGCGGCGCAACCGGGATCGCGGCGCGGCAGGCCTGCGCCTGTTCGAGATCGGACGGCGCTATTTGCGCGGCGAAAACGGGGCCAGCGCCGAAGCGCCCAGCCTTGCACTCGTGCTCGCGGGCGAGCGCGCTGCGCGCGACTGGGCCAGCGGCAAGGCGCGCGCGTTCGATGCGTTCGATGCCAAAGCCGAAGCGCTGGCGCTGCTGGGCGAAGCGGGCGCGCCGGTCGATAGCTTGCTGGTAATGGGCGAGGCGGGGGCGCAATTCCACCCCGGCCAATCGGCGACGCTGCGGCTGGGGCCAAAGACCGTGCTCGCGCGGTTCGGGATGCTGCACCCGGTCACGCTGCGCGCATTTGATCTTGATGGCCCGGTGGCGGCGGTCGAACTGTTCCTTGACCGCTTGCCGGTGCGCAAAGGTTCAGGCGCGTTCGCGCGCCCGGCTTATGCCCCGCCCGCGTTGCAGGCGGTGACGCGCGACTTTGCCTTTGTCGTGGCGCTGGATCGCGCGGCGGGCGATGTGGTGCGCGCGGTGCGCGGCGCGGACAAAGCCAATATCGTCGCCGTGCGCGTGTTCGATGATTTTCGCGGGGCCGGCATTCCCGCAGGC
The DNA here is from genome assembly GCA_903848655.1 of uncultured Sphingomonadales bacterium. Classification (GTDB taxonomy): domain Bacteria; phylum Pseudomonadota; class Alphaproteobacteria; order Sphingomonadales; family Sphingomonadaceae; genus Novosphingobium. The sequence continues at coordinate 18,697 of CAINGT010000058.1, forward strand.
CATCGCAGCCTTGCGCTCGAAGTCACGCTGCAACCGCAAGGCAGCAGCTATGACGAAGCCGCGCTCAAGGCGATTGCCGACCGGATCATCGCGGCGGCGGCCAAAGTCGGGGCCAGCTTGCGCGGCTGAGTGCTTCCCTCACAGCGAGGTATCGGTGGCACTGCGCGCGATCTGCGGTTAGGGCGCTGGGGCCATGTCCAATCGCCGCACTTTCGCGATCATTTCGCACCCCGACGCCGGAAAAACCACGCTGACTGAAAAGCTGCTGCTGCAAGGCGGGGCGATCCATCTGGCGGGTGAAGTCAAGGCGCGCGGCGCGGCACGGCGCGCGCGGTCGGACTGGATGAAGATCGAACAGCAACGCGGGATTTCGGTCACCAGTTCGGTCATGACGTTTCAAAAAGACGGAATCGTGTTCAACTTGCTCGACACCCCCGGGCACGAAGACTTTTCCGAAGACACGTATCGCACGCTGACCGCGGTCGATTCGGCGATCATGGTGATCGACGCGGCCAAAGGGATCGAACCGCAGACGCGCAAACTGTTCGAAGTGTGCCGCTTGCGCTCGGTGCCGATCATCACGTTCATCAACAAAGTTGACCGTGAAGGCCGCAGCCCGTTTGATACGATGGATGAAGTGGCCGACGCGCTGGCGCTCGATGTCGTGCCGATGGCGTGGCCTTTGGGCATGGGTGGGGTGTTTACCGGGGTCCTGGACCTGACCACGCGGCTGATCGCGCGGCCCGATGGCGATTCGCGCGAATTCCTCGGGCGGGTTGAACCCGAAGCGGGCGCGGCCATCGACGCGGCGCTCGCCGACGAGATCGCGCTGGCCGAAGGCGGCTATCGCGCGTTCGATCTGGCGGCCTATCGCCATGGTGATCTGACCCCGGTCTATTTCGGATCGGCGCTCAAAGGGTTTGGCGTGGCCGAACTGATCGACGCCATCGCGCGGTTTGCCCCGCCGCCGCGCTCGCAGCCGTCGGATCAGGGCACGGTCGAACCGACGCGCGACGATGTGACCGGGTTCGTGTTCAAAGTGCAGGCCAATATGGACCCGCAGCACCGCGACCGGATTGCGTTCATGCGGCTGGTGTCGGGCACGTTTCGCCGCGGGATGAAGCTGATCCCCTCGGGGCTGGGCAAGCCGATTGCGGTGCATTCGCCGATCCTGTTCTTTGCCCAGGACCGCGAAATTGCCGATACCGCGCAAGCGGGCGATATTATCGGCATTCCCAACCACGGCACATTGCGCGTGGGGGATACATTGTCCGAACGCAACGATGTGCGCTTTACCGGCCTGCCCAATTTCGCGCCTGAAATCTTGCGGCGCGTGGCGCTGGTCGATCCGACCAAGACCAAACAATTGCGCAAGGCGCTCGACGATCTGTCCGAAGAAGGCGTGATCCAGGTGTTCTATCCCGAAATCGGGGCGCAATGGATCGTCGGCGTGGTGGGCCAATTGCAGCTTGACGTGCTGATTTCGCGGCTCGATGCCGAATACAAAGTCGCCGCGCGGCTTGAACCTTCGCCGTTCGATACCGCGCGCTGGATCAAAGGCAGCGATGCCGCGATCAAGGGCTTTGTCGATATCAACAAGTCCAATCTGGCGCATGACCGCGATGGCGATCCGGTGTTCATGGCGCGATCAGCGTGGGATGTCGGCTATCAGCAGGAACGCAATCCTGATCTGACCTTTTGCGCCACCAAGGAAAGATGACCGTTGCCAGCCGCGCGCGCGCACGGCAGGACGGGGTGATGGACTTGCTCGGCCCCACATCGAACACTTTTATCTCGCAGCGGCTGCGGCTGCATTACGTTGATTGGGGCAATGCCGCCAAACCGCCGCTGCTGCTTATCCACGGCGGGCGCGACCATTGCCGAAGCTGGGATTGGACCGCCGAAGCGCTGCGCGATGACTGGCACGTGATCGCGCTCGACCATCGCGGCCATGGCGACAGCGAATGGGTGTCAGACGGCAATTACCGCATTATGGACATGGTCTATGACGTGGCGCAATTGATCCATCAGCTTGGACTTGCCCCGGTTACGATCATATCCCATTCCATGGGGGCCAATGTTGCCCTGCGCTATGCCGGATTGTTTCCCGAAGACGTGCGCAAGCTGGTCGCCATCGAAGGTATCTTTCCCACCCCCGAATGGGATTTGCGGATGAAGGATGTGCCGTTTGCGCGGCGTGTGCGCGACTATATCGCCGACAAGCGCAAGGCCGCCGGGCGTCTGCCGCGCCGCTATGTCACGCTGGCCGATGCTTATGCGCGAATGAAGTCGGAAAATCCCTATCTGACCGACGATCAGGCCCGGCACCTGACCATCCACGGCATCAACCGCAACGAAGATGGCACGTTTAGCTGGAAATTCGATCCATACGTCCACATCGACCATCCTTATGACATCGCGGTCGAACGCAAGCACGAACTGTGGGCGGCAATCACCTGCCCGACGCTGCTGCTTAATGGCGCGGATTCGTTTGCCGGCAATCCCGAAACCGATGGCCGCATCCGCCATTTTCGCAATGCGCGCGTGACCGAATTCGCCAATGCCGGCCACTGGCTGCACCACGACCAGTTTGACCGCTTCATCGCCACCTTGCGCGATTTTCTGTAACGGCTCCTTCCCCGGCTCCTGCCCATTTTTTAGGCATAAGCCCCCGCGTGCCCAAGATTCGGGCGTGATGTGGGCCATGAATTCGCTCATGATCCAACGTCAACCCTTGATCTGCGTAATCCTCCGTATCTGGCACGGTCTTTGCTTTACCACCTCTTAGTGTCTGCCCCTCGCGTGAGGAGCAGACCGGTCAAAGGGGGCATGAATGAAGTTCATCATCGCCATCATCAAGCCGTTCAAGCTCGACGAAGTGCGTGAAGTGCTGTCGGGGCTGGGCGTTGCCGGGATGACGGTGTCCGAAGTCAAAGGTTTTGGTCGTCAAAAAGGCCAGACCGAGATCTATCGCGGCGCCGAATACACCACCAATATGTTGCCCAAGGTAAAGCTGGAGATTGCCGCGTCGGACGAATTGGCCCCGCGCATTATCGAAACGATCCAGCAGACTGCCAGCACCGAAGCGATCGGCGATGGCAAGATCTTTGTCCTCGATCTCGTCTCTGCCACGCGCATCCGCACCGGCGAAACCGGCGATACCGCGCTGTGATGTCCGACATGAAGGGAAATCCTATGATCCGCAAGATGATCAGTGGTGTAGTGGGGTCAGCGTTCATGCTCGGCACCGCTTCGACCGCTTTTGCCCAGGCGGCGATGATCAAGGCGCCAACCGTCGCCCAACAGGCCAATATGGTCAACAAAGGCGATACCGGCTGGTTGCTCGTATCCTCGCTGCTCGTGCTGATGATGAGCATTCCGGGCCTTGCGCTGTTTTACGGCGGGCTGGTGCGTACCAAGAACATGCTCAGCGTGCTGATGCAGGTGTTCATGATCGTGTCGGTGGCCGGGCTGCTGTGGGCCACGGTCGGCTATTCGATGGCCTTTACCACCGGCTATACCCCCAGCCTGACACCCTTTGTCGGGGGCTTTTCCAAAGCGTTGATGATCGGGGTAACCGGTTCGACATATGCGGCAACGTTTTCGAACAATGTCTATGTGCCCGAACTCGCTTACTTCGTGTTCCAGATGACGTTTGCGATGATTACCCCGGCGCTGATCGTCGGGTCATTTGCCGAACGCATCAAGTTCACGCCGCTGATCGTGTTCGTGGTGCTGTGGTCGCTGATCGTCTATTACCCGGTCGCGCACATGGTGTGGTACTGGGCCGGACCTGACTTTACCGCAGATACGCCCACCGAAGGTGGATATTTGTGGGCCAAAGGCGCGCTGGACTTTGCCGGTGGTACCGTCGTGCACATCAACGCCGGGATCGCCGGTCTGGTCGGATGTCTGGTGGTGGGCAAGCGGGTCGGTTTCGGCAAAGAGAATACGCCGCCGCACTCGCTGACGATGACGATGATCGGCGCTTCGCTGTTGTGGGTGGGCTGGTTCGGTTTCAACGCCGGGTCCAACCTTGAAGCCAATGGCGTGACTGCAGTGGCCTTTGTCAACACGATGCTGGCGACAGCGGCAGCAGCGGTAAGTTGGGCGTTGATCGAACAGATCGTCCACAAAAAGCCGTCGATGCTGGGTGCCGCTTCGGGTGCGGTGGCAGGTCTTGTCGCGGTAACCCCGGCTTCGGGTTATGCCGCACCGATGACCGCGCTCGTGCTTGGCCTGATCGTATCGCCGATTTGCTATCTGTTCGTCACCGCGGTGAAGAGCAAGTTCAAGTATGACGATACGCTCGACGTGTTCGGGGTGCACTGCATCGGCGGGATCACCGGCGCGCTGGGCACCGCAATCGTTGCCAATCCGGCCATCGGTGGCCAGGGCGTGATCGATTACACCAAGTTCCCTTCGGTAGCTGCCCCTGCCTACGATACCGTGGCGCAGTTGATGATCCAGGGCCAGGCGGTGTTGATTACGCTGGTGTGGTCGGGGCTGATTTCGTTTATCCTGTTCTATGCGCTCGACAAAACAATCGGCCTGCGTCCGACTGAAGAAGCCGAACGTGAAGGGCTCGATATCACCGAGCATGGTGAACGCGCCTACAATTCCTGATTTTACCAGCTTGGCGGGGCGATCGGCCTGACCCTCTCCCCAGGACAGTTTGTCCCGCCAAAACATGTTCCTCCTGCGAACATCTGACTGGGGCCGGAAGCTTTGCTTCCGGCCCTTTTTTGTGCCTACGCGTTGCGCCCTGCCTCTCGGGCATCACCCGCTGCGGGCTTGTCCCGTCACAATGCGCAAAATTTACGATGATCGGGTGCATGGCCTTGCAGGGGCTGGCTTGCACGCGCGGAATTTGCGACTATCGACGGGGACCGCTTTGGGCGTGCGTTTTTTCGCTTTTGCGCTTGCGTGGGTAATCGGGCATAGGACAGCCAGATTTTTCGACAGGTGCAAACGGCAGTGCCGAATTTGCGCCATTCAGACCACAGTCCGCCCGGCGCGATGCCGGGCGACTTATTGCCGGATGATACCATGCTGATGCAGCGCACGATTTCGCAGTTCCTGACTTCGGCAGCGCCGCTGGCCGTCGCGCTGGCCGCAGGGGGCCTGATCGCCGGGCCCGCGCTTGCCGACACCACCATTTCCACCGGTACCTCCGGTGCCCTGGTTACATCGGCCGCCGGCAATGTCACGATCGCCAGCACTGGCACGTTGACGGCTTCGCCCGGCGCGGTGGTAACGGTCGATTCTTCCAGTTCGGTTTCGGTCAATTCGGGCGGCACGGTTTATGCCGGCACGGCGTCAAGCCCGGTCGATGGGGCTATCGGCATTCTGGTCAGGCCGGGCGCGACCACCACGGTGACCAACAGCGGCGCGATTTCTGTACTCGAAAATTTCACCCCGGATTCGATCAAGGGGGGTGTGGTGCTTGGCACTGTCTCCGGGGTCAAGAACCGCTTTGGCATCTATGGCGCGGCAGGCGGCACGATCAATGGCTCGATCACGATCAGTGCAGCCCCGTCCAGCGGAACGGTTACCACCCCGGGCACGATTACTGTTGCCGGGCAAAATTCGGCCGGCATCCAGATCGACAGCACGCTTAACGGGTCACTCAACACACAGGGCACGATCGCTGTCTTGGGCGATAACAGCTATGGCGTGAAATTGGCTGACGTGACGGGCAAAGTCACTCTGGGCGGCACGACCACGGTTAGCGGTTCGGCGGCGCAAGGCTATGTCCAGGCGGGCAATGTGACCGGGCAAGTGCTGATCGACGGCGCGATCACCAATACCACCGGTTATACCAGTTCCAGCGGAGTCGCGCTGACCATCGACCCTTTGCGCCTGAACACCAGCAGCGCAGTGGTTGAAGTGGATGGCAATGTCGGCGGCGGGATTCTGCTGAACGCCCCGTCAAGTTCGACTGCGACCGATACCAATCGTGGCACGATCACGGCTTATGGCAACAATCCCGCGCTCCAGATCGGCGGCAGCCGCGCGATCACGATCGGGTCGGGCACCACCAACAATGGCGCTTATGCGCTGGGCATTGATGGTTCGGTGACTGCCGGCGCGGGAAACACCGGTGTCAGTGGCGGCACCCCGACCTATGCGGTCGTGATCGGCGGGCGGGGCGGCACGGTCAACCTGACCAATGGCCTTGAAGTTTATGGCACCGTCAGCGCAACCACAGATGGCAACGCGGCCACGGCAATCCTGATCAATTCCGGCGCAACAGTCGGCACAATTTTCAACACCGGCACGATCAAGGCTGCCTCCAGCGGGATATCCAGCGGCAATCTGACCGGCATCAAGGATTTGTCCGGCACGGTCACGGCTGTGACCAACCAAGGCTATATCTCGGCGCAGGCGAACTCCCGCCAGGTTTCAGCGGCGATCGACTTGTCCGCCAACACCACCGGAGTCACGCTGACGCAAAGCTATACTGCCACCAATCTCGCCAACGAAACCACCGACAAGGCCGCCAGCACGTATACGCCTGCCACCGCCACGTTGTATGCGGGGATCAGCGGCGATATCCTGCTGGGTACGGGCAACAATACGATTACCGTATCAGGCGGCAGTATTGCGGGCACGACCACCTTTGGCAACGGCAGCAGCAATTCCATCGCGCTGTCAGGCGTAACCAAGTGGGGCGGCGACGTCGATTTCGGCAGCGGCGGCCGTCAGACCGTGACGCTGGCCGACAATGTGCAAATGACCGGAACGCTGCTGCTGCGCAACGATGCCGGTTCGCTGACGCTTAACAATTCGGCGCAATTCCTTGGCGCAATCACTGGCGGGGCGAATTTCAATGTCGCGGTCAATGGCGGCACATTCGGCGCCAATGCGGCCACTACCAGCACCGTTGGCGCGCTGAACGTCGCCTCTGGCGCGGCTTTGCGCGTTTACATCGACGGGGCCACTGGCACCGCATCAAAGCTGGTCGCCACCAGCGCCACTTTTGCCAGCGGCGCAAAGCTGTCGCTTGCGGTCAATTCGCTGTCCAACATTGCCCAAACCACTCCTTATACCGTGCTTACCGCCGCCACGCTGACCGGCGCCAGCACATTGAACACTTCATCGCTCAATTTGCCGGTGTTGTTCAACGGCGCGGTGACCGCCGATGCCAACAATGTCTATCTGGCCATCACTCGTGCCACGCCGGCGCAATTGGGTCTGACTGCCGCCCAGACTGCGGCCTACACGGCGATTCTCAACAATGCTGCCAGCAACACCAATATCCAAAGTTCACTGCTGGCAATCTATGACACGCCGACTTTGCGGGGGCAGTTCAACCAGTTGCTGCCCGATTACGCCGGTGGCAACTTCGATGTGGTGACGCGTGCGGCGCGCATCGCCGACAAACACTTCGACAACGATTCGACGCTGTTTTCGATCAGCGACAGCGCGGCGTGGCTTGAACCGATCATCTTTCGCGGGACCCGCACTTACGGCGCCACGCCGGGGTTCAAATCGAGCGGCGGCGGTGTTTCGCTGGGATATGAAAAAGTCACCGGGCTGGGCAATATTGGCGTGAGCCTCGCAATTCTGTCGGGCACTGCCAAAACGGGCACGTACCAGTCGGTCAAGACCAGCGAATTGGCGCTCGGCCTGTTCTGGCGCAAGTCTGCCGGACCGTTCTACATCTGGGCTGGCGGCAACATCGCCAAGGAAACCTTCAAATCCACTCGCACTTTTTCGGGCCAATATACGACCGCAGCAACCACCAGCGCTTCGGCCACCACCACCAATGTTGCCAACAGCGCGGCTGGCAAGTGGAAAGGCTGGTCAGCGGCGTTCAATGGGGGTGTTTCCTACACCGTGCCGCTGGGCGAACACTTCTCGTTGCGCCCGCGTGCCGTGCTCGAATATGACCGCCTGAAAGAAAACGGCTACAGCGAAACCGGCGATAAGCCCATCATACTGACCGTGCTGGGTCGCACCAGCAGCCAGACAACCGCGACTGGTACGTTGACCGCAGCGTGGAGCGCAGGGCCCAGCAGCCATGAAGGCCGGCCGTTCACGGTCGAACTGGAAGGCGGGCGGCGCACTTGGCTGTCGGGCAACTTGGGCACTACCAGCGCCAGCTTTGCCACTGGCGATGCGTTCAGCATCACCGGCGACCATCTGCCTTCGGCCTGGGTTGGCGGGCTCAACATCCTGCAAGGCGGGTTGGATTATACCTGGCGCGTGGGCGTCGATGCCGAACGCGGCGCGGACAAAGGCGTGGCTTATGGGGTGCGCGCGTCGCTTAGCATCGCGCTGTAAGCTTTAGAGCGTGATGCGAGCCGCAGGCCACCGAAGGTAAAAAGTGGGAACCGGTTTTTACCTTCGGTGGCCTGCGGCTCGCAATAAATCACGCGA
>CAINGT010000059.1 GCA_903848655.1 uncultured Sphingomonadales bacterium
AAGGTTTTTCAATAAGCTCAAACACTTCAGACGAGTCGCAACTCGATATGATAAGCTGCTCGCAAACTTCATGGGATTTGTTAAACTCGCGGCCATTGCGATCTGGCTACGATAGTTAAATTGTCACCACGACCTAGCGCGAACGCTTGACCGCGTGCGCCCCCGCCGTCATGCGTGCGAGCTATGAAGCTTGATTCCGACATTGCGCTCGCGCACCGCCTCGCCGATGCGGCGGGTGCTGCCATCCGCCCGCATTTTCGCGCCGCCGCGTTCGAACGCAAAGGCGATGCGACCCCGGTAACCGTTGCCGACCGCGCCGCCGAAACCGCGATGCGCGCAATCCTTGCCGTCGAACGCCCCGCTGATGGCGTGATTGGCGAGGAATTCGGCACGACAGAGGGCACATCGGGCCGATCATGGGTGCTCGATCCGATTGATGGCACGACCGGCTTCGTTGCCGGGCGGCCGCTGTTCGGGACATTGATTGCGCTGGTGGTCGATGGCTTTCCCGTGCTGGGGATCATCGATCAGCCGATTTTGCACGAACGCTGGCTGGGCGTGGTGGGCCGCGCGACGCTGTTCAACGGTCAGCCGGTGCGCACGCGTGCCTGTACCGCGCTGGTCGAAGCCGCATTGGCCACCACCGGCCCGCATTATTTCAGCGCGCACGATGGCGAACATTTCATGGCGCTGGCGGGCGAGACCGATCACAAGCGCATGGTGATGGGCGGCGATTGCTACAACTATGCGATGCTGGCGAGCGGGCATCTCGACGTGGTGTGCGAATCGAACCTGAAACTGCACGACTGGGCCGCGCTCGTGCCGGTGGTCGAAGGCGCGGGCGGAGTGATGGCCGATTGGCACGGCGAACCGTTGCGCCAGGGATCGAGCGGGCACGTACTGGCGCTGGGCGATCCGGCCCGGCTGGAGGATGTGGTCGCGGCGCTCGCCTGCGGGCATTGACCGCCGGGGTTGAAGAACCCGGCCAGCCAAGCTATCGTGTAACAATCATCAAGAGTCGGGGTTACCCCCGACGCCAACCTGCCGGCAACCGGGCAAGGTGGCGCCTTTCCGCTGGGAAAGGGATGTGGCCGCAGCGGCAACCAAACGGAGCCTGGGCCTGCATTCCTGTTTGCGGTGATGGCGCCGGCTTGTGCGGCTGCCCGGTTATCCGGGGATATTGCCGTGCCGATCCGCATTGCCGACACATTGCCCGCGCGCCGCACGCTCGAAGCCGAAGGCGTGATCGTGATGGGCGAGAGCGAGGCGGCGCGGCAGGATATCCGCCCGTTGCGGATCGCGCTGCTCAATCTGATGCCCGACAAGATCACCACCGAAACGCAGATCGCGCGCGTGCTGGGGGCATCGCCGCTGCAAATCGAGCTGGAGCTGCTGCGCATTTCCGACCATGTCAGCCGTAACACAGCCGCCGGGCACTTGGCCGAATTCTACCGCCCGTGGAGCGATGTGGTCGCTGAAAAGTTTGACGGGCTGATCGTGACCGGCGCGCCGGTTGAAACGCTGGCATTCGAAGCTGTGACGTATTGGCCCGAATTGACGCGCATTTTTGACTGGAGCCAGACTCACGTGCACCACACGCTGACATTGTGCTGGGGGGCGATGGCGGCGCTGCACCACTTCCACGGGGTCAGCAAACATGCGCTGGCGGCCAAAGCGTCGGGCGTGTTCGCCCATGCCAATCTGGCCCCCGCCTCGCCCTGGCTGCGCGGGATGCCCGACCGGTTCGACGTGCCGGTATCGCGCTGGAGCGAAGTGCGTGCTGCCGACTTGCCGCCCGCATCGGGGCTGGCGGTGCTGGCCGCCAGCGATGAAGCGGGGCTATGTCTGATCGATGATCCGGCGCGCCGCGCGCTGCACATGTTCAACCATCTGGAATATGACACGCTGACGCTGGCACACGAATTTGCCCGCGATCAGGGCGCATATCTGCCTGTGCATTATTTCCCGCACGATGATCCGGCGGCGCACCCGGTCAACACCTGGCGCGGGGCGGGGCACATCTTGTTCGGCAACTGGATCAACCAGGTCTATCAGACCACGCCGTTCGACATGGGGTTGATCGGCACCCGTTAACCGCTTGCCATTTGCCGCGCCGGTGCCTATGCGCCCCAGCTTCATCGGGCATGCCGCATGAGATTCGCCTGGCCATCAGGGCTGCCACGGCGGGTTCAGGCTGCCAGAACATCAGGAGACCAAAATGCCCAAGCTCAAGACCAAAAGCGGTGTGAAGAAACGCTTCAAGATCACCGCCACCGGCAAAGTGAAGCATGGCGTCGCTGGCAAACGCCACCGGCTCATGAGCCACAATGCCAAATACATCCGTCAGAACCGTGGCACCGAAGTGATCTCTGATGCCGATGCAAAAGTGATCAAAAAGTGGGCGCCCTACGGGCTCAATTGAGGAGACTGACCGATGTCCCGTATCAAGCGCGGTACGACAACGCGTACCAAGCACAAGCGCCTGCTCGATGCCGCCAAAGGCTTTCGCGGTCGGCGCAAGAACACCATCCGCATTGCCCGTCAGGCCGTCGAAAAGGCCGGGCAATATGCCTATCGTGATCGCAAGGTCAAAAAGCGCACATTCCGCGGGTTGTGGATTCAGCGCATCAACGCCGCCGTGCGCGCCGAAGGGCTGACATATTCGCAGTTCATCCACGGCACCAAGCTGGCCGGTATCGAACTCGACCGCAAATCGCTGGCCGATCTCGCGATGAACGAAGGCGGCGTGTTCACCACGATCATCGCCCAAGCCAAAGCGGCCCTGCCGGCCGCCTGAACGATCACCCAATAGCCCCCTCCAATAAAAGCCCCCTCCCCTTCAGGGGAGGGGGTTGGGGGTGGGGCCTCTCGGCTTGGTGAGAGCGCGGCGCGCGGCACCCCCCAAGTTCCTCCCTTATTGGCGGAGGTGGCAGCCCGCAGGGCTGACGGAGGGGGACAATCTAGCCGTTCCGCACCCGGTTTCTACCCTTTGCGCCCCCTCCGTCAGCGCTTTGCGCTGCCACCTCCGCCAGAGGGGGAGGAACTGGCGGGTAGCATCCCCTCTCCTGCGGGAGATGGGAAAAGCCCATCACGCTGCGACGGGATAAGGCGCGATTTCGCCGCTCAGATATTGCCTTTTGGCTTTGGCGCGGCTCAATTTGCCCGAACTGGTGCGCGGCAGCGTGCGCGGGGGGACGAGTTCGACCACGCAATTGATGCCGGTGATCGCGCGCACTTTGTCGCGGATCTGGTCGCGCAGGCGCAGCCGTTCGGCCGGGTCGGTCACGCGGCAGTGGACCAGCACGGCGGGGGCTTCTTCGCCGCTGGCGGTTTCGATGGAAAATGCGGCGATATCGCCCTGGTGGAAGCCGGGCAATTGTTCGACCGCCCATTCGATATCTTGCGGCCAATGGTTCTTGCCATTGATGATAATCATGTCTTTCGCCCGGCCAACGATGAACAGATAGCCGCCGCTGTTGAGATAGCCCATATCGCCGGTATCGAGCCAGCCATCGACCAGCGCCGCTGCGGTCGAGTCCGGATCGCGGAAATAGGAATGCATCACCGATGAACCCCGGCACCACACTTTGCCGATGTGGTGGTGCGCCAGCGGCTCGCCATGTTCGCCCCGGATCACGACGTCCATGCCGCGTACCGGCAACCCGCAATTGACGATGGCGCGGTAGCGCGCGGGGCGCGACAGATCGCGCGGAGCGCCCGACAGCCGTTCTTCTTCGACCAGTTCGACGCGGATCCCTTCGCCCGGCGGCATGATCGTGACCGCGAGGGTCGCTTCGGCCAAGCCATAGCTGGGCAGAAAGGCGCTGGCGCGAAACCCGGCGGGGGCAAAGGCATCGACAAAGCCCTGCATCACATCGGGGCGGATCATGTCGGCCCCATTGCCCGCCAGCCGCCAGCGCGACAGATCGAACCGATCGGCCACGTGCGTCTGGCTGGAAACGCGGCGCGCGCAAATGTCGTAGCCAAAGGTGGGTGAATACGAAATCGAAGTGCCGGGATTGCGGCTGATCATGTCGAGCCACGCCAGCGGGCGGCGCGCAAAATCTTCGGTGCGCAGAAAATCGGTCGAAACCTGATTGGCGATGGGCGACAGGAAACAGCCGACCAGCCCCATGTCGTGATACCACGGCAGCCAGCTGATACAGCGATCCCCGTCCCGAACCTCCATGCCGTGCGAATGCCCCGCCAGATTGGCCATCAGCGCGCGATGCGTAACCGCGACGCCATGGGGAAAGCGGGTCGAACCGCTGGAATATTGCAGATAGCAGATCGCATCGGGGTCTGCGGCGGGCAAGTCGGCGCTGGCGGGTGTGATCGCGGCGATATCGCTCCAGCCAAATGCCGGGCAGCCCTGACGCGCGGCGGCAACCGCGCACATCGCGCCCAGTTCGTCAGGATAGACCAGCAGCGCGGGATCGGAACTCGCCAGTTGCACCGCAAGCTGGTCGATATAATTGTCCTTGCCGCCAAAACTGGTCGGCAAAGGCAGCGGCACCGGCCAAGCCCCTGCATAAATCGCACCGCAAAACAGCGCGGCAAAGTGCGGCCCGGTTTCGGCGATCAGCGCCACCCGCGCGCCCGGCGTGATGCCCAGCGCGATCAGTCGCTGCGCCGCGATCAGCGCATCGGCGCGCAATTCACGAAACGGATAGACTCGCGCCAGCACCCCGCGTGCATCGTGGAAATTGAAACCCCGGTCCCCGGCGGCGGCATAGTCGAGCGCATCGCAGAACGTGGCAAAATCGGCAAACCGGCGCGGCTGCGCATCGTCATTGGGGGTGGGCGCGAGCGCGGGACTGGCATTGACGGGTGCGGAAACGGTCGCGGAAACGGTCATGGGGCTACCCCGGATAAGGACGTCGTGGGCGAATGGCAAACGACCGCTGGCCCTAAATGGCACAGGGCGGGTTTTTTCTCCTATATCCGCGACTGTGGCACGATTATGGCGTGAGGATGGACCATACGCCAAGACCACGACAAAGGCTGCCCCGCCCGCTCGATACCGCGCGGCTGAACGATCTGGCGCTGGCTTATGTTGCGCGCTTTGCCACGAGCGCGGGGCGGCTGACAGCGTACCTGAAACGCAAACTGCGCGAACGCGGCTGGGATGATGCCACCGCGCCCGATATTCCGGGTGTAGTGGCAAAGCTGGTCGGGTCCGGCTATGTCGATGATCCGGGGTTTGCCCACGCGCGCGCGGCCGGGCTGCTGCGCCGGGGCTATGGCGCGCGACGGATTGCCGAAACGCTGGCGCACGACGGGATCGACGCGCCGCTGGCGGCAGAAGCCAGCGGCACCGACCACGACCGTCGGGCGGCGGCGCTGGCTTTTGTGCGGCGGCGGCGGCTGGGCCCGTACGGCGCGAGTGGTCCCCCGGCAGGGCTTGATCGCGCCGCGCAGGCACGGCAAGTCGCGGCGATGCTGCGCGCCGGGCATTCGCTGGCCACTGCGCGTGCGCTCATCAATGCCAGCGATCAAACCAGCGCCGAACAATGGGTGGATGAAGCCGATGATGCGTAAAGTGAGTGCGATAATCGCCGGGCTGGTCTTGGCCATGGCCGTGCTGGGGGGAAATGCCGCCTGTTCACCGGCGGCACCGCGCGCTGTGGCACCCCAACGCCACCCGTTGTCCGGGCTGGCAGTCATCCCGCTGACGGTATCGACGGCAACCGGCGCGCACCGCTTTCAGGTCGAAGTTGCCGCCACCCCGCTCGAACAGGAACGCGGACTGATGTTCCGCACCGCCATGGGTGCAGATGAAGGCATGATCTTTCCGAACAATCCGCCCCGGCGCACCGCGTTCTGGATGAAGAACACGGTGATCGGGCTGGATATCATCTTTATCGGCGCGGACCACACCGTGCTCAATATCGCGCGCGATGCGGTGCCTTATGATGAAACCCCGCTGCCCTCGGCAGGCGAAGCAGCCGGTGTGCTTGAACTCAACGCCGGGCGCGCGGCGCAATTGGGGATAAAGCCCGGAGACAGGGTAAAGTGGTGAAATCTGTGCCGCCGAGGCGCAACACCAGCTTGCCTGATCCCCTGCAAACACGCTAAGCGCTGAGGCCATGGGCATTCTGCGTACGATCTTCACATGGTGGAACGGGGCCACCTTTGGCACCATGCTCGACAGCGCGCGCAACGGCGTGCGGGTGGGGCACGATGCGCAAGGCAATGTCTATTTCCGCGCCAAACGGCCTTTTCCCAAAGGGCATCCGTTTGCCGGGCGCGAACGGCGCTGGGTGATCTATAACGGGGCCAACGATGCCAGCCGGGTACCGGCCGAATGGCACGGCTGGCTGCACGGTCAAGGCGCAGGCGTGCCCGAAAGCAATCTGCCGCCACCACGCGTGTGGGAAGTGGATTTTACCCCCAACGCCACCGGCACCGATGCGGCCTATCGCCCGCAAGGCGCGCTCGAACGCGGCGGGCAGCGTGCGGCGGCGACCGGCGATTATCAGGCGTGGTCGCCCGACCAGCCCTGATCGCTGGCGCGATTTGTCCATCATGCCGCCCCTATTCCGGTTGTATCCCGCCGCCGTGGTCGTGCTGGCGCTGAGCGGCTGCAACCGACAGTCCAACGCCCCCCTGCCCGCCGAAGCAACCGGGGCCGCGCCTTCGGCGCTGGCGAGCGGCGCGGGCGAAAGCGGCTATGGCACCCCGGTCAAAGACCGCGTGGCGACGCTGGGCCTGATTAACAAGCGCAACAATATTGCCCAGGACGTGGTGTTGAAGCCGGGCGAATCGCGCCAGATCGGCAATGTCATCATCAAGCTGGCCACGTGCGAGCGCACCGCACCATGGGAAGACCCGCAGGAGATGGGTGCTTTCGTCCAAGTGTTTGTGGAAGAGCGCGCGACCATCAAGGACAAGCTGGCGTGGCACAAAGTGTTTTCGGGCTGGCTGTTCAAACATGCGCCGTCGATCAACACCGTGGAACACCCGGTCTATGACGTGTGGATCAAAGACTGCGCGATGAAATTCCCCGGTGAAGATGATGATCCCGCCGCCGCTTCGACCAGCGCGGCAAAACCCAAAGGCAGCAAGCCTGCCGATGGCGCATCGGAACCAGCCGCGCCCCCGCCATAACCACGCCCAATCGCGTGCGCCAACCGCGTCAGATAGTCGGCCTGCGGTATTTCCACAGCGCCGAGCGAGGCCAGATGCGGCGTGGTGAACTGGCAGTCGAGCAATTCCGCCCCGCCGCGCCGCAGCGCCGCGACCAGCCATGCCAGCGCGACTTTCGAAGCATCGGGCGCGCGGGCAAACATGCTCTCGCCGCAGAACACGCGGTCAAACCCCACACCATAAAGCCCGCCCACCAGTCGTTCGGTGCCATCGGCCCCGGTCTGCCAGCATTCGATCGAATGCGCCGAACCCAACTGGTGCAACGCGCGATAACTGTCGCGGATGCGCGCGCTGATCCAGCTTTCGGGCGCATCGGCACGCGGCGCGGCGCAATGGTCGATCACCGCATCGAACGCGGCATTGCACGTCACGCGAAACCGCCCCCGGCGCAAAGTCCGCGCCAGCGAATGCGACAGATGAAACCCGTCGAGCGGCAGAATCGCGCGCTGGCGCGGTTCGACCCAATAGACATCAGGATCATCGCGGCTGTCGGCCATCGGAAAAATCCCGGCGCGATAGGCCCGCAGCAGCAGATCGGGCGGAATGATCGGGGGGGATGGGCGCGGCATGGGACTGTCAGTTTGCCGATCTCCCCGGTTGCATCGGCCCCGTCAAGCCTTTAAGGGATCGCTTCTTCCGGCACGCCGGATGCAGGAGTGTAGCTCAGCTGGTAGAGCATCGGTCTCCAAAACCGAGGGCCGGGGGTTCGAATCCCTCCACTCCTGCCAGTTTTTCCCGCCATCGGCAGACAGTTGCAGGCAAAGGCAGTCCATGCGTATCGAGATGATCCCCACCGGTGAAAATCCGCCGGAAAGCCTGAATGTCATTATCGAAGTGCCGGTGGGTGGCGAACCGGTGAAGTACGAATTCGACAAAGCCTCGGGCGCATTGTTCGTTGATCGCATCTTGCACACGCCGATGCGCTATCCCGCCAATTATGGCTTTGTGCCGCATACCCTGTCGCCTGACGGTGATCCGCTCGACGCGCTGGTGATTGCGCGGTCGCCGTTCGTACCGGGATCAGTGGTGCGCGTGCGGCCGATTGCGGTGCTCAATCTCGAAGATGAACACGGCGGCGATGAAAAGCTGATTTGCGTGCCCGACGACAAGACGTTTCCCTATTACACCGACGTTGTCGAAAAAGAGGATCTGCCCGACATCACGTTTCAGCAGATCGAACACTTTTTCACCCATTACAAAGACCTGGAAAAGGAAAAATGGGTGCGCGTGGGCACATGGGGCGGTGCGGAAGACGCGCGGCGGATCACAATCGAAGCAATCGAGCGCTACAACGCCACCAAGTAAGCCCTGGGCCGCGCGCCGCGCGCGGCGCTCGCTCAATGGAGCAGGCGCAGCCGGGGATTGGGTTGCAGGTCTTTGATCATCCGCGCGAAATCATCCAACCGGATGATCCGTTCGAACTGAAAACCGGTGCGGTCGCCATCGATCCACACGACAAAGGCTTCGATCCGGCCGATTTGCGGCAGGCGGATTGTGACCCGTTCTCCCCGGCCAAGCACGGGTTCGCCGCGCACCATATAGCCGGTGGTCGAAATATTGATGACATTCAGCAGCACATCGCCGTACCGCCGGTGTTCGCCAATCATCGCCAGATCGACCGGATGCCGGTTTGAACGGCGCAAGTCGGTAACTGATAGCTGCGCTCCGCCTGACATCGAACCTCCTGCAAAGCCGGGATGCGGTCCCAAAGAGGTGCCGCACGGCTGATCCGGGCGGCAACTGCCCGATCATCATCACGCCTGCGCGGCTAAGATTCGGTAAAATGAGCGGCAATACTATGCCGCATCCGGCAAAGTTTTGCCGCATTTCCGGCAGGGCGCGTCCCGCTGCGGGACGCGTGACTTATCCGGCGCGCACGATAGCGTGCTTTTTCTTGCCTGCGGACAGCCGCGCCTCGCCCGTGGTCAGCGCGATGCGTTGGGCTTCATCGCTCACCGGCTGGCCATCGAGCCGCGCGCCGCCGCCCGCGATCAGACGTTTGGCTTCGCCCCGGCTGGCGGCAAACCCCAGCGCGACCAGCGCCTCGATCACGCCGATGCCCTCTGGCCCGATGGTGAGCGTGGGCAGATCCTGCCCCAGCCCGTCACCGGCAAATGTCGCGGCGGCGGTGGCAGCGGCGGCTTGCGCGGCATCCTCGCCGCGCACCAGCGTGGTGACCGCATCGGCCAGCACGACTTTGGCGGCGTTGATCTCGCTGCCCGCCAGCGCTTCGAGCCGGGCCACTTCATCGAGCGGCAGATCGGTGAACAGCCGCAAAAACCGCCCGACATCGCGATCATCGACATTGCGCCAATATTGCCAGAAATCGTAACCCGGCAGCAGCGCCTCGTTCAGCCACACCGCGCCGTTGACGCTTTTGCCCATCTTGGCCCCGTCAGCAGTGGTCAGCAGCGGGGTGGTCAGCCCGTAAAGCTCGATCCCGTTCATCCGCCGCGTCAGTTCGATACCGTTGACGATATTGCCCCACTGGTCCGATCCGCCCAATTGCAGGCGGCAGCCATGGCGCAGCGCCAGTTCGCGAAAGTCATAAGCCTGCAAAATCATGTAGTTGAATTCAAGAAAGGTCAGCGGCTGTTCGCGATCTAGCCGGGTCTTGACCGAATCGAACCCCAACATGCGGTTGATGGTGAAATGCGGGCCGACGGTGCGCAGCAGATCGATATAGCCAAGCCCCGCCAGCCAATCGTCGTTGTTGACCATGACCGCGCCGGTCGGCCCATCGCCGAAATCAAGCAAGCGGTGGAACACTTGCGCGATTCCGGTGATATTGGTCGCGATGGTTTCGGGGGTCAGCAGCTTGCGCGTTTCGTCTTTGCCGCTGGGGTCGCCGATTTTGGTCGTGCCGCCACCCATCAGCGCGATGGGCTTGTGCCCCGCCTGCTGCAACCGGCGCAACAGCATGACCGACGCAAGGTTGCCGACATGGAGCGATGGCGCGGTCGCGTCATAGCCATTATAGGCGGTCACGATGGTTGTGCGGGCAAGCGCATCGAGCGCGTCGGCATCGGTCAACTGATGGATATGCCCGCGCGTGGCGAGCAAATTGAGCAGATCGGACTGGTAGTGGGCCATGACACTCTTTTCCTGACGGGCGCGCCCACTAGCATGGAGGGGCGCGAATGGAAACGCTGCACCTGATCCCCCACCCCGCGTATCCGCCCGCACGGGTGCGCAGCGTTACCGCGCGGGTGCAGTCGCATGACGCGCACTGGTGCGTGGTGCGCTGGAAAGTCGATGGTGCGCGCGATGTGATGGTGCCCGCTTTCGCCGGGCGGGCGCGCGCCGACGAGCTGTGGCGCACGACGTGTTGCGAACTGTTCGTGGCCGGGAATGCGGCAACCGGCTACAGCGAATTCAACTTTTCCCCGTCCGAACGCTGGGCGGCCTATGACTTTGCGGCCTATCGCACTGGCATGGCCGAACGTGCGGTTGCCCGTGCGCCGGTCATCACGCCGCGCCGGGGCGCAGACGTGCTCTTTTGCGATGTCGCGATCCCGACCGCAGCGCTGCCGCCGCTGCCGTGGCGCTATGGGCTGTCGGCGGTGATCGCCGAAAGCGGTGGCGTGACATCGTACTGGGCTTTGGCACATCCGCGCGACCGGCCCGATTTCCACGATCCGGCTTGCTTTGGCGCATGGCTTGCGGCACCCGCTGCGGCATGACTGTTCTGTTCGGTATTGACCGCCTGATCGCCGATCCTGCATTGCGCGCGCCGCTGATCGGCAAACGCGTGGCGCTGATCGCGCATCCCGCCTCGGTCACGCACGATTTGACTCATTCGCTCGATGCGCTCGCCGCGCTGCCCGAAATCCGGCTGACCGCCGCCTTCGGCCCGCAACACGGGCTGAAGGGCGACAAGCAGGACAATATGGTGGAATCGGACGATTTCATCGACCCTGACCACCACATTCCGGTATTCAGCCTCTATGGCGAAGTGCGCCGCCCAAGCGCGGCGATGATCGATCAGGCCGATGTGTTCCTGTTTGATCTGCAAGACTTGGGTTGCCGGATCTATACGTTTGTCACCACGCTGCTCTACCTGCTTGAGGCGGTATCGGGGACCGGAAAATCGGTGTGGGTGCTCGACCGGCCGAACCCCACCGGTCGCCCGGTCGAAGGCACCTTGCTGCAACCGGGGCACGAAAGCTTTGTCGGGGCCGGGCCGCTGCCGATGCGCCACGGGCTGACGCTGGGCGAAATCGGGCGCTGGTTCATCGATCACTATGCGCTGGATGTCGATTATCGCGTGATCGCGATGGCGGGCTGGCAGCCCGAAGGGCCGGGGTTTGGCTGGCCCGATGACCGGGTGTGGATCAACCCTTCGCCCAATGCCGCCAGCCTCAACATGGCGCGCGCTTATGCCGGCACGGTCATGCTCGAAGGCACGAACTTGTCCGAAGCGCGCGGCACCACCCGCCCGCTTGAAGTGCTGTTCGGCGCGCCCGATCTCGATGCGCGCGCGGTCCACGCCGCCATGCACCGCATCGCCCCGCACTGGCTGAAAGGGTGCGCCTTGCGCGCAAGCTGGTTCGAACCGACGTTTCACAAACACGTGCATCAGCCCTGTTCCGCGTTGATGATTCACGCCGAAGGCCCCTTTTATGACCATGCCGCATTCCGCCCGTGGCGGTTGCAGGCACTGGCGTTCAAGGCGATCCGGCACTTGCGACCCGATTATCCGCTGTGGCGCGATTTTGCCTACGAATATGTCCAAGACCGGCTGGCCATCGATGTCATCAACGGCGGGCCGGGGTTGCGCGCATGGGTCGATGACCACGCGGCACAGCCTGGTGATCTCGATGCAGAGGCGCTGGCGGATGAGCACGCCTGGCGCGAGACGGCAAAGCTGTACACGATCTATTGAACCGCCCCCCGAACACGTCCCGCGCTTTACCGTTTCCGCCGCACTGCCATCGGCGCGGTTTCGGGCAGGAACAGCATTGCGACCAGCCCCATGCAAGCGATGGCCAGCAGATACCAGGCCAGCACTTCGGGCCTGCCGGTGTGGTGCAACAGCCAGGCGAGGTTCAATTGCGTGGTGCCGCCCATCGTGGTCACCGGAATGGTATAGACCAGCGCAAAGGCGCGCGCGCGCATCCCGCGGGGCAGGCTTTCGGCCACGGCGGTGAACGCGGCGGAAAAGGGCATCGTGCCAAGGCCCGACAGCACGATATTGAGCACGAGAAACGCCGTGACCGTGCGCACCGCCAAAAACCACGTGAACAGCGGCAGGATCATCACCACAAATGCCAGTTGCGGCCAGATCATCGCGGGGCGCCGACCGACTTTGTCCGACAGATAGCCGCCAATGATCGCGGTAATCATGCCCGCGCCATTGTTCGACAGATCACCCGCCATGCCGACCCATGTCGGCAAATGCAGCGTGTTTTGCGCAAATGTCGCCATATAGAGAAAGATATACGTCGTAGTGGTGCCCGCGCCGATAATCAGCATCCCCAGCACGACGATTTTCCAGAAACCCGCCGGGGTGGCAGTCAAGTGCTCCGCCTCGGTCAACGGGGCATCGTGGTGAACCGGATGATCGGGCAGATTCGACCGGATCAACAGCGCAAACGGCAGGATCGCGGTGCCAAGCAACAACGCGATGCGCCAGCCAAAGCGGCCCAACTGGTCATCGTTCAGCCACAAGCTGAGCAAAAACGCCACCAGCGCACCGACCGTGAACGCCACCATCTGGCTGGAATTCTGCCAGCTCGATGCCCAGCCGCGCCGTTCGGGAGGGACGGATTCGAGCATATAGGTCGTCGCCGCGCCGACTTCGCCGCCCAACGCAAAGCCTTGGCACAACCGCGCGGCAATCGCCAGCAGCGGCGCGGCAATCCCGATTTGCGCATAGCCGGGGGTCAGCGCCAGCGTGATGATCCCCACGCCCATCAGCATCATCGAAAAAAACATGCCCTGCTTGCGGCCATGGCGGTCGGCATAGCCGCCGATTACCCACGCCCCCACCGGCCGCGCGACAAAGCCCGCGCCGAATGTCGCCAACGAACCCATCAGGCTCAGATAACCGCTGGTCGAAGGGAAGAAGGTATGCCCGATCTGGATCGCAAAATAGGCATATGTGACAAAGTCGTAGAATTCGAGCGCATTGCCGCAGGTGGCTGCGACAATCGCGCGGCGGGCAAGGCGGGGGTCATGAACGGCGGTCATGCGAATCCTTTGATAACCATCGCGCCAATAGCGGGACCGATGCTGTCCGGGTCAAGCCCCGTGGGGTATCCTTGTTGCGCCAACCTGCCGATGCGGCGCGGATTCGCGCAACTGGCTGATCGCCAGCAGCGCAATGCCCGCGCTGACCACGCGCACCCACGCCACCGCCAGCGGGGTTGCGGTAACATGCAGCAGCCAGGTCAGGAACAATTGCGTTGTTCCGCCGAACACCGCAATCGGCACAGCATAGACCAGTGAAAACAGGTGCGCGCGATTTGTCTGAGGCAGCGATTCAGCCACGCTGACATAGATTGCAGGCCCACTGATGCCACTGAACAGGCCCAGCATGAGCGAGCTCGCCGCCAGCGACTGCCACCCCGGTGCCGCGATGATCCACCCGAACAGCGGCACGGGCAGCAGCAGCATAACCGCAAAGGGCAGCACCAGCGTCAGCTTGCGGCCAAACCGGTCGCACATCCAGCCGCCCAGCAATGATCCGCCAAACCCACCGATGGATGCAGCAACGCTGGCCCCCAGACCGATGGTGGATGACAAGTGCAGCGTCGCTTGCGCAAATGTTGCGGTATAGTTCGAACAATATGTCGCAATCGTGCCGCTGGCGAACAGGATCACCCCGATCACGATGGCGCGCAGCGGGCTATTGGCCGCAGGTGTCACGGCGATGACATCGCGCGCGCGCCGGTCAAAGCCGCGCGCCTGCGGCCCATGCGTTTCGGGCAGCGATTGACGCATGAGGATCGCCACTGGCAGGATCACCAGTCCCAATCCCAGCGCCACGCGCCAGCCCCACGCCGCCAGCGCCTCCGGGCCGATGGCCGCGCTGATACCAAAACCGATGACCGTGGTCATGACGAACGCCACGCTTTGGGATGCAGCCTGCAAACTGGTCACCCGCCCGCGATCCGCATCGCCCGCGATTTCAACCAGATAGCTGGTGGAAATGCCGATTTCGCCGCCCATCGCCACGCCTTGCAGGATGCGCGCGGCAATCACGATCAGCGGTGCAGCCACGCCGATCGTGGCATAGTCCGGGGTCAGCGCCACTCCGGCCAGCCCCACCCCCATCAGCACCATTGACAGCAACAGCGTCGGCTTGCGCCCGTGGCGATCCGCCCGTCGGCCCAGCCAGTGCGCGCCAATCGGCCGCCCGACAAACCCCACCGCAAATGTCGCGAGCGAGCCCATCAGGCTGGCATAAGGATCATGCGAAGGGAAAAACGCCTTGCCAATCTGCACCGCCAGAAAAGCAAAGATCACGAAATCATAGACTTCTATGGCATTTCC
Organism: uncultured Sphingomonadales bacterium; assembly: GCA_903848655.1. Classification (GTDB taxonomy): domain Bacteria; phylum Pseudomonadota; class Alphaproteobacteria; order Sphingomonadales; family Sphingomonadaceae; genus Novosphingobium. The sequence goes on from CAINGT010000059.1 coordinate 14,647, forward strand.
CAGCGCCACTGCCGCGACGGCGCGGCGCACTTGGCGGGGGTCATGACCATCGTTGACCAAAGCACTGTCCTTGTTGCGCCGACATCCCGCCTTCCTTCACCCGGATCACGGCGCGGCGTCAAGGGTATGCGATGGCCGCAGGTCGCTTCGCGCCGCCAACCGGTGCGGGGATCCGCATCGTCCACGCAGCCCACGCGCATCCCAAGGGCTCACCATTTGGCGACGTGCCCTATCCCTTTTTGCGCGTCAGTTCGCGCATTGCCGCATCGAGCCCGCGCAGCGTCAAGGGGTGCATTGATCCGCCGATCAGATCGCGCAGCAATTTGGTCGATTGCGAATAGGTCCATTGCGCTTCGGGCACGGGGTTCAGCCAGACGGTGGCGGGATAAGTCTGGGCCACGCGGCTCATCCACACCGCGCCCGCTTCTTCATTGAAATGTTCGACCGACCCGCCGGGGTGGGTGATTTCATAAGGGCTCATCGCCGCATCGCCGACGAAAATCACTTTGTAATCGTGGCCATATTTGTGGAGAATATCCCAAGTCGGGGTGCGGTCGGTCCAGCGGCGGCGGTTATCCTGCCACACGCCTTCGTACAGGCAATTGTGGAAATAGAAGAATTCCAGCTTTTTGAATTCGGCGGTGGCGGCGCTGAACAGCTCTTCCACCAGCGTGATGAACGGGTCCATCGATCCGCCGACATCGAGAAACAGCAGCAGCTTGACCGCATTGTGCCGTTCGGGGCGCATCCGGATATCAAGCCAGCCCTGCCGCGCAGTCCCGGCAATCGTCGCGTCAAGGTCCAGCTCGTCGGCCGCGCCTTCGCGGGCAAAGCGGCGCAAGCGGCGCAGCGCGATCTTGATATTGCGCGTGCCGAGTTCGCGCGTGCTGTCGAGATTGCGGAACTCGCGCTTTTCCCACACTTTGACCGCGCGACCGTGTTTGGCCTCGCCGCCGATGCGCACGCCTTCGGGGTTATAGCCGCTGTTGCCGAACGGGCTGGTACCGCCGGTACCGATCCATTTGCTGCCGCCCTGATGGCGCTTGTCCTGTTCGGCCAGCCGCTCTTTCAAGGCCGCCATGATCGCATCCCACGATCCCAGCGCGGCGATCGCGGCCATCTCTTCCGGCGTCAAAAACTTTTCGGCGACCGCTTTCAGCCAGTCTTCGGGCACATCGACCGGACGCTGACCATAGTCGGTCAACACCCCTTTGAACACTTTGCCAAACACCTGATCGAACCGGTCAAGCAGCGCTTCGTCTTTGACAAAGGTTGCGCGCGACAGATAGTAAAATGCTTCGGGCGTTCGTTCGATCACCGCTTTGTCGAGCGCTTCGAGCAGCACCAGATGCTCTTTGAAGCTGACAGCGATTCCCGCCGCGCGCAGTTCATCGACAAAATTGAAGAACATCGGGTCAATCCGCAGGCTGTGGCGCGGGCGGTTGCCGCGCAAAGCGTTCGAGATCGGGGTTGAACACCGCCCAAGCCGGGGCCTCGTCGGTCCAGATGACCGCTTGCGGGGCAAGATCGTGCGGCTGGTCGATCACGCCAAGGCGCACGGTCTTGATATGCGGGCGGGCCGAGCTTTGCGCATAGACTTGCGTGCCGCAGGCGGGGCAGAAATGAAACGCCAGCGTGTTGCCGCTGGCCGCTGGCCACGTGGCAACGCCCAGCGGCCCCGCGATGGCGACAGCATCGGCGGGGAACATCGCATTGGTGGTGGGGCCACCGGCGGCGATGGTCTGGCACTGGCGGCACCAGCATTGCCGCGCAGCCAAAGCTGTCGCGGTGATCTGCACGGTTACCGCGCCGCACGCGCATCGCCCGGTATATGGCATCGCCGACTCCTTGGTTGCGTCAGGCCCCGCGTCGCGCCATGAACGCCAGCTTTTCAAACAGCATGATATCCTGTTCGTTTTTGAGCAAGGCCCCGTGCAGCGGCGGGATCGCTTTGGTCGGGTCGCGGTTTTGCAGCACGTCGAGCGGCATGGCTTCGTTGAGCAGCAGTTTCAGCCAGTCGAGCAGTTCGGACGTGCTTGGCTTTTTCTTCAGCCCCGGCACTTCGCGCACCTCGTAAAACACTTCCATCGCTTTGGCGATCAGCGTGCGCTGAATGCCGGGGAAATGGACATCGATGATCGCCGCCATCGTCGCGCGGTCGGGAAACTTGATATAGTGAAAGAAACAGCGGCGCAAAAACGCGTCTGGCAGCTCTTTTTCGTTGTTCGAGGTAATCACCACGATCGGGCGCTCGGCGGCGGTCACGCGCTCTTGCGTTTCGTAAACGTCAAAGCTCATGCGGTCGAGTTCCTGCAACAAGTCGTTGGGGAATTCGATATCGGCTTTGTCGATCTCGTCGATCAGCAGCACCGGCAATTGGGGAGCGGTGAACGCCTCCCACAATTTGCCGCGCCGGATATAGTTGGCAATATCGTGGACGCGGGAATCGCCCAATTGACCATCGCGCAACCGCGCCACCGCGTCGTATTCATAGAGGCCTTGCTGCGCCTTGGTGGTCGATTTGACATTCCATTCGATCAGCGGCGCGCCCAGGCTTTGCGCGATTTCATGCGCCAGCACGGTCTTTCCGGTGCCCGGTTCCCCCTTTATCAGCAAAGGCCGCCGCAACAGCACCGCAGCATTGACCGCCACTTTCAGATCGTCAGTGGCAACATAGTTGCGGGTGCCTTCAAAACGCATCGCGTGATCCTGACCGATTAACCAATATGTTAAACTTATCCCCGCCGTGCGCATCGGGCAAGCGCTGTCGCAAAACGGTTGCATCGTTGGCAGCGGTTGGGCAGGGGGCTGGAGGGGGCCTGTTGGCGGTTGATGGACGTTTCGCTGCGCATTGCCGATGATCCCGGACCCGGCCGCTATCGCGCGCCGCGCGAATCGCGCGCGCTGGCCGCTGTGCTGTCGCTGGGCATCGCCGCGCTGATCGTGCTGGCGCTGCTGTCGATGGCGGTGCTGCGCGATGAAGGACGCGCGGGCGGTGCGCTGCTGACCGCGCTCAACCTGTCGCCCCCGCCGGGCGCAAAGACACCCAGCCCGGCCAAAGCCCGCGCCGCCGCCAGCGCCGCCAGCCCAACACAGACGACCCAAGCAACCCAGCCGCCCAAACTGCTCCCGCGCGTGCCGATGGCCAACCCCAACACGGTCGAATGGCCCGATAACTTTGTCCACATCAGCCACGCCGACATGGCCGCCGCCGACATCGGCACGATCCATTCCTCCGCGTCTAGCGGCACTGCCAGCGCCAGCGCGGGCGGCGGGGCCAATGGCGGCGGTGAAGGTCCGGGCGGGTCGCACTTGTACAACGCCGCATGGTACCGCGAACCGCGCGATGCGGAACTGGCGGGCTATATGCGCCCCGGGCAGTCAACCGGGCGCTGGGCGGAAATCGCCTGCCGCACGATTGACGCCTACCATGTCGAAGATTGCCACGAATTGGCCGAAAGCCCGCAAGGATCGGGCATGGCGCATGTCTTGCGCCAGGCCGCATGGCAATTCCTTGTGCGCCCGCCGCGCGTCGATGGCAAAGTCATGGTCGGCACGTGGGTGCGCATCCATTTCGATTTCACCAAAGGCAAAGCGGAACAGAGCGCGGAGTGAGCATCGTGCACCCTGCCGAAGCAGACGTTCGGTGCGCGGTCACACCCAAGCTCCTCCCCCGCTGGGGGAGGTGGCAGCCCGCAGGGCTG
>CAINGT010000060.1 GCA_903848655.1 uncultured Sphingomonadales bacterium
AGCGGAATGCGATTAGATTGAATCGCATTCCGCTCTAGAGTCTTTGTTTTCGCGTGATTTATTTCGAGCCGCAGGCCACCGAAGGTAAAAACCGGTTCCCACTTTTTACCTTCGGTGGCCTGCGGCTCGCATCACGCTCTAACGACCCGCCGCTTGCGCGGGCGCGGGGTGCCTGATGCCGTCTGCAATCGCGATTACCCATCTCCCCATCGTGCTGCGCGCAGACCCGGCGCGGGTGGTGCTGCGGCCGTTTACCCCCGCCGATGATCCGGCCCCGATCACCGCGCGCGCGCAAGGCCTCGCCAACCGGGTGCTGGCGCTGTCGCCATGGGCGCTGGCGGACGAACTGGCGCGGGTGATTGCCAGCCTGAATGATCGCCATTCCGCAATCGAAGCGGTGCTGCTGCGCCGGTTTGACGAAGTCAGCGGCACGATGATTGCGCGCCAAACGATGAGCCGCGATCAGCAAATGCTGATCGGTGCCTGTTTTACCGAAGAATATTCGTTCGAAGCCGCCGCCTTGTTCAACCCCAGCATCGTCGCGCATCCCGATCAGCAGGGCGTTGCGCCGGGGGCGTTGCGCTTCATCGTCAGTTTGCGCGGCACGGGCGAAGGCCATGTCTCGTCAATCACGTTTCGCAGCGGGATTATCGCCGCCGATGCCACGATCACCATCGATCCGGCCAGCAATCGGGCGATTTCTCCGGGCATTGCCGCGCTGGGTGGCGGCAGTCAGGAAGACGACGGTTTACGGCTGACCTGCGATCAGGCGCGCGATCTGTCGGAAATCGTGATCTTTCCGATCACGCTGCATCAAAGCCACGGGATCGAGGATCTGCGGCTGGTGCGGTTTGTCGATGACGATGGCTCGGTGCGCTATTTGGGCACGTATACCGCGTTCAGCGGCATCGATATCCGCGAAGAATTGCTGGCGACATCCGATTTTTCGACGTTTGATTTGCGCCCGCTGCACGGGGCTGCCGCCGCGACCAAAGGCATGGCGCTGTTTCCGCGCCGCATCGGCGGGCACTACATGATGCTCGCGCGGCTCGATCACGAAGATATCTGGCTGCTGCAATCGGACGATCTGCGCGCATGGCACACCGGGGTCCGCGTGCTGTCACCGCGCTGGGTGTGGGAATTTGTGCAGCTGGGCAATTGCGGCAGCCCGATTGAACTGGCCGAAGGTTGGCTGGTGCTGATCCACGGCGTCGGTCCGGTGCGCAATTATTGCATCGGGGCCTGCCTGCTCGATCTTGCCGATCCGACCATCGTGCTGCGCCGTCTTGCCACCCCGCTGCTGCGCCCCGGCGTGCTCGAACGCGACGGCTATGTGCCCAATGTGCTCTATAGCTGCGGATCGCTGGTCAATGGCCGCACGCTGATCCTGCCTTATGCCGTCGCCGACAGCTTCAGCACATTTGCCACGCTGTCGGTCGATGATTTGCTCGCCGCGATGGAATGCGAAAGGCCCGCGCCATGACTCTTGATGCGACTCTTGATGCGCCCCCCCGCCACGTCGTCGTGCTGTGCCACCCCGCCAGCGACAGCTTTAACGCGGCGGTTGCCGCGCGCTATTGCGCAGCGGTGGCCGAATGCGGGCAAGTGGCAGTTTTGCGCGATCTCTATCGGATGGAGTTTGACCCGATTATGCGCGCCAGCGATCAGCCGGGCGCGGCCGACTTTGCCCCCTGCCCCCGCGTGGCCGAAGAACGCGCGCTGATCGCCGATGCCACGGTCGTGGTGTTTGTCTATCCGATCTGGTTCGGCACGCCACCGGCGATGCTCAAAGGCTATGTCGAACGCGTGTTCGGTGCGGATGTGGCGTGGCCCGCCGCGCGCGCACCGGGCAGCAGGTCGCGGCTGGCGGGCAAACACTTGCTCAGCCTGACATCATCGGGCAACAGCCGCGTCTGGCTCGATGAACAAGGCCAGTGGCAATCGCTGATCGCGGTGTTCGATCACTACTTGCGGCGCGCCTTTGCCATGGCATCGGCGCAGCACGTGCATTTCCCGTCGATCATCCCCGGGTTGAATGACCGATTCTTTGCGCAAAACATGGCCGAAGTCGGCGATGCCGCGCGCAAGGCCTGCCGTATGGCCACCGATGCGCAAAAACCGCCGATAAGGCTTGCGTAAATTCCGATCCTGTCAGTCGCGCCTGTGGCGGCCTTAGATCGCACCGTTGGCACGGCGCGATCAGCCTTGCCCGGATTGGCGGGACACACGCGCATGACCAGACACGACACCGCACACGACAGCAATGGTGGGCAAATGCTGGTGGTGCGCGGCGCGGCGCGGCCAGTGCTTGGCCCCGATGACGCGCGGCTGATCGATGCGTGGTGGCGCGCGGCCAATTATCTGTCGGTCGGGCAAATCTATTTGCGCGCCAATCCGCTGTTGCGCGAACCGTTGAGCCTTGATCACATCAAGCCGCTGGTGGTCGGGCATTGGGGCACCACGCCGGGCCAGACCTTTATCTATGCGCATCTCAACCGCGTGATCGTCGCGCACGATCTGGACATGCTCTATATCGCCGGTCCCGGCCATGGCGGCCCCGCACTCGTCGGCGCGACGTATCTTGAAGGCAGCTACAGCGAAATCTACCCCGATATCAGCCAGGATATCGCCGGGCTGACGCGGCTGTTTACGCAGTTTTCGTGGCCCGGCGGGATCGGCAGCCATGTCGCGCCGACCACACCGGGGTCGATCCACGAAGGCGGCGAACTGGGCTATTCGCTCGCCCATGCATTTGGCGCGGCGTTCGACAATCCCGCGCTGATTGTCGCCTGCGTAATCGGCGATGGCGAGGCAGAGACCGGGCCACTGGCGACCGCGTGGCATTCGCACGCCTTTTTGAACCCGGTCAGCGATGGCGCGGTGCTGCCGATCCTCCATCTCAATGGGTTTAAGATCAGCAATCCGACCGTGCTGGCGCGGATGCCGCCCGCCGATCTGACCGCCTTCCTCACCGGGTGCGGCTGGGCACCGCTGTTTGTCGAAGGCGGCGAACCGGCGGCGATGCATCAGCGCATGGCGCTGGCGCTTGAAACCGCCATTGCCGCGATTGCCACGATCCAGCGCGATGCCCGCTCCACGCGCAAGCCGCGCGGCCATTCCACCACGCCCGCGCGCTGGCCGATGATCGTGCTGCGATCCCCCAAAGGCTGGACCGGCCCGGCCATGGTTGACGGGCTGGCGGTCGAAGGCACGTTTCGCGCGCATCAGGTGCCGGTGGTGGTCGATGCCACCCATCCCGGACATCTCGCGCTGCTGGAAACATGGTTGCGCAGCTACCGCCCGAACGACTTGTTCGACGCCAGCGGGCGCATTCTGCCCGAGATCGCCGCGCTGGCCCCGACAGGGGCGCGCCGGATGGGGGCCAACCCCCATGCCAATGGCGGTGCGCTGTTGCGCGATCTGCGGCTGCCGCCGATCCGCGACTATGCCGTGCCAGTCGCGCAGCCGGGCACGATCAGCGCTTCGGACATGACCGTGCTGGGCGCATTCGTGCGCGATGGCATCGAATTGAACCGCGCATCGGCCAATTTTCGCCTGTTCGGCCCCGATGAAACGCTGTCAAACATGCTGGGTGCGGTGTTCGATGTCACCGACCGGCAGTGGCAAGAACCGGTCGTGGCGGGCGATGAATTCCTGTCCGCCAATGGCCGGGTGATGGATGCGCTGTTGTCCGAACATATGTGCGAAGGCTGGCTGGAGGGTTATCTGCTGACCGGGCGGCACGGCCTGTTCGCCAGCTATGAAGCCTTTGCGCGGATCGTCGATTCGATGGTCAGCCAACATATCAAATGGTTGAAAGTCAGCGCCGGGCTGGCGTGGCGGCGGCCGCTGGCCAGCCTGAACATCATTCTATCATCGCATGTCTGGCAACAGGATCACAACGGTTTTAGCCATCAGGACCCCGGCTTTCTCGATCACGTGCTCGCCAAGACCGCCAGCATCGTGGGCGCGTGGCTGCCGCCCGATGCCAATTGCTTGTTGTGTGTGACCGACGCCGCCTTGCGCAGCCGCCATCAGGTCAATGTGATCGTGGCGGGCAAGCATCCGCTGCCGCAATGGCTGTCGTTCGATGCGGCGCGCGCGCATTGCGCGCAAGGGATCGGCATCTGGACGTGGGCGAGCAACGATGGTGGCCCCGGCGCTGCCGCCGACCACGACCCCGATGTGGTTATGGCCGCCTGCGGTGATACCCCCACGCTCGAAGTGCTGGCGGCAGTGGCGATCTTGCGCGACCATCTGCCTGATTTGCGCGTGCGCGTGGTCAATGTGGTGGCGCTGATGACGCTCGCCCAGCCCGATGAACACCCGCACGGGATCAGCCAGAGCGCCTATGACGGGCTGTTTACCACCGCAGCGCCGATCATCTTTGCGTTTCACGGCTATCCGGGGCTGGTCCACCGGCTGACGCATGGCCGCACCAATCGCAATCTGCATGTCCACGGCTATCGCGAGCAAGGCACGATCACCACCGCATTCGATATCCGCGTGCAAAACGGGATCGATCGCTGGCATCTGGTGATCGCGGCGATTGAACACGTGCCCGCCAGCGGCAGCCGGGGCGCGTGGCTGGTGCAAGCAATGCACGACAAGCTGGCCGCGCACCAAAGCTATATCGCCACCCATGGCCGCGATCTGCCCGAAGTGCGCGATTGGCTATGGACCGCGTGACACTCGCCGCGCCGGATGCCAGATGTGCCACATGGTGCGCGGTCATTGCGCCGGGCACGCCGCTGCCCACGTTGTACCTGATCCGCCATGGCGAAACCGTGTGGAGCCGATCCGGCCAGCATACCGGGCGCAGCGATATCCCGCTGACCGCGCACGGCGAAGCGATGGCGCGCAAGCTGGCCCCGTCGCTGGCGCGCGTGGCGTTCGCGCACGTGCTGACCAGCCCCAGCCAGCGCGCGCGCGATACGGGCACGCTGGCCATAAGCAAGCCCGGCGCGGTGATCGACCCTGACTTGGGCGAATGGGACTATGGCCGCTATGACGGGCTGACCACTGCGCAAATCCACCGCCACGAGCCGGGCTGGAACGTGTTTGCCGATGGTGCCCCCGACGGAGAAAGCGTAGCCGATGTGCGCGCCCGCGCCGACCGCCTGCTCACCCGGCTGCGCGCCATGGCCGGGCCTATCGCGCTGTTCACCCATGGCCAGTTCGGCTGCGCACTCGCCGCGCGCTGGATCGGCCTCGCGCCCGGCGCAGGCGAACACTTCGCGCTCGACCCCGCCTCGATCAGCGTGCTCGGCCCCAAGCCGGGGCATGGCACCGTGCCTGTGATCGCACGGTGGAATCTGATCCCTGATGGTTGCTCGGGCTGAACGTCCGAACAGTCCTCCCCTATGGCAGCGCTATCGCCCACGCAGCCTGACGCAAAAATCGGGATCACACCGGCCGACCTCGCAGCGCGCGCTATCCTTCTAGCCCCTCCCCCTTTGGGGGAGGTGGCAGCCC
>CAINGT010000061.1 GCA_903848655.1 uncultured Sphingomonadales bacterium
ACGCTGGCGGCTCCCGGCCTTTTTCATAATTGACCAACGCTCCGTGGGAAATGCCGATCGTAGCCGCGACGTCGGTCTGGTTCAGCCCCTTGGCCTTTCTGATCTCCAGAAAGCGGGCGCCGATACTCACGCGGCACCTGCACACGAATCCGCCTTGACGGAACTCACAAACATGAGTTACTCCAATAATCGTGAGTTTCAGTCGAACTCGAACCCAAAACTACTACAGAGGTGCTAGTCATGCAATTGCTGACCCTCCCAAAACTGGCCGCGCAAAGTGGCTGGCCGGAATCTCGCGTCCGTCGAATGGTCGCGCGTGGCCTGCTGTCGCACATCCGCGTCAATGGCCGGCTGCTCCTGCCTGAAACTGCGATCGAGGATTATGTGGCGAACCATTTCGTCAAGGCCGCAGGGCGGTCAACGCCCATGGGGCGGCTCATACTCGCCAACCCGGGGCAGGATCCCGAACCGACGCGCTGAGTGCGGGGAGCTTTTGAAATGGCTGTTCTTTCGACCATCCTCGATTCCGGCAAACCACCCAGTGAATGGGTCGAACTGCTGTCCACACGAGGCCTGATCATCTCCGAGCGCTCACTGCGGGAAAAGGCGAGCCGTATCGGCGCCTGCCATCGGCTTGGCCGGACAATGATCATCACCGCCGATCAAATTGATCAAATTCTGGAAAGTCGCAAACCATGCCCCTCGAGCCGTTTCGCAGAGGCCCAACGTGGTGGGCTCGCGGGCGCGTCGAATATCTCGGCGCCGCCATCACCGACTACTATCGATGCAGCACTGGCGCATCTGAGGAAGCGGGCGCTTGGGACTGGTGCCGCGCCGAAGAAGAAAGGCAGATTCGTCGCCACGTCCTAGGCGATGAAGCGGATGCTCAGCCCGATGCGATTTTCAATTTTGCCGACGCGGTCCTTATTTACAAGCCAAGCGCAGCCGACGCTGGGTATCTCGTGCCGATCCTTACAAAGCTCGGGTCATTGCCGGTCGCCGCTATCACGCCGAAACTGGTACGCGACCTTGGCCAAGAGCTTTACCCTGATGCGTCCACCGATACCTGGGTCCGCCATGTCGTCACGCCTGTGCGATCGGTAATCAATAACGCCCACGATCTCGGCCACTGCGCGCCAATCCGCATCAAGGGCTATTCCAAGGAAGAACGTGTCGCGCAGGATATCAAGCGCGGGCGAAAAAGTCGGGTCAAAAAGACCCCCGGAAGCTGGGAATGGCTTCTGAGATTTCGCCAACATGCGCCCAAGCGTCATGCCGCCCTGGCAATGTTCATGTTTATGACCGGCGCACGCATCAGCCAGGCGGTGGCGATGCATCCCGATCGACACCTGAAGCTTGATGAGATGCTTATCTGCATTCCTGCGGCGAAGGGTCACGATGATCGATGGATCTCGGTCCCGCAGGAACTCGTCACTGAACTTGCGTCTCTCCCGCGGATCTATCCGCGAGGGTTTGACCGGACAGCAGAAAATCTGCGCGTCTTCGGCTTTGCGGATCGTTCAAGTCCAAGGAAAGGCTGGGCGCGCGCGTGCAAACTGGCCGGGATCGACCTCCTGCCGTTTCACGCCGCCGGTCGCCACGGGTTCGGTCAGGAGATGAATGTGCGGCAGGGCATCGATGAGAAGGCTGCCGGTGAATTCGGCGGTTGGTCCGATACGAGCCTGATGCGCAGAACTTATACCCACGCCGAGCAAACGGCTGAGAAAATTCACGAGGCCCAAATACGCGGTCTTCGCGCGGCTGAGCAGGCAACCAAGCTGACCCTGTTCAGCTCGGCAGATGGCAAAAAGAAGGGGAAGGCATGATGTCCGTGTACGGGTTTTGTACGAGCGGGACGCGAAATGGGGCGTTTGTTCCCGTTATTTTCCGCATAGAAAAATTTCGGCCTCAAATGGGCCACCATAAAAACCCTATATTTCAGAGGGATTTATGGTGGGCGCGGCAGGGATTGAACCTGCGACCCCACCCGTGTGAAGGGTGTGCTCTACCGCTGAGCTACGCGCCCGTCCGACGCGCTTGTAGCGTATGGACAGGGCCGGGCATCTATCGGCTTGGCAAGTGATTGACAAGTGGGGGCATCAAGATATTTGCCGCATATGACTGAACCTGATTCCACCCTGCCCGAAACCATCGCCCCCGATCCCGTGGTTGCGGCCGATGTGCCGCCCGACCGGCTGGCGATCCAGCCACGCAGTCCATGGTTTGATGCCGACAAACTGCGGCGCGGGATCGGCATCCGGTTCAAGGGGGTGGTGCGCACCAATGTCGAGGAATATTGCATTTCCGAAGGCTGGGTGCGGGTGCAGGCCGGGCGGACGCTGGATCGCAAGGGCAATCCTTTGACCATCAAGCTGAACGGCGCGGTCGAGGCGTGGTACGAAGATCTGGGCGAACAGGCGCCGGTTGCAAAAGTTTGAGCGGCTGTTGCCGTTCCGAGCGCGCTTTGTCGCGCTCTGCTGCGTTTGCTGCCGCTGCACGCGGTCAGAATCATGACTGGACCGTCTTGACAGAATAACGCCTGCACGATTGCAGGCGATGTTGGCGTTTTCAGGTGTTGCACAGGCTTGGCTGCCCGTGCAGGAGCGTGGCCAAATCCTCAGCACAGGAACCGGGCCCATGCGTATCATCGATCATTTCATCGCCGGGGGCACCGCCGGGCTGGACCAGACCCGGCGCGGGCCGGTCTATGATCCCAATACCGGCGCGGTTCAGGCCGAAGTCGTGCTGGGCGATGCGGCAACGCTCGACCGCGCGGTGGCGGCGGCGCAAGCGGCGCAGCCGGGCTGGGCCGCGACCAATCCGCAGCGGCGCGCGCGCGTATTGTTCCGGTTCAAGGAACTGGTCGAAGCGCATATGGCGGAACTGGCGCATCTGCTGTCGAGCGAGCACGGCAAAGTGATCGCGGATTCGCGCGGCGATATTCAGCGCGGGCTGGAAGTGGTCGAATTTGCTTGCGGCATCCCGCACGCGCAAAAAGGCGAATATACCGAAGGCGCGGGGCCGGGCATCGATGTCTATTCGACGCGGCAGCCGATCGGCATTGGCGCGGGCATTACCCCATTCAATTTTCCCGCGATGATCCCGCTGTGGATGGGCGCGGTTGCGGTGGCCACCGGCAATGCCTTTATCTGCAAGCCGTCGGAGCGCGATCCGTCGGTGCCGGTGCGGCTGGCCGAGCTGTTTTTAGAAGCGGGGCTGCCTGTCGGCATTTTTCAGGTGGTGCACGGGGACAAAGTGGTGGTCGATGCCATTCTCGATCATCCCGCGATTGGCGCGGTCAGCTTTGTCGGATCGTCCGATATCGCCAACTATGTCTATCAGCGCGGGGCAGCGAACGGCAAACGCGTCCAGGCGATGGGCGGGGCGAAGAACCACGGCATTGTCATGCCCGATGCCGATCTCGACCAAGTGGTCAGCGATCTGGCGGGCGCGGCATTCGGTTCGGCGGGCGAGCGCTGTATGGCGCTGCCGGTGGTGGTGCCGGTGGGCGCGGATACCGCCGAACGGCTGAAGGCCAAGCTGATCCCCGCGATCCACGCGTTGAAAGTCGGCACATCGACCGACCCCGATGCGCATTATGGCCCGGTGGTGACCGCCGCGCACAAAGCCAGCATCGAACGCTGGATCGCGCGCGCGCAAGCCGAAGGTGGTGAGATCGTGATCGACGGGCGCGACTTTGTTCTGCAAGGGCACGAAGGCGGGTTTTTCGTCGGCCCCACGCTGATCGATCATGTGACCGACACGATGGACAGCTATCACAACGAAATTTTTGGCCCCGTGCTCCAGATCGTGCGCGCGCCCGATTTTGAAACCGCGCTAGCGCTGCCGAGCAAGCACCAATATGGCAATGGCGTGGCGATCTTTACCCGCAACGGCCATGCCGCGCGCGAATTTGCCAAACGAGTTACGGTCGGCATGGTCGGAATCAATGTGCCGCTGCCCGTGCCGGTGGCCTACCATTCGTTCGGTGGGTGGAAACGGTCAGCGTTTGGCGATACCAACCAGCACGGTGCCGAAGGGGTGCGGTTCTGGACGCGAGTCAAGACAATCACCCAGCGCTGGCCCGATGGTGCGGTTGATGGGGCCAATGCCTTTGTCATTCCGACAATGGGATGATCGGCGCGACGCCATCAAGCATCCCGCAGCATAGGCGCGTACCATGACCGATCCGTTCAGCCTGACCGAAGACCAGCTTGCGATTCAGGACATGGCGCGCCGCTTTGCCGCCGATGCGCTGGTGCCGTTTGCGGCGGGTTGGGATGAGCATCACGAATTTCCGCTCGCCACGATCCGCGCCGCCGCTGAACTGGGCTTTGCCGCGATCTATGTCAGCGAGGAAGCGGGCGGGATCGGGCTGGGGCGGCTGGAAGCGGCGCTGATCTTTGAGGCGCTGGCATATGGCTGCCCGACCACGGCGGCGTTCATTTCGATCCACAATATGGCCGCGTGGATGATCGACCGGTTCGGCGGCGATGCCATCAAGGCGCGCTATTTGCCGCAATTGGTGGGGATGGAGCGGATCGCCAGCTATTGCCTGACCGAGCCGGGCAGCGGATCGGATGCGGCGGCCTTGCGCACCACGGCGCAGCGCGATGGTGATGACTATATCGTGTCGGGTACCAAGCAGTTCATTTCGGGCGGCGGGGTCAACGATGTCTATGTCACGATGGTGCGCACCGGAGAGCCGGGGCCAAAGGGCATAACCTGTCTGGTGATCGACCGTGACACGCCGGGCGTGACATTCGGCGCGCCCGAGCGCAAATTGGGCTGGAATGCCTCACCCACCGCGCAAGTCCTGTTTGACCAAGCGCGCGTGCCGGTGGCCAACCGTGTGGGCGATGAAGGCGATGGCTTTCGCTTTGCGATGGCCGGGCTCGATGGCGGGCGGATCAATATCGGGGCCTGTTCGCTCGGCGGGGCGCAGCGCTGCCTTGATGAAGCGGTGGCCTATGTCAAAACGCGCGCGCAATTCGGGCGGACCATCGCCGAATTTCAAAACACGCAGTTTCAGCTTGCCGATATGGCCACCGATCTGGAAGCGGCGCGCGCGCTGCTGTACCTCGCCGCCGCCAAAGTCAACGCCGATGCGCCCGACAAGACGCGGTTTTCGGCAATGGCCAAACGGCTGGCGACCGACAATGGCTCCTCGATTGTCGATCGCGCGCTGCAACTGTTTGGCGGTTATGGTTATCTCAAGGACTATCCGATCGAGCGGTTCTGGCGCGATTTGCGCGTCCATCGCATTCTGGAAGGCACCAACGAAGTCATGCGCATGATCGTGGGACGGGATTTGCTGAAATGAGCGATGCTGCGGATGACGTGCTCACGCGGATCGACGGCGCGGTCGGGCACATATCGCTCAATCGCCCGCGCGCGCTCCACGCGCTGACCCTGCCGATGGTGCGCGCGATCACCGCCGCGCTGATCGCATGGCGCGATGATCCTGCGGTGCGCGCGGTATGGATCGACCATGCCGCCGGGCGCGGGTTTTGCGCCGGGGGGGATATCGCGTTTTTGCGCGATTCGGCGCTCAACGATGGCGGCACGGCGGGGCGGCGCTTTTTCTTTGAGGAATATCGGCTCAATCATCTGATTTTCAGCTATCCCAAGCCGGTCATCACGGTGATGGACGGTATCACGATGGGCGGCGGGGTCGGGCTGGCCGGGCCGGCGGCAATCCGCGTGGCGACCGAGGCGACACGCTTCGCCATGCCCGAAACCGGGATCGGGCTGTTTCCCGATGTCGGCGGCGGATGGTATTTGTCGCGGCTGGCGGGGCGGCTGGGGCCATATCTCGCGCTGACCGGGGCACGGCTCGATGGGGCGGAATGTCTGTGGGCGGGGATTGCCACGCATTACCTGCCGTCTGCTTCGCTGGCCGAGGCGCGCGCGGCGCTGTTCGCCGATCCCGATCAGGCGGCACCGATCCTGCACCGGCTGGCGGTGATCCCGCCCGCGCCGAAAATCGCGGCACTCAGCCCGGCGATTGATCGCCTGTTCGCCGCTGACCGCTATGACGATATTCTCGCTGCGCTCGCCGCGGATGGTGGCGAATGGGCGCAGGCAACGCTCGTGCTGCTCGCTGCGAAAAGCCCGCAGACCTGCAAAGTCGCGCTGCGCCAATTGCGCGAAAGCCGCGCTTGTGCTGATTTTGCGGCGAACATGGCGATGGAATACCGTATTGCCAGCCGGGTGCTGCTGCGCCCTGATTTTGCCGAGGGGGTGCGCGCGGTGATCGTTGACAAAGACCACGCGCCGCGCTGGAACCCGCCGACCCCCGCTGCAGTCAGCGAGGACTTGATCGACGCGATCTTTGCCCCGCTGCCGGCCGATGAAGAATGGACGCCTTTATGAGCTATGACACGATTCTGGTTGACCAGCGTGGAGCGGTTACCGTCATCACGCTCAACCGGCCACACGCCTTGAACGCGTTGAATGCGCAAGTACTCGAAGACCTGATCGCCGCCTTTGCCGCGTTCGAGGCTGACCCGGCGCAGCGTTGCGCGGTGGTCACCGGCGCGGGCGAAAAGGCCTTTGCCGCCGGGGCCGATATCAAGCAGATGGCGGACAAGTCGGCGGCGGAATTCTTTGCGCAAGATTTCTTTGCGCGCTGGACCAGCCATGTGGTCAAAGCGACTCGCAAGCCGTGGATCGCGGCGGTCAATGGTTTTGCGCTGGGCGGCGGGTGCGAACTGGCGATGATGGCCGATTTCATCATCGCGGCAGACACCGCGAAATTTGGCCAACCCGAAGTCAAGCTGGGGGTTGCCCCCGGCATGGGCGGATCGCAACGGCTGACCCGCGCCATCGGCAAAGCCAAAGCGATGGAAATGTGCCTGACCGGGCGGATGATGGACGCGCATGAAGCCGAACGGTCGGGGCTGGTGGCGCGGGTGGTGCCGCTGACGGACTTGCTGGCCGAAGCGATCAAGACCGCAACGGCGATTGCCGCGATGCCGCCCTTGGCGGTGTTGGCGAACAAGGAGATGGTCAATGTTGCGTTCGAAACGACGCTCGATCAAGGGCTGCTGTTTGAACGCCGCGCATTCCAGGTCTTGACCGCGACCGCCGACAAGGCCGAAGGAATGGCTGCGTTCATCGAAAAACGCGCCGGGGTGTTCACCGGCACATGAAGCAGTAACCCCGCCATGGTAAGGGGCCGGGGCACGCGAGAGAGGATTTCGGCATGGCCAAGCGCATCGCATTTATCGGGCTGGGCAATATGGGTGGCGGGATGGCGGCCAATCTGGTGGCCAAAGGCTTCAAGGTCGAAGCCTTCGATCTCGATCCCGCTGCGCTCGGCCGCGCCCGGCTGGCCGGGTGCCGCACGCATACCAGCATCAATGCCGCGCTTGACGGGGTCGATGTGGTGGTCACGATGCTGCCCGATGGCAAGATCGTGCGAAACGTGTTCGATCAGGATGTGCTGAAATGGACCCCGACCGGCGCGCTGCTGATCGATTGTTCGACCATCGACGTCGATACCGCACGCGATGTGATCGCGCTGGCGACGGGCAAGGGCTTTGCGATGGTCGATGCCCCGGTGTCGGGCGGGATTGCTGCCGCCGCTGCCGGTACTTTGACGTTCATGGTCGGGGGCAGCGCCGCTGCCTTTGCGCAGGCAAAGCCGGTGCTGGCGGCGATGGGCAGCGCAGTGATCCATGCAGGCGCGGCAGGCGCGGGGCAGGCGGCCAAAATGTGCAACAATATGCTGCTGGGCGCGACAATGATCGCGACCAGCGAAGCTTTTGCCATGGCCGAACGGCTGGGGCTGGACCTTCAGACATTTTATGACATTTCGTCCAAGGCGTCGGGCCAGAACTGGTCGATGACCAGCTATTGCCCGGTCCCCGGAGTCGGGCCCAAAACCCCCGCCGACAACGATTACCAGGGCGGCTTTACCGCCGCGCTGATGCTCAAGGATTTGCGCCTGGCGATGGCAGCGGCCAATGCCACCCATGCCGACGTGCCGATGGGCCGCCGCGCCACCGAACTCTACGAAAAGTTCGTCGCCGCAGGCCACGCCGGGCTGGATTTTTCTGCGATCATCAAGACATTGCGCAAGTAACTGCCCACAAGCCGGGCATCGTAGTCCTCCCCCAAAAGGGGAGGAGCTGGTGGAGCGCGAGAAACCGGTTGTCGGGTGTCGGGCGAATGCGCATAATGCCCGCGCAGGACATGCGATGACCGGACCACTGGCCCCTCTTTGGCGCGGACGCCGCTGTGGTCTTGTGGCGGGCGTCGCATTGCTGCTGGCGGGCTGCTCCGGTCCTCCGGCGCATCACCCAGCCCCCCGCACAACCGCGCGCTGGATCAATCCCACGCCGGAACAGCGGCAATGCCTTGCCAGTCTGGGGCAAGCGCAAACGCAGTTTTCCCCACTGCCGGACCAGTATTTCGGTGCCGGCTGCGCAACGATCAACACCGTGCAACTTGCGTGGTTGCGGAGCGACCATGCGCAATTGCACGTCGTCAATATCGGCCCGGTTACGTGCGCACTGGCCACGACATTGCAGGGCTGGGCGCGGTTTGGGGTGGATCGCGCAGCGCGGGCGGCGCTGGGCAGTCCGCTCGCGCGGATCGATACTTATGGCAGCTATAACTGCCGCAATGTTGCAGGGACGGAGCGACGCAGCGCCCATGCCACGGCCAATGCGGTCGATATTGCCGCATTCACCCTTGCCGATGGCCGCCGCATCAGCATCAAAGGCGGCTGGTCAGACGGGTCAGCGGCAGAGCGGACATTCCTGCGGCTGGTCCGCGACAGCGCGTGCAAACGCTTTTCCGTCGTACTGACCCCCGATTACAACGGCGCGCATCGCGACCATCTGCATCTCGAAGTCGGCGCGCCTCATCCGCTGTGCAAATAAGTCAGGCCGCGTCCAGCCCGCTTGCCTCAATCCGCAATCGCACCGCTTCGGCGGCATGGCGGGCACCCAGTTTGCCCATCATCTTCATGCGGTGGATTTCAACCGTGCGCGGGCTGATTTCCAGATCGCGCGCGATGGCCTTGTTGCTGCATCCATCGGCCAGCCGGTCAAGCACTTCGCGTTCGCGCAACGACAGCCGGGCGATCCGTTGGCGCGCTTCGGCTGCGCGGGCGCGGTGGGCGCGGTGGGTTTCCGCTTCGCGCGTGGCGCGGTTGATGGCATCGTTCAACGGCGCAATCGCATCAGGCACCGGCAAATAGTCGAGCGCACCGGCCTTGATTGCCTGCACCACAGCGTCAGTGCCGGGCGCGTCCGAAATCGCAATCACTGGCAGCCACTGGCCCACCCGCATCATCGACGCGATCAGCCTGCCGACGCCTTCGCCCGGTGGACTGTCGTGCGCGAGCACGAGCCCGCCCGATGGAGCATGCGATAGCAGCTCGTCCGGGCTGGCATAGATTTCGGCATGGTGCCCGGCCGCAAAGGCCAAGCGGGCGAGCTGCGCGCGACGGGCGGAATCGCCGTCGAGGATGTGCAAGGTGACGCGGTCATTCATGACGACCATCAACCATCAAACCGCGCTGGCGCGCCAGAGCGGTTAGTTTCATTACGAACCCAACCAGCGGCTGGACAACGCAAAGCGCGCGGGAAAACCTAAGGGAAATCCCGTCCGTAACGGATGTGTCTGCAAAGACGAGATATTCTTGCAGGGAGTGGGGCTTGGTCATGCCTCACAATGCGCTGTTAGCGGTAAGCAAAGCGTTTGGCGATACGCTAAAAACCCTAACCAAATTGGCTAAGAAATGATACTTAGTACAACTGCGTGGGTCATCCGGCAGGACTGTCATCCGCAGCCACGCGCACGCTGAGCGTGATCGTCAGCCGATCCTGCACGGCGGCGGTTTCATCGGCGGGGGGCAGGGTGGAGATCAGGCCGGTGATCGGCGCGGCATCGTGATAATCGCGGCCAATCGCCACGCGCACATAGCGGTCATTGGGGCATACCGCATTGGCGACATCAAACCCGATCCAGCCCAGCCCTTCGACATAGCCTTCGGCCCAGCCGTGCCCGGCATCCTGGTCTTCGCGCCCGTCGATCAGCAGATAGCCGCTGACATAGCGGGCGGGAATGTTGAGCGCGCGCGCGGCGGCAATGAACACATGCGCCTGATCCTGACACACCCCGCGCCCGGCGGTCAGTGCCGTTTCGGCTGGCGTCGCGGAATTGGTATGGCCGGGGGCATATGCAACGGCAGTGCGAACCCGTCCGGTCAGCGAATGGAGCGTTGCCAGCGGGTCTTGCGCCGCCGCATCGGCCAGCCCGGTGACAAGCGCGGCAATCCCGGAACCGCGCGTGGTCAAGCGGGTATCGCGCAAGTAATGCCATAGCGGCAGATAGCCGCTGTGCCGCCCGGCCAGACCCGCCTCGTCGCGCGTTTCCACCACACCGTGTGCGCGGATTGTGACCGAGCTGGCCCCCGGTTCCAGTGCCACCAGCGCAACCTGGTTGCCATATTCATCGGTGTAGGCGACTTCGGGCGTGGCCCCGTCAAAGGCCACATCCCACGCGATCACGCGCTGGGCATGACCGCTCAGCGGGGTCAGCCGCAACCGTTGCAACCCGCGCCGGATCGGCCCGGCAAACTGATATGTGGTCGCGTGATCGATCGCCAGGCGCAGGGACATCAGGCTGGGTTTACTCCACGAAGCGATAGTCGCGCTGAATCTGCTGCGCGATCTGGTTGTTGCGAGCAAGGAAGTCGCTGATGAATTCGTGCAGCCCCTGCTCAAATATCGTCTCGATCGTCAAGCCCGCCAATTCGGCGTGGCCCGCGCGCTGGATCGCGTGCGCCGGCGTATCAAACCCGTAAGCGCGCGCCAGAAACGCCAGATTGGTGGCGAGCCGCGTGTAACAAAACGCCAGGCTGCGCGGAAAGCGTTCATCGAGAATCAGGAACGAGGCAATCCCGCGCGGGTCCATCTGCCCGGCGTTGAGCCAGCGATAGGCGCGTTCGCCCGCCACTGAACGCAACACGTTTTCCCACTGCACATTGTCGAGGCTTGACCCCACCGCCGACAAGCTGGGCAGCAGCACGTAATATTTGACATCGAGAATGCGCGCGGTGTTGTCCGCGCGTTCGAGAAATGTGCCGATCCCCGCGAAGTGGTAGATGTCGTTGCGCAACATCGTGCCTTCCATCGCGCCGCGCACCTGGATCGCCTGCCGCCGTACCGCATCAAGCACATCGCGCAGCCGCGTTTCCGTAACGGGGCGGGCAAACACCTCGCGCAAGTTCATCCAGCTTTCGTTGACCGCTTCCCACACTTCGCGGGTGATACCGGTGCGCACCATGCGCGCATTGGTGCGCGCGGTTTCGATCATCGCCATCACGCTGGCGGGATTGTCACGATCACGCAGCACAAAGTTGAACACGTGCGGCCCGGTTACGTCTTCGCCATGGCGCGCGGCATAAGCGCGGTGCAGCCCGAGCGTTATCAGCACGCTGCGCCATTCCTCGCTCGCCGCGCCGCTGTCGCGCGTCAACGCCATGCGGAACCCCGCCTCGATCAGCCGCGCGGTGTTTTCCGCACGCTCCAGATAGCGGAACATCCAGAAGATGCCGTTGGCGGACCGGCCTAACATGGCGCATCCCCGCGTGTTTTCGCCCGATCAGTCATCAAGCACCCAACTGTCCTTGGTGCCGCCGCCTTGCGACGAATTGACCACCAGCGAGCCCTTTTTCAGCGCCACCCGCGTCAGCCCGCCGGGGGTAATGTCGATACCATTGGGGCTGACCAGCACGAACGGGCGCAGATCAACATGGCGCGGGGCGAGGCCGGCACGGGTAAAAATTGGCACGGTTGACAGCGACAGCGTGGGCTGGGCGATGTAATTGTCGGGGCGCGCGCGCAGCTTGGCGGCGAATGCGGCGATTTCCTTGCGCGACGAGGTTGGCCCGATCAACATGCCATAACCGCCCGATCCATGCACTTCTTTGACCACGAGTTCGGCCAGATTGTCGAGCACATATGCCAGCGCATCGGGTTCCGAACAGCGCCATGTCGGCACATTGGGCAGGATCGGCGGTTCACCGGTATAGAATTCGACGATTTCGGGCATGAAGCTGTAAATCGCCTTGTCATCGGCAATGCCGGTGCCCGGCGCGTTGGCGATGGTAATGCCCCCCGCGCGGTAAACATCCATGATCCCCGCCACGCCCAGCGCGCTGTCGGGGTTGAAAGTCAGTGGATCGAGGTAATCGTCATCAACCCGGCGGTAGATCACATCGACCGGCTGCCATCCGCGCGTGGTGCGCATTGCCACGCGCCCGCCGGTCACTTTCAGATCGCTGCCTTCGACCAGTTCGGCCCCCATCTGGTCAGCGAGGAACGCGTGCTCGAAATAAGCCGAATTGTAGATCCCCGGCGTCAGCACCGCCACCACCGGCTTATCCCCGGTAAACGCGGGCGGCGCGCAAGCGGCCAAACTGCGCGCCAGCCGCCGAGGATAGTCCGACACTTCGCGCACCCGCACCCGCGTGAACAGTTCGGGAAACATCGCCATCATCGTTTCGCGGTTCTCCAACATATAGGAGACACCGGAGGGGGTGCGCGCATTGTCTTCGAGCACGAGAAATTCATCTTCACCGGTGCGCACCAGATCGATACCGACGATATGCGTATAGACCCCGCCCGGCGGGGTGAACCCGGCCATTTGCGGCAACCACGCCAGATTGCCCTGCAACAGGCGTTCGGGCAGGCGACCGGCGCGCACGATTTCCTGCCGGTGATAGAGATCGTGCAGAAACGCATTGAGCGCGCGCACGCGCTGTTCGATCCCGCGCGACAGTTTGCGCCATTGGCCAGCGGTGATAATGCGCGGCACCGGGTCAAACGGGATCAGCCGCTCTTCGCCATCGGTTGCGCCATAGACGTTGAAGGTGATCCCGGTTCGGCGAAAAAACGCCTCTGCCTCAAGCCCTTTGCGCTTCAACAGGCCGGGCGCTTGCGCATCGAGCCACGCGCGATAGCCAGCATAAGCAGGCCGCACGGTGCCATCGGGTTCGCGCATTTCATCAAAGCAGGGCAGTGAAGGTGTGGTCATAAGCTCACCCGATCCGGACCCCATAGCTTGCACAAGTCCCGAGGGCGGACAAGGCTGATTGCTGCATTGCGAAAACTTTCAGCGGAGGACCGGCATGGCGGTAACCCCTTTTCAGCCCGCTGGCACCGCCACAACGCCTTTTTTAGCATGGCGCGCAAGTGCCGCCACAAACCCCAGTGCGATGGCCTGCGCCGCCGCCAGCCCGATGAAACCGAGGTGAAAGCTTCCAGTGGCATCTTTGGCCACGCCCCACATGATCGGCCCGACAAACGCGCCGATCTGGCTCATCGTGTTGACCATCGCGGTACCAACCGCCATCTGCGCAGGTGCCACGAGATCGGTGCACAAGATCCACACCGACAAGGTGACCGAACCCCACGCCGCGACAAAGCAAGTATAACCGATCAACCCGGTCGTTCGCCCGCCGCCCACCACAAACAGCATATAGGCGATCATCACCAGCGCGGTGCTGGCATAAAGGAACGGAATGCGCGTGCCGATACGATCCGACAACCAGCCGGTGACCAGCATCCCTCCTGCCCCTGCCAGACCACCCAAGCTGATCGCATAGCCCACGTGCGCAGCCGACCACCCGGTCGCCTGGGCCAGAATCTGCGGCTCTGACAGCGTAAACGTATAATAAGCGCCGCCAGTCAGAAACCCGACCAAGCCCAGCAATAGCACAATCGGCTGGCGCAGTGCCGCGAGGTGATGGCCGGTGTGGTGCTGGTGGCCCGCCGACGCAGCATCGCGCGCCAGCTGGTCGGTCAGCCAGCGCTTTTCGCTCGTGTTCAGCCAGCCAACCACCTCGGGCCGTTCGGGCAGCAACACCAGCACCATCACCCCCACCAGCACGGCGGGCAGCCCTTCGCCGACGAACAGCCATTGCCAACCGGTAAGCCCGGCCACGCCGTTCAAATTGAGCAGCCAAATCGACACCACCCCCATCACCACGCGCGTCAGCGGGCCGGAAATATAAAACCGGCTGATCGCCCGTCCGCGCGCCGCGCGCGGAAACCACAGCGACAGATAGAAGATCACGCCGGGAAAAAAGCCCGCTTCGGCCAGCCCCAGCAAAAATCGCATGGTGTAAAACTGCCACGGCGTGCGCACGAACATCATTGCCGCCGCGATAACCCCCCACATAATCATGATGCGCGCGATCCAGCGCCGCGCGCCGACGCGCGCGAGGATGATATTCGATGGAATTTCAAACAGCGCATAAGACAGGAAAAACACCCCGCCACCAATGCCATAGACCGTTGCCGAAAACCCCAGATCGGCATTCATCGTCTTTGCCGCAAAGCTGATATTCGCCCGGTCCATGAATGCGACCAGATAGGCCAGCCCCAGCAGCGGAATGATCCGCCACCCCGCGCGCGCCAGCACGCGCGCACCATCAACGTGTTCGTTCGTACTCATGGCCGCCCCCGTTGCGATCGCGATATGGCTATAACGCCATCCGATCGCGAATACCAAGCGGGTTCAAACAGCGGGCTTGTTTGGCGTTTCGATCAGCGCCACCAGCGTGCGCGCGACATCGGGATGCCCGGCGAAACCCAGATGCGTGCAGCGCAACGCCACCGCGCGGTCGCGTTCGCCCGCGCGCCCGCACGCACTGCGCGGGCTAATAATGCCGTCGCGCGGGCTCCACAGCGCGATGGTCGGCACCGGCGGCTTGGTACCGAAAGCGCGTTCGCCCACCGGCGGGGCATCGACGGTATGGCCGGTGATGAGTTGATAGGCGCGCCAGGCATTGTTGGCGCGACGGTCGCCCGAAAACGGTGTGCCCATGGTAATCACCATCGCGACCGCGCCGGGATGGCGATGCGCAATTTCGCGCGCGAACAATCCGCCGAGGCTCCACCCCACCAGTACGAGCGGCTGTCCTTCGCGCCGCGCCATGATCTCGACTCGTTCGCACAAGCGGTCAAACCGGTCTTCGCTCGGCCCGAAGTTGAACCCCAGCCCCCAGTCCGACACGCGATGCCCGGCGCTTTCCAGACCGCGTCGCAACCGATTCATCCGCACCGGGTGCGTGCCGAACCCCGGCAGCAGCATGACGGGATGCGACAGCGCCGGTGCGGCATCCGGCTCCGCCGCGAACCGTGGCGCGCGCCACAATTCATAAGGCGTGCGCAATTCGCCCAACAGCCGGCCCAGCGCCGGTCCGCGCGCCGTGCTCGGGCGGGGTTGCAACGCCAAAGCCCAGCGCCGCGCAATCGCCGCTTGCCCATTGGCCAGCCAGCCGGTTTCCGGCGAATCGAACTTTTGCAGCGGAAGGGTAAGGGAATTGACCATTGCCATGATCTGCCCGTGATCGGATCAACCCAACATGAACGCCAGCTTTTTCGGATTGTTTCAAATTGATGTCATAAACCGAAGAATTTTTTGCCGTTGCCACGGCGCAGACCGCCGATTGCAGAACGGGGCGGGAACGCCCATAGTAGTACCGAACGCAAATCCGAAAGCGCGACACACCGATTATGGCCGAACTCGTCATCCGCAGAGGGCTGGCAGAACCAGACACTTCGGGCACCTTTGTGCCGCACAAGCCGCAGCGGCCCGACAAGGCCGAAGGGGGGCGGCGGTTCCGCGTGGTGTCGGATTATCAGCCCGCTGGCGATCAACCGACCGCGATTGCCGATCTGGTCAGCGCCGCGCTGGCGGGGGACCGCACGCAAGTGCTGCTGGGGGTCACCGGTTCGGGCAAGACATTCACGATGGCCAAAGTGATCGAGGAATTGCAGCGCCCGGCGCTCGTACTCGCCCCCAACAAGATATTGGCCGCGCAGCTCTATGGCGAATTCAAAAGCTTTTTTCCCGACAACGCGGTCGAATATTTCGTATCCTATTACGACTATTACCAGCCCGAAGCTTATGTCCCGCGCTCTGATACCTATATCGAAAAAGAAAGCTCGGTGAACGAGGCGATTGACCGGATGCGCCATTCGGCCACGCGGTCATTGCTCGAACGCGATGATGTGATCATCGTGGCATCGGTGTCGTGCATTTACGGTATCGGTTCGGTCGAGACCTATTCAGCGATGATCTTTGACCTGAAAACCGGCGATCATGTCGACAGCCGCGAGATTATCCGCAAGCTGGTAGCGCTCCAGTACAAGCGCAACGATACCGCGTTTGTGCGCGGCACATTCCGCGTGCGCGGCGATGCCATCGAGATTTTTCCGTCGCATTATGAAGACACCGCGTGGCGGATCAGCTTTTTTGGCGACGATATCGAAGCGATTGCCGAATTCGACCCACTGACCGGAAAAAGCGGCGCGCGGCTGGATAAAGTGCGCGTCTATGCCAATTCGCACTATGTCACCCCCGGCCCCACAATGCAGCAGGCGGCCGCCGCGATCCGGTTTGAACTGACCGAACGGCTGAAGGAATTGGAGGCCGAGGCCAAATTGCTTGAAGCGCAACGGCTGGAACAGCGCACCAATTTCGATCTGGAAATGATCGCCGCGACCGGATCGTGCGCGGGGATCGAAAACTACAGCCGGTTCCTCACCGGGCGCTTGCCGGGCGAACCGCCGCCCACGCTGTTCGAATATCTGCCCGAAAACGCGCTGCTGTTCCTGGATGAAAGCCACCAGACCGTGCCGCAAGTCGGCGCGATGGCGCGCGGCGACCACCGGCGCAAGCTGACTTTGGCCGAATATGGCTTTCGCCTGCCCAGTTGCATCGACAACCGCCCGCTGCGGTTCAACGAATGGGACGCGATGCGCCCGCAGACGGTGGCGGTATCGGCCACCCCCGGCCCGTGGGAAATGGATCAGGCGGGCGGGGTGTTTGCCGAACAAGTGATCCGCCCGACCGGGTTGATCGACCCGCCGGTGCTGATCCGCCCGGTCGAAGATCAGGTGCAGGATTGCATCAACGAATGCCGCAGCGTGGCCGCCGTCGGCTATCGCACGTTGGTCACCACGCTTACCAAGCGCATGGCCGAAGACCTGACCGAATTCATGCACGAGGCGGGCTTGCGCGTGCGCTATATGCATTCTGAAGTCGACACGCTCGAACGCATATAACTGATCCGCGACTTGCGGCTGGGGGTCTATGACGTGCTGGTGGTGATCAACTTGCTGCGCGAAGGGCTCGTCATTCC
>CAINGT010000062.1 GCA_903848655.1 uncultured Sphingomonadales bacterium
CCAACGGCTTCAACAGTTCCCACTGTTCGTCGCTCAATTCGTCTACCGCACGATCCATGACCGATCTCCAAAAATCAGTCTTGAATCACATATCTACCGCATAGGGAATCCCTCGAGGATTAAATTGTCACCACGCTCTAATACGATGTCGCGCGAAGCGCGACTCATACCTCCCGCGCCGCCTCTCGCGATGAAGAGCAGGAAAACGTCCGGGGGACGTTTTCGCTGAGGAGCCGACCACCATAACCTATTGGTATCGTTGGTGGTCGGGTGGAGAGGCGGGGCGGGAGGCATGGCTGCCCGTCAGTGCAGCGGCGTATAACGCGACCAAGCATGCGGCTACCGGGATCAGGCTGGCCAATGCCAGCAGGCCCCAGATGGCATTGACCGAACCGTTCAGCGCCAGATGTCCGATCAGCGGTTCGAGCAATGCGCGCATATCGGCGTCGAGCGGCTGATCGTACATTGCCAGGAATTCGTCGATCGGCAGGTGTAGCGCGGCGGCGACGGCAACATCGCCGTGGCGCAATGCAGCGGTAATGGCGGCGGCGCGCGCCGGGGTTTGGCCATAGATCACGCTGTCGATCAGCGCGATTCCCAGCGCGCCGCCCAGATTGCGCGCCAGATTGAACAAGCCGCTGGCATTGGCCACTGCTGCTTCGCCCAGATGCCCCAGCGCCAGCCGGGTCGTGCCCAGAATGCACACCATCAGCGCCGCCCCGCGCAAGACTTGCGGCCAGAACAGCGCGCTCCAGCCGCTGTCGGGGGTCAGCCGGGTATCGGCCCAGCACCCCAGCGCAAACAGCGCAAACCCGGCGATGCAGAACAGCAGCGGCGGCACCCGCCGTTCGGCCCAGACCGCCAGGGGCGCGGTCACGAGTTGCGCCACGCCGGTCAGCACCACGGTTTCGCCAATCGCCAGCGCATCCAGACCGCGCACCAGCCCCAGAAACACCACCATCAGGTACGTTGAACCGTAGAGCGTCGCGCCCAAGACCGCGTTGCATCCGGTGCCGAGCGCCACCCGCCAGTCGCCCAGCACGGTGGGATCGACCAGTGGTGTGGCGCTGCGCAAACAGCGCAAGCAAAACCCGCCCAGTGCGATCAACCCGCCCAGCCCCGGCAGCAACGTCGGCAGCGCGATCCACCCGCTCTGCGGGGCCGCTTTCAGCGCGACTTCGATCCCGACCATCGCCAGCGCCAGCAGCACCAGCCCGGCGCGGTCGCATGCGCGCAACAGTCCGGGATTGGCACTGCCAGCAGGCACCAGCCGGGCAATGCCCACTGCCGCGACGACCCCGGGCAGCAGGTTGATGTAAAACAGCCACGGCCAACCCGCCGAAACCGTCAGCCAGCCGCCCAGCCACGGCCCCAGCGTGGGCGCGAGCATCGCCATCACCCCGGCCAGCGCGGTCGCCAGCGGTTCGTCGCGCGGCCCGAACAGCAGGAACACTGCGCTGAACACGCACGGGATCATCACCCCGCCAAACAGTCCTTGCACCGTGCGCGCCACGATCAGCATCACAAACCCGGTGCTCAACCCGCAGGCGAGCGAGGCCAGCGTAAACCCCGCCAGCGCCAGTACCATGACCCGCCGCAGCCCCAGCGCGCGGATCAGCAAGCCCGACAGCGGGATCGAAATCACTTCGGCGGTCAGATAGCTGGTCTGGATCCAGCTCATCGCATCGGCATCGATTTTCAGCGCGTGCTGGATCGTTGGCAGCGCGGTCAGCACGATCTGCACATCGAGCACGGCCATGAACAACGCCACGCACATCAGCGCAAACCCTGCCCATAACGGCCACGGCGCGCGCGGTGCTGTCATCGCCGCGCAGCGTCTTCGGCGCATAGGCGGATCGTCAACAGGGTCGCTGCGGCCATCATGCCACGGGGGCCAGCAATGCCATGCTGAGCGTAAACCCCGGCCCGAGCGCGAGCATCGCACTCGGGCGGTCATGCGGCAGGCCATTGGCGGAGAGCAGGCGGTCGAGCACGAACAGCACCGTCGGGGCCGACATATTGCCGTGGTCAGCCAGCACCGCGCGTTCGGCATCGAGCGTCCCGGTCGGCAGATCGAGGCTGGATTCCAGCGCTTCGATCACTTTGGCCCCACCGGGGTGGCATATAGGGCGCGCGATGGCTTGCGGATCGACCCCCATCCGCGCGCACAGGCCATCATATGCGCTGCGCAAATGGCGCGCTACCAGCGCGGGGATCGATTGCGCAAACACCACGCCAAACCCGGCGGGGGCAACATCCCAGCCCATCACATCGAGTGTGGCGGGCCACAGATGTTCGCCCGCCGCGGTCACCGCAATCTGGCTTGCACCGTGCGTTGACAGGACCGCCGCCGCCGCGCCATCGCCGAACAAGGCGGTGGCGACAATGTTCGATTTGCTGAGCATATCGTCGCGAAACGACAGCGAACACAGCTCCACCGCCACCAGCAGCACGCGCGTTCCCGGCTGCGCCGCCGCCAGCCGCGCCGCCAGCGCCAGCCCGCTGACCCCGCCCGCACAGCCAAGCCCGAACACGGGAACCCGCGTGACATCGGCGCGCAAACCGAGTTCGGCATGGGCCAGCGCCTCCAGACTGGGGGTGGCAATGCCGGTCGAGGAGATGGTGACCACGGCATCGATTGCGCCGGGCAGCAGTCCCGCCGCGTCGAGCGCCGCGCGCGCGGCGGCAACGAACAGTTCAGTGGCAACGGTGCGATAGGCGGCGGTGCGCGTGGCCCAGTCTTGCGGTTGCAGATACCATTCCACCGGCATGGCGATCCGCCGCTCGGCAATCCCGGCATTGGCAAACACCGGGGCGAGCCGCTCAAACGCGGGGAAACGGTCGGCAAACCGGGCGCGCGCCCAGCTTTGCGCGTCGCCTTGCGGCAGGCAGTGCGGCGGGGTGGCGCGGCCCAGACCCAGCAGCCGCGCCGGGATCATGGCTTTGCCTGATCCGGCTGTTTGCCCGCCAGCGCGGCAGCGCGCGCCTTGACCATGAAATCGTGGCACACGGGCGATGTGCGATCGATCTGCGCAATCAGACAGGCGCGGACTTTGGCCCGGCTCAGCGATTGCACTTCAGCCGGGCACAGCCGTTTGGCATCGGCAAAGCACGCCGCTTTGCTTGGATCAGCCGCCACAGCGGGGGTTGCGGCCAGCAGCCCGGCAAGCGCAAACAGCAGCGGCGCGGGCGGGCAACGCGGGGGGGCAAAGGCGAAAGGTAGCATTAAGGCTCCTGGATCGTGTAACAGCGTCGCGCTTACAGCGCCGATAGCTGCCGACCCGGCAAAGGCCAGCATCTTTTCATCACGGCCCGCCGCATTGCCCCAGCGGGCGGGGATCATTCCGACCGCGCGCGCAATTGCGCCAGCACGGCGGTCAGCAAGCCGTGATCATCGCCCGCCCAATCGCCACGCCCCAGTTTGGCGCGGATCGCCCCGGCGGCGCGCGCAATGGCATCGCCATCGTTGTCGCGCAACAAGCGGTCGAGCACGGTGACTTGCGTATCGCCATAGACCGCCAGTTCTGCCACGCTCAGGCGAAAGCGCGGATCGAACGCCACCGCGTCGTATTTGTCCGCCTTGCGCTTGCCAAACCGCAGCTCGGTTTCCAGCCGGGCGCGCAATTGGGTGTAATAGGCATCGAGGAACGCGCGTTCATCGCCGCGCCCGCTGCTCCAACCAATCTTGCGGCAGATCGCTTCGGCCACTTCGGCGAGCGCCGCCGGGCGGTTATCGCGCAAGACCCGTTCGAGCGTCTGCAATTCATACGCGCCATAAATCGCCAGTTCGGCATCGCTGAAGCGGTATTGCGTCCCGGTTAGCGCGCTGATCCCTTGCGCGCCATCGCCCAGCGACAGCGCCGTCGCCAGCTTGCGGCGCGGGGTTTCCACCACCCAGGTTCCGGCGATGACATCGCCGCAGCGCAAACTGTCGCGGTTGAACACCGGAAACAGCGCAAAAATGCCAAACCACACCAGCGCTGCCCAGCCCGCCAGCGTGGTGTCGCTGCCTGCTTGCAACGCGCCGCCGACGAACACGAAGGGCATGAACAGTTCGACATCGCGCAGCAGATTGCGCGCAATCACGGCTTCGGCGGACAGCCGGGTGGCGGCCCCGTCGCTGCCGGGACGCGCGGCGATGCGGATACCGACCAGCCGCTTGCCCGGGGTCGCGCCGCGTGGCCCGAGTTCGAACCACAAAAACCACGCCGTGCGCAGCAGGAACATCGCAATGATCCAGACCACGATCAGCGCTTCCATCGCCGCCCGCGCGCCGGGTTTCAGCGCGGGGCCTTTGGTCAAGCCCACGCCGTTGGCGATCCACACCAGCAACAATGTGGTCAGGATGATCGTCGCCCCGATCAGCGCGAGATCGATCAGCAGCGCCCCGACGCGCGCGCCGCGCGAGGCCAGCACCAGCGGCAGGCGCAACCCTTCGGCGGTCAGGATCACGCGGTTGCGCCGGTCTGCGGCCGCCACCGGGCGCACGCGCGGATCGCGCGGGGCACGAGACCATCGGGCCATCAGCGCGCTGCCTTGCGCGGGCGATAGGCGAAGAAATAGACCAGCCAGAACCCCAGTATTCCCAGCCCCACCGCCAACCGGGGCGCGGTCGCGTCGATCAATTGCCGCGCAAACCCTTCGAGCAGCCCGGCCACGATCAGCATCAGCACCACCCCGATCATCACCGTCGCAGTGCGTCGCCCGGCCTCGGCGGCGGCCACCAGCGTCGCGCGGTTGCCCGGAAATGCCATCGCCCGGCCGATATGAATGCCGCACGCCCCCGCCAGCAGGATCGCGAACAGTTCGGTCGTGCCGTGCACCGCCAGCCAGCCGATCAGTTCGATGGTCAGCCCCTGCCCGTGATATAGCCACAGCAGCGCGCCCAGCATCGCGGTATTCTGCACCAGCAGCAGCAGCGGCGGAATGCCGAACACGAAGCCGAGCGCATAGCACAAGATCGAAACTTGCGCGTTGTTGCTGAACAAATAGGCGGCGAAGATCGAAAGCCCGGTTTGCCCGCTCTGCCCGAACAGCGAACCGTAGAGCACCGCGCGGCTGGCCCCGGGTACCCGCACATCGCCGTCATGCGCGGGCATCATCGCAAAATACCAGTCGGGATTGCCCGCCACCAGCAGCCAGCCGATCACCGTGCCGGCCACCATCACCGCCAGCGCGATCACGATCTCGACCCCCAGCGCGCGCACCGCCGCGCTCCACCCACCGCTGAAAAACTGCGCGAACCAGCCGCGAAAGCCCGCTTCCGGGCCATGCACCGCAAACCATGCGCGCTGCGCGAGCGCTTCGAGCCAGCCCAGCGTGGCGGCATCGAGTGTGGTATCGCGCGCCACCGCCAGACTCGATACCAAAGTGCGATACAACACCGGCAACGCGGCAAGGTCATCATCGCTGATCGCGCCGATGCGCCCCGCCTCGATCCGCGCGACGATGCTGTCGAGCCGCCGCCAATCGGCTTCGCGTTCCAGCCGGAACCGGTCTGATCGCAGCGCCGCTTGTTCGGCGGCGGCGATATCCGCGCTCTGTTTGCGCGAAAACCAGCCGGTCAGGCTGTTGCGGACCGTCGCGCTCATCCGATGCTGCCCTCGCGCTTGATCGCCAGATAGGTTTCGAGCAGGCGCACGCCAATGGCCTGCCACGGCGCTTCGATCACGCGGATCCCGGCCTGACGCAACCGCGTCAGCACCAGCGCGCGCTGGCGGATCAGCGCTTGCGCCACGACCGCGCGCGCGACATCATCGGGGCTGCTGACCGCACCCCCGGCCAGTACGTCAAGGTCTTCATCGCGCATCACCACAAACAGCACGCGGTGGCGCTGCACCAGTTGCGCGCACATTTCGATCATCAGTTCGGCACCGGTCGGATCGGTAAAATCGGCAAACATCACGATCAGCGACCGGCGTTGCAGCCGGCTTGCCAGCGTTGCCATGGCGAGCGTAAAATTGGCGTCTTCGCTGTGATAATCGAGCGCGGCGGCAGCCTGCTGCAATTGCCCGAAGCGATGGGCCGAGGTGACAAACGGGCTCATCACCAAAGGCCGCGCGGCAAAGCCGAACAGCGCCACGCGGTCTTCGGCCTTCATCGCCACCCATGCCAGCGTCAGCGCGGCGGTCACCGCGCGGTCGATCCGCGCCAGCCCGCCAATCGGTTCGCACATCGCTTGGCCGCAATCGAACGCCAGCACGATCTGGTTGTTGCGTTCGACATCGTATTCGCGCGCCACCAGCCGCGAATGGCGCGCAGAACTTTTCCAGTCGATGCGCCGCCGGTCCATGCCGGGCTGATATTCGGCCATCGCGTCAAATTCGCTGCCATCGCCGCGAATCCGCAGCAAGGCTTGGCCAATCCCGGTCTGGCGCAAATAGAGCTGCAAGGCTTTGCCGCGCGCCGGGGCAATGTTGGGCCAGATCCGCACATCCGCGCCGATCACGCGTTCGACCTGGCGATGCGCCAGCCCGAGCGGGCCTTGCCAGCGCAGCCAGCCGCGCGCGATCTGCCCGGTGCCACGCCGCGTCGGGGTGGGTGTGCCGCTGCCCTGCCAGCGCCCGCTGCGATGCGCCTGTTCAACCAGCGCAATATCGAGCCGCCCGCCGGGGGAAAGCCGGGGGTCGGTCGCCAGCGCCACGCTCGGGCGAGTCCAGCCACCACCATGCGCCAGCCGCGCCTCGACCCGGATCGCCAAAGCTTCGCCCACTTCGCCATCGGCAGGCACGGTCACCTCAAACGCCTGCAGCCCCCCGGCGAGCAAGCCGTCGGCGATCACCAGCACGATCAGCGCCCCCGCCGCAGCCGGGCCGACCGTCCATGCCGCCGGAGCAAGCGCCGCCACCACCAGCGCGGCCAGCGCGATCCCGAGCAGCAGCCGGATCGCCCGCCCGCTCGGTGCGAGCGAGGCCCAGCGCCCGCCCATCAGGATCGGCGGCCACGCCACGATCAGCGCGGCGCTTCGGTGCGGGTGACCAGTTCGGCAACAATCGCTTCGATCGCGCGGCCTTCGATTTCTGCAGTCGGCGATAGCAGCAGCCGATGGCGCAGCACGGCGGTCGCCAGCGCCTTGACATCGTCGGGCACGACATAGTCGCGCCCATCGAGCGCGGCGCGCGCGCGCGCCGCACCGGCCAGCAGCACCGCAGCGCGCGGCGATGCGCCCGAAACCAGATCGGCATTGCCGCGCGTGGCGCGCACCAGCCGCACGATGTAATCGATCACGCTATCGGCCAGCGTCACCGCGCCCGCCGTCGCAATCGCCGCGCCCAGTTGCCCGGCATCGGTAACCGCGCCGATCCCCAGATCCGCCGGGCGCAAGCTGGTGCCGCCTTGGGCATGGCGGCGCACGATCCGCGCTTCTTCGGCGGCATCGGGATAATCGACCAGCACTTTGAACAAAAACCGGTCCAACTGCGCTTCGGGCAGCGGATAGACACCCTGGCTTTCGATCGGGTTTTGCGTGGCGATCACGGTAAATCGGTCGGACAAGCGGTGCCCGGTGCCATCGAGCGTAATCCGGCGTTCCTGCATCGCTTCGAGCAAGGCGGCCTGCGTCTTGGGCGGGGTGCGGTTGATTTCATCAGCCAGCAGCAGCTCGCAAAAGATCGGCCCGCGCGTCAGCGTGAACTGGCTGGTCTGAAAGTTGAACAAGTTTGACCCGAGAATATCGCCGGGCAAGAGATCGGGGGTAAACTGAATGCGCCCATAGTCCAGCCCGAGCGCGGCGGCAAAGCTTTGCGCCAGCAGCGTTTTGGCGGTTCCCGGCGGGCCTTCGAGCAGGACATGGCCACCCGCGAACAGCGCGATCAGCAGATGATCGATCACCGGTTCCTGCCCGACAATCGCTTTGGCCACTTCGCCCCGGATCGCGCTGGCCAGCGCGCGCACATCGTCTGGTGTCATGATTCCCCCGTCGGGCCGCGATGGGCCAATGCCGTTTCAATCTGGTGGACTTGCCGCGCCGCGGCGGCAATCGCCAGCGGGTGCCGCGCCGCGATCAGCCGCGCCACCGCCTCGCCAAACGGCATAGTCGCAGGCGCGGCGGCGCGCTGGATCTGCTCGATGGCCGCATCGGTTTCTGCGCTGGCGCGCCCGCGCGGCAGCCCGAGCGCGCTTTGCAGCCGTTCGCGCGCGCCATCGGCATAAGGGCGGGCGATCAGATGATACCGCCGCGCGCGCAGCAGCAGCGCCGCACCGCTGGCAACCAGCGCAATCTTGCCCACCACGTGCGCCGGGGCACCTGCCAGCGCCGGGCCGAACCGGACAAAGCCGCGCCAGATAGCCGCTGCCATCGCCGCGATCAGGCCAAGCGTCGCGGCCAGAAACGGCGGGGTAAACGCCAGCGTCAGCAAGTTGCGCGGCGCGCCGAGGCCTGCTTGCGCCAGATCGAACACCACCCGCTGCACGCGCTTGCCCCCGGTCACCTGCACCAGCCGCAACGCCGACAACGCGGTTGCCCGGTCAGCGAGGCCCCGGTTGTTCAGCAAATCCGGCTCGAACACGATCACCAGCGGCTGACGCACATCTGCTTCATCATCGTCGTTGCTGGTCGGCTCAACCCCGGCCAGCGCATCGAGCGCGGGATAAGTCCCGCCATCGGCAATATAACCCGCCAGAATGCGTCCATCACCGCTGCGGATCAGCGGGATCAGCGGATGGCCGCGATCATCAACCCCACCCCCCGAAAGCACCACGTGATCGTCGGGCAGCGGGCCGGATGCGCCTTCGCCGGTGTGCCAGCCTTTGGCGGCAGGGTCTTTGGCGGTGCCCAGATGCACGCCAATTTTGTCGAGAAAACCTTTCCAGTCGGGCGTTGCGGCACCGACAATGCGCGTCCAGCCGGTGGGCGCACGCGGCGCGCCGAATACGCGCGCCCACGCTTTGTCAACCGGGCCTTGCGGCGCGCGCGAATCGCTGGTCAGGCGTTCCGTTCGCCATTTGGGGGTTACCACGATTGTCGGGCCAACCCCGCTGCGGCGCGCTTTGACGATATCGGCCAAAGCCTGAATATCAGGATCTTCGGTCGGGGTCAGCACCAGCAGTTCGTCGCCGCCATGGTTATGCGGCAGGCGGTTATAGCCGACATCGTGGCCTTCGGCGGCGATCAGCGCGGCAAGCCCGGCATAGCCGGTCAGCCCTTTGCCCAGCGCGTGCGACCCACCGTCATTGCCGGGCGTTTCGCCCATGCCGATCCACGCCAGCAGAAAGATGAATGTGACAAACCCCGCCACGATCAGCGCCAATGTGCCGCCCCGGCCAAACGCCGCCGGATTGCGCGCGCCGCTCATCCCCGCCCCCGCGCAGGCACGGCAAATGCGGCATAAGCAGCGCGCGCGCGGGTCCAGTCGAGATCACCGAGCGGGCGCAAGGCATAACGGCTGCGTTCGACTTCACCCGCAATCACGGCGAATGCCGCGCGTGCGGCACCGGGCAGCGCGCCCAGCCCGGCAATTTCGCGCGCAGTGCTGGCCGGGGTCAGCCAGTCGGGGCGCGTGCGGGCAATGTCATCGAAACTGCGGCGCAACAGCCGATGCCCCGCCGCGTCATAGTGGCCAGGCGCCGCCAGCGCATCGGCATCGGCCAGCAGCAGCGCCACTGTGGCGGCAGCGGGCTGCCAATCCGGGCCCGAATCGTCGGGCTGCGCCGCCGCGAAGCGCCGGTCGCGCACCGCTCGCCATATCATCCAGCCAATCCCCAGCGCCAGCGCCAGCGCGGCGGCGACTTCGATCAGCGTCCAATATTGCGCCAGCCAGCGGCCCAGCGGGCTGAACACATCGCCCAGCCGTTTTGCCAGCGCCGCCAGCCATTCCGGCGGTTTGGGCGGCGTGGGCGGGGCTGGCGGCGGGCCGGGCGGGGAGAACTGGATATCGCCCATCGCGCGCACTTTTTGCCACGCCGCATCACCCGCACTGGTCAAGACCGGTTGGCTGGGGGCAGGGGCGGGGATCGTCACGCGAGCGGTGTTGCCATGGCGCTCCATGGCAGGCAAGCCTTTCTCACCCGCGTTCGCGCGCCAGCGGATAGGTGCCCAAAATGCGCAAATTGGTGGCAAAAAATGCCGCCTCTTCCAGCGCGAGATCAAGCGCACGGTCACCGGGTTTGCCAACCACATCGCAAAAGAACGTGGTCGCGGCAAAGCTCGCCCCGGTCTGATAACTTTCCAGCTTGGTCATGTTGATGCCATTGGTGGCAAACCCGCCCAGCGCCTTGTAAAGCGCGGCGGGAATGTTGCGCACGGCAAAGATAAAGGTGGTGATCGTCGCCCCCGTCAGCGTCGCCGGATCAAGCGGTTTGCGAGCCAGTTGCACAAACCGTGTGGTGTTGTCGGGCGCATCCTCGACATTTTCGGCAACCACCGTCAGCCCATACAGCTCCGCCGCGATTTTGGGGGCCAGCGCGGCAATCGCGGGATCGCCCCGTTCCGCGACATAAGCGGCGGCACCGGCAGTATCGGCATAGCTCATCGGGATAATCCCGCGCGCGCGCAGAAAATGGCGCGACTGGCCCAGCGCCTGCGGATGGCTATAGGCCTCGGCAAACGGCCCACTGCCCAGCCCCATCAGGCAGGCATGAATATCGAGAAAATGTTCACCGACAATCGCCAGCCCCGATTCGGGCAGCAGGAAATGGATATCCGCCACGCGCCCGTGTTGCGAATTTTCAATCGGGATGATCGCACTGGCCGCGCGTCCTTCGCTAACCGCGTCGAGCGCATCTTCAAAGCTGAAACAGGGCAGTGGCAACCCGCCGGGCACCGCCTCGGCCACGGCACGGTGCGAATTGGCCCCCGGCGCGCCCTGAAACGCCACTGCGCGCGCCGGATCGGCCGCTGCGGCGGCGGTCATCGCTTCGACAAGGGCGAGCGCGGGTGCGGGATAACTGGCCATCGCCCAGCGATTAGGCCGCGTTTGCGCGTGCGGCAAGCGTGTTGGCGCTTGCCTGCGAGGTTGTGCCCGCAAACGCTCTTGCGCCGATGCGGAGCGACCACTAGAGCGGCGCAAAAGCGATCAGAAACGGGCGTGGGCGCAAACAACGAAGGCGGATTTGGGGTAAGGCATGGACGACCGTTTCAACACTATTGCCGGCTGGACGCTGTTTGGCGGGATTCTCGCGCTGGGCTTTTCCAGCTTGTCGAGCCACTATTTCCTCGCCGACAAGCACGAGCGGCCCGACACGATGGGCTATGCCATCACCGGGGTCGAAGCGGCCGCCGGTGCCGCCGCAGCAGTGGTGGAACCGATTGCCAACCGTTTGGCCAAAGCCGACGTTGCCAAAGGCGAAGCGACATTTGCCAAGTGCAAGGCCTGCCACTCTATCGATCAGGGCGGGGCCAACGGCATAGGCCCCAATCTGTGGGCGGTCGTCGGCGATGGGGTTGGCGTTGGCCGGGGTGGCTATGCCTTTTCCGACGTGCTGAAGGGCAAAGGCGGCAAATGGGATTTCGCCACGCTTGACCAGTGGCTGACATCACCCGCAGCGTTCGCCACTGGCACCAAGATGTCGTTCGCCGGGATCGCCAGCCCGGAAGAACGCGCCAACGTGATCTTGTACCTCAATTCCAAGGGGTCAAACCTGCCCTTGCCCGCAGCGCAAGCCGCAGCCCCCGCTGCGGCAGGCAGCGAAGGCGCTGAGGCAGAAGGCACCGAACCAGCCGAGACGGCATCGACCGCCGCAGCCGCGAAGTAACCGCGCGCCGATGCACCAGACCCCGGATGATCGCCCGGTCTATCGCCTGTTGACGGGCAAAGACGACCGCGCATTTTGCGACCGGGTGTCCGAAGCGCTGGCACAAGGCTGGCGGCTCTATGGCTCACCTGCCATGGCCTGGGACGGCGGAATGGACTGCATCACTGTGGCGCAAGCCGTGGTCTGGCACGAGGCCGACGTGATCAAGCGGTAAGGCTTGAAAAAACCATCCCCCTAGCGCCTCCCCCGCTGGGGGAGGTGCTAGGGGGATGGGCCGCACGGGTATTATTGCGCCGCAACCGCGAGATCGTCTTCATTGCTTTCAGCCGCTTGGCGCGCCCACATTTCGGCATAGAGCCCGTCTTGGCGCAGCAAGTCGGCGTGGCTGCCCTGTTCCACCAGTCGCCCCTGATCGAGCACCACGATCACATCCGAATCGACCACGGTGGACAGTCGGTGCGCGATGGAAATGGTGGTGCGGTTGGCAGCGACCGCGCGCAAAGTGCCCAGAATGTCCTGTTCGGTGCGGGTATCGAGCGCGCTGGTGGCTTCATCGAACAGCAGGATCGGCGGATTTTTGACCAATGTGCGGGCAATCGCCACGCGCTGTTTTTCCCCGCCCGACAGTTTCAGCCCGCGTTCGCCGACTTCGGTATTCAGCCCTTGTGGCAGCCGGTCGAGCAGATCGCTGATCGCCGCACCGCGTGCGGCGGCGGCCACGTCGTCGGCGCTCGCGCCTTCGCGGCCATAGGCGATGTTGTACCCGATGGTATCGTTGAACAGCACCGAATCTTGCGGCACGATACCCAGCACGGCGCGCAAGGACGTTTGCGTCACGCCCCGGATATCCTGCCCGTCGATCAGGATGCGGCCCGCTTGCGGGTCGTAAAAGCGGAACAGCAAACGGCCAATGGTCGATTTGCCCGCCCCCGACGGGCCGACGATGGCGACCCGGCTGCCCGCCGGGACGGTAAACGACAGGCCGTGCAGGATCGTGCGGTCCGGGTCATAGCCGAATACCACATTGTCGAAAATCACGCTGGCTTGGCGCACCACCAGCGCGGGCGCACCGGGCGCATCGGCCACTTCGACCGGAGTATCAATCAACCGGAACATTTCGGCCATATCGGTCAAACCCTGACGGATCGTGCGATAGACCATGCCCAACATATCGAGCGGGCGGAACAGTTGCGTCAGATACATCTGCACGAACACCAGTTGCCCGGCCGTATAGGAGCCATGCCACCAGCCAACCACGGTTTCCGCCAAAGCCCCCGCCATCAGCACATTGGTGACGAGCGCTTGCGCAATGTTGAGCAAGCCGAGGCTGTTTTCGCTCGACACCGCCGCATCGGCATAAGCGCGCGTGGCCTGGGCATAGCGCGCTTCTTCGCGCGCTTCGGCCCCGAAGTATTTGACCGTTTCGTAATTGAGCAGCGAATCGACCGCGCGCGACAGTGCCTGCCCGTCGAGCCGGTTCATTTTCTCGCGCAAATGGGTGCGCCAGTCGGTGATCGCGCGCGTAACCCAGATATAGGCCACGACCGCCAGCGCGGTCGATGCGACGAGCCCTTTGCCGAAACTGATCCCGAAAATCACCGCCACGCCCGCCAGTTGCAGCACTGTCGGGGCGATGTTGAACAGCATGAAATAGAGCATTGTGTCGATGCTCTTGGTGCCGCGTTCGATCACTTTGGTGACTTCGCCGGTCCGCCGGGCAAGGTGAAACCGCATCGACAGCCGGTGCAGCCGGGCAAACACGTGTTCGGCCAATTGGCGCGTGGCATCCTGCCCAACGCGTTCGAACACGATGTTGCGCGCATTGTCGAACACCACGCCGATCAGACGGCCACCGGCATAAGCGAGCACACACCACAGCACCACTTGCACCGCGCGTGGGCCCGACACGTTCATCGCGTCGATGGCCCATTTGAACGCATAAGGCAGCGCCAATTGCACGCCCGTCGAAAGCAGCACGAGCACGCTCGCCACCACGATCCGCCAGCGCAAGGCCGGATTGTCGCGCGGCCACAGATAGGGCAGAAAGCGCTGCAACGTGCGCCAACCGTCGTGGCGCGCGAGCGGCGTTACCGGCGCGGTATGGGGGTTTTCAGGAGGCATCGCCCCGCCATAAGCGTTTTGGCGCAAAGCGCCAGTGCCGGTTGATGCGGTCTGGTCAGCCCTTCAACACTTCGGCCAGCGTTTCGCCCAACAGGCTGGGTGAGGGGCTGACGCGGATGCCTGCGGCTTCCATCGCGGCGATCTTGTCTTCGGCGCCGCCTTGCCCGCCCGACACGATTGCCCCGGCATGGCCCATGCGGCGGCCCGGCGGGGCGGTGCGCCCTGCGATGAACCCGACCATCGGCTTTTTGCGCCCGCGCCGCGCTTCATCGGCGATGAACTGCGCGGCCTGTTCTTCGGCATTGCCGCCGATTTCGCCGATCATAATGATGCTGGTGGTGGCATCGTCGGCAAGGAACAGTTCGAGCACGTCGATGAAATTGGTGCCATTGACCGGATCGCCGCCAATGCCGACCGCCGTGGTCTGGCCAAGGCCGATATTGGTGGTCTGAAACACCGCTTCATACGTCAGCGTGCCCGACCGCGATACCACGCCGACCGAGCCTTTTTTGAAAATGCTGCCGGGCATGATGCCGATCTTGCATTCATCGGGCGTCAGCACGCCGGGGCAATTGGGGCCGATCAGCCGCGATTTCGACCCTTGCAGCGCGCGCTTGACGCGCACCATGTCGAGCACCGGAATGCCTTCGGTAATCGCCACGATCAGTTCGATCTGCGCATCGATTGCTTCAAGGATCGAATCGGCGGCAAACGGCGGCGGAACATAGATCACCGAAGCGGTCGCCCCGGTGGCGTGCGCGGCCTCTGCCACGGTGTCATAGATCGGCAGGCCGAGCAGCGTTTCGCCGCCTTTGCCCGGGGTTACGCCCGCAACCATTTGCGTGCCATAAGCGAGCGCCTGTTCGGTGTGGAACTTGCCGGTGTTGCCGGTCATCCCTTGTGTGATGACTTTGGTGTGCGCGTTGACGAGGATCGACATGGTTCAGGACACTTTCTGCACTTGGGCCACGATCTTGCGCGCGGCATCGCCCAGATCGTTCGCGGCAACGATGGGAAGCCCGGAATTGGCGAGAATATCCTTGCCCTGCTGCACATTGGTGCCTTCCAGCCGGACCACCAAAGGCACCGCCAGATTGACCTCTTTGGCCGCCGCGACGATCCCGTCGGCGATGATGTCGCACTTCATGATACCGCCGAAGATATTGACCAGAATGCCTTTGACTGCCGGGTCTTTGAGGATGATCTTGAACGCCGCGGTGACTTTTTCGCGCGTCGCGCCGCCACCCACATCAAGGAAATTGGCGGGAAATTCGCCATTCAGCTTGATAATGTCCATCGTCGCCATCGCCAGCCCGGCCCCATTGACCATGCAGCCGATATTCCCGTCGAGCTTGATATAGGCGAGATCGTATTTCGACGCTTCGATCTCGGCGGGGTCTTCCTCGCTTTCATCGCGCAAGGCCACCACATCGGGGTGGCGATAGAGCGCGTTGCCGTCAAAGCTCATTTTGGCATCGAGCACCAGCAGCTTGCCATCGGCGGCTTCGACCAAGGGGTTGATTTCGAGCATTTCGGCGTCGAGCGCGACAAACGCTTCGTAAAGCTGTTTTGCCAGCTTTTGCGCCTGCTTGTTGAGATCACCCGCAAGGTTCAGCGCGTAAGCGACTGCGCGACCATGGTGCGGCTGAAACCCGGTGGCCGGGTCGATCACGATGGTCGCGATCTTTTCGGGCGTGTCGTGTGCAACTTGTTCGATATCGATCCCGCCTTCGGTCGATACGATCAGCGCCACGCGCCCGCTGCCCCGGTCTACCACCAGCGACAGATAATATTCGCGCGCGATATCGACCCCGTCGGTGACATAGAGCCGGTTGACCTGTTTGCCCGCTTCGCCGGTCTGGATGGTAACGAGCGTGTTGCCGAGCATTTCGCCCGCGTGCGCCGCCACATCGTCGAGCGATTTGGCCAGCCGCACCCCGCCTTTGGCATTGACGGGCAGTTCCTTGAACTTTCCCTTGCCGCGCCCCCCGGCATGGATCTGCGCTTTGACGACATAGAGCGGGCCGGGCAATTGCCGCGCCGCCGCCACCGCGTCTTCGACCGTCAACGCGGGGATTCCGGCCGGAATGCTGACGCCATATTTGGCAAGCAAGTCCTTGGCCTGATACTCATGGACATTCATGCGAAGTTCCCCGCTGCAACCGAGTGAGAGAAAAGCCCCGCCCGGCGGCGATGCCGGACGGGTCTGGACCCGCCGCCTTAAGCACAGCCTTGGCGGCTTGAAAAGGGGGCTTATACCGCACTGCAAAATCACCGGGTGACCGGGAGTGCATACGAATGACCGCCGCGCGCTCCAGACTTGCTTTGGACCGGGGCAAGGCCCATCGCAGCGGTCGATGATCGACTATGCCCGTCTTGAAGCGATTGTCCGTGCCGCCGGGCGGCTGGCGCTGGCGCAGTGGCCGGGGCACGGCCATGCGCCGCATGTCTGGGACAAGTCGCCCGACAATCCGGTTACCGAGGCCGACCTTGCGGTCGATGCGTTCTTGAAGCGCGAACTGGGGGCTTTGCTCCCCAGCGCCGGCTGGCTGTCCGAAGAAACCGCCGATCATCCCGACCGGCTCGACCGGCAATTGTGCTGGGTGGTCGATCCCATCGATGGCACGCGCGATTTCGTGCGCGGGCGCAGCGGCTGGTGCGTTGCGGTGGCGCTGGTCTGTGCCGGGCGCGCGCTGATCGGGGTGCTCGATGCCCCGGCGCGCGATCAGTTCTGGATCGCCACCGCTGGGCGCGGGGCCACGCGCAATGGCCAGCCGCTCGTCGCCAGCCGCCGCACCGCATTGCCCGGCGCGCGCGTGCCCGCCGATATCCTGCCCAAGATCGATGATGATCTGACGATGGTGGACCGCCCCAATTCGATTGCGCTGCGCATCGCGATGGTTGCAGCCAACGAAGCCGATCTGCTCGCGACTTTGCGCTGGGGCTATGAATGGGACATCGCCGCCGCCTGCCTGATCGCGCGCGAAGCGGGGGCGGCGGTCAGCGATGCCCTGGGCCAGCCGTTCGACTTCAACAAGCGCGATCCGCGCGCCTTTGGCCTGCTGGTTACCGCCCCTGCGATCCACGCCGCTGCCGTCGAGCGACTGGCCGACCGCGCGGCGCGGATCGCGTAATCATCCCGCCAGATCGAACGTGTGGGCAAAATCCTCGGTATCGATAGTGGCCTGCATGGCGGCGGAATAGCGGTGCCCGGCGACGGTCTGATGGTTGATGAGCGCATCGACGCGCGCGATCAGCGCGGGTGAGGGGGTCCAGTCGGCGCGGGCGATGTTTTCGTCCAGATGCGCGATCTGCGCGGTGCCGGGGATGGCGACGATATGGTCGCCGCGCGCCAGCACCCAGCCGAGCGACAGTTGCGCCGGGGTAACCCCGGCTTCGGCGGCGAGCGCGTTGAACTGCGCGATCAGCCGCTGGTTGTGCGCCCAGTTGGCCCCCTGAAAGCGCGGCATCGCAGGGCGGATGTCGCTGGCATCGAGCGCGGCAGGATCGCGCACGCCATTGGCGAGCGCGCCGCGCGCGACCGGGGAAAACGCCACGAATGTGGTGCCAAGTTCGCGGCAGGCATCGAGCACGGCGATTTCGGCCTGTCGCGTCCACGGCGAATATTCGGTCTGCATCGCGGCAATCGGGTGGACGGCGGCGGCGCGGCGCAACGTATCGGCAGACATTTCCGACAGGCCAATCGCGCCGATTTTGCCTTCGCGAATGAGGTCAGCAAGCGCGCCGACCGAGTCCTCGATGGGCACGGTAAAGTCGCGGCGGTGCATGTAGTAGAGGTCGATACAGTCGGTCTGGAGCAGCCGCAGCGACACTTCGAGCTGTTCGCGGATCGTTTCGGGGCGGCAATCGACCCCGCGCCGCTCCCCACTGACGAAAATGCCCATTTTGCTCGCCAGAAACACTTTGCCGCGCCGGTCTTTGAGCGCTTCGCCCACCACGGTCTCGTTATGACCCTGCCCATAGATCCGCGCGGTGTCGAAATGGTTATAGCCCAAGTCAATCGCGCGGTGCAGCAAGCGGATCGCATCGGCATCGGACGAGCGTGGACCATAAGCCCAACTGAGCGACATGCAGCCCAGCCCGACGGGATGGGTCGGGTGGCCGTTGATCGGGCGGGGGGTCGGTGCCATGGCGTGTGTCTCCTGCTGCTGGCGCGCGATGCCAGCAGGCATGGCCCGGCGTCAAGGATCAGGTGCCGCCGCGGGCGCGCGCCACATCATCCTGGCTGATCGGCACGATCTTGATTTCGACGCGGCGGTTGGCGGC
The DNA here is from genome assembly GCA_903848655.1 of uncultured Sphingomonadales bacterium. Taxonomy (GTDB): domain Bacteria; phylum Pseudomonadota; class Alphaproteobacteria; order Sphingomonadales; family Sphingomonadaceae; genus Novosphingobium. Next base: position 18,100 of record CAINGT010000062.1, read on the forward strand.
GCGGCCTTCGAGCGTGTCGTTGCTGGCGATGGGCTGGGTCTTGCCAAAACCCGTGCTGCGGATGCGCGCCAGATTGACCCCATGCGCGGACAGATAATCCGCCACGACTCGCGCGCGGTTTTCCGACAATGTCTGGTTATACGTGTCCGATCCGGTCGCATCGGTATGGCCATAGACGTCGATCAGCGAATTGGGATACGTCTTGAGGCTGGTCGCGACGGTGTCGAGCGTGTCGCGAAACGCGGGTTTGATGATCGTGCTGTTGCTGTCGAACGTCACCCCGCTGGGCAGATTGACCAGAATCGCCTGCCCTTCATCGACCGCTTTGACATCGACCCCGCTGCCCGCGGTCTGTTCCTTCAACTCTTTGATCTGCTTGTCGGTGGTATAGCCGATTGATGCCCCGGCGATCCCGCCGATGCCCGCGCCGATGATCCGCCCGCCGCCGCCGCCGATCAACCCGCCAACGATCAGCCCGGCCACCACCCCCGCCGATGCGCCGATGGCGGTGCGCGATATCTTTCGCTGCCCGGTGTTGGGATCGGTCACGCAAGCCGACGTTGTCACCAGCGCCGCCGCGCACAGACCAGACAGCACAACCCGTTGAAATAGCATGGTCATCCCCTGAAACTGTTGATTGCGGCCACCCATAGAGCGAGCCGCCGATACTGTCAGCGCGGTTCAACCGCGTCATGCCTTTATCCATTGGCTGGCTGAACCCAATCCGAACAGTCATGATCTTGCAGGACGTGCTTCGCGCGCGCCGGTAAATCTGCTAGCAGCGCATTCGTGACCCCCTATCCATGGATTGACGTTGCCATCATTGGCGCGCTCGTTGTGCTCAACGGCCTGTTTTCGATGTCCGAACTGGCCATTGTGTCGGCGCGCCCGGCGCGGCTGAAGCTGCTTGCAGAGGCGGGATCGACCGGTGCCGCGCTGGCGCTCGACCTTGCGCGCGATCAGGGCAAGCTGCTGTCCACCGCGCAAATCGGCATAACTTTGGTCGGGATCGTGGCCGGGGCGTTTTCGGGATCGAGCCTTGGCGCGCCAACTGGGGAACGGCTGGCCGCGCTGGGCCTGCCCCCCCATCTGGCGGCTGAGGTCGGGTTCGTGCTGGTGATCGCGATCACGACGTATTGCAGCCTGGTGATCGGCGAACTGGTGCCCAAACAGGTGGCGCTGCGCTCGGCCGAACCCATCGCGGTGATTGCGGCGCGGCCGATGGCGCTGGTCGCGCAGGCGACCGCGCCGCTGGTGTGGCTGCTCGACACGTCATCAACGCTGGTGCTGCGGATGATCCGCATGCGCGCGCCCGGCGCGCCTGACGTCACCAGCGAAGAATTGCACATGATCTTTGCCGAAGCCACCCGCACCGGCGTGATCGAAGAAGACGAACGCGCGTTGATGACCAGCGTGATGCGGCTCGCCGACCGCCCGGTGCGCGACATGATGACCCCGCGCACCGAATTGCACTGGATCGACCAGAACGCCCCGGATCACACGGTGCGCGACGCGATTGCCGAATGCCCGCACTCGTTGTTGCTGGTGGCCGATGGCTCGGTCGATAAAGTGGTCGGCGTGGTGCGCGTGCGCGATGTGTTGCAGGCGCTGGTGCGCGGGCACGCGGTCGATCTGCCGCGCGCGCTGAAAAAGCCGGCCATCGTGTCGGACTTGCTCGATACGATGGACGCTTTGCGCCAGATCCAACTGGCTGAAGTGGCGCTGGCACTGGTCCACGATGAATATGGCCATCTTGAAGGGATCGTGACCCCGGCCGATCTGCTCGATGCCATCGCCGGGACATTCGTGGCGCATGGCGATGATGGCGATGCCCCGCTGCTGATCGAACGCGATGATGCCTCGCTGCTGATATCAGGCGCGCTGCCCGCCGATGCGCTGGCCAACCGGTTGGGGATCGATTTGCCCGAAACACGCGATTATGCCACCGTTGCGGGGTTTGTGCTGTCGGTGCTCAAGCGCCTGCCGCGCGAAGGCGAACATTTCGTCAGTCAGGGCTGGCGGTTTGAAGTGATCGACATGGACGGGCGCAAGATCGACAAAGTGCTCGCCAGCCGGGTCAAAGCGAAAGCCGCCGCCGCCACGCTCGACGGATAAAGCGTGCCGCTGCCCTGATCTGCGCGCAGAAAAATATCGCACTTATGGTTATATTGCCATTCATCCGCGCCGCCCTACATTGGCAGGGCGCAAAAGCGTTGCCATCCCGCCAGACGGAAAGCGAATCGCGATGAATGACGATCAGCCCCAGAGCAACCCCTGGATCAAGAACCTGCTGGTATATGGCGGGATTTTCGTGGCTCTGCTGCTGGTGGTGTCGATGTTCAGCGCGCGCGGCGATGCCACCGGCAAGACCATTGGCTATTCCGAATTCCGCGCGCACCTCGCATCGGGCGACGTGCGCGATGTCCAGATCGGGACCGAAAAGATCACCGGTACGTTCAAGAACGACACCAAATTCGACACTGTGCCGGTCGCGGGCGATACCGACCTGACCCGCCAGTTGCAGGAAAAGGGTGTCCAATATTCGGGTAAAGCAGCGGAAGAGCCCAATTACCTGCTGTTCATGCTCGGCCAATCGCTGCCCTTGTTGCTGATTCTGGGGCTGGGGTTCTTTGCCGTGCGCCAGATGCAGAAAGGCGGCGGTTCGGGCGCGATGGGGTTTGGCAAGTCCAAGGCCAAATTGCTGACCGAACGGTCGGGCCGGGTGACGTTCGACGATGTTGCCGGGATTGATGAGGCGCGCGAGGAATTGCAGGAAATCGTTGAATTTCTGCGCGATCCCAGCCGCTTTTCCAAACTCGGCGGGCAAATCCCCAAAGGCGCGCTGCTGGTCGGCAGCCCCGGCACCGGCAAGACTTTGCTGGCGCGCGCGATTGCGGGCGAAGCGGGGGTGCCGTTCTTCACCATTTCGGGTTCGGACTTTGTCGAAATGTTCGTCGGCGTCGGCGCGAGCCGGGTGCGCGACATGTTCGAACAGGCCAAGAAAAACGCGCCGTGCATCGTGTTTATCGACGAAATCGACGCAGTGGGCCGCCATCGCGGGCATGGCCTTGGCAATTCGAACGATGAACGCGAACAGACGCTCAACCAGCTGCTGGTCGAAATGGACGGGTTTGAGGCCAACGAGGGCATCATCATCATCGCCGCGACCAACCGCCCCGATGTGCTCGATCCCGCGCTGTTGCGCCCGGGCCGGTTCGACCGTCAGGTCGTCGTGCCGATCCCCGATATCGAAGGGCGCGAAAAAATCCTGGGCGTGCATATGAAGAAAGTGCCGCTCGCCCCCGATGTAAATCCGCGCGTGATCGCGCGCGGCACGCCGGGCTTTTCGGGTGCGGACCTTGCCAATCTGGTCAACGAGGCGGCTTTGCTGGCGGCACGGCGCAACAAGCGGCTGGTGGCGATGCAGGAATTCGAAGACGCCAAAGACAAAGTGATGATGGGCGCGGAACGGCGCTCGATGGTGATGACCGACGACGAAAAGAAGATGACCGCTTATCACGAAGCGGGCCATGCCATCGTGTCTGTGAACGAGGCGGCGAGCGATCCGATCCACAAAGCCACGATCATCCCGCGCGGGCGCGCGTTGGGCATGGTCATGCGCCTGCCTGAACGCGACAGCTATTCGTATCACCGCGACAAGATGCTGGCCAATCTGTCGGTCAGCATGGGCGGACGCGTGGCCGAAGAGGTGATTTTCGGCCACGACAAAGTGTCATCGGGCGCATCGTCGGATATCCAGTATGCCACCGGGCTGGCGCGCAATATGGTGTTGCGCTGGGGCATGTCGGACAAGCTGGGGCCGCTGCTCTATGAAGAAAGCCAGGACGGCTATCTGGGCATGGGCACATCGCAGCGCACCATGATGTCGAGCGACACTGCCAAGCTGATCGACGCGGAAATTCGCGCGCTGGTCGATAATGCCCATGCCCGCGCGCGCGCGATCATCAGCGACCACGCCGACAAGCTGCACCTTTTGGCCGAAGCGCTGCTCGAATACGAAACGCTGAGCGGGGAAGAAATCCGCCAGTTGATCGACCAGGGCAAGCTTGATCGGCCCGAAACCCCGTCGGGCACCGCACGTCCGCCGCTGCCGCAACTGGTATCGGTGCCGCGCGCCGGTCGGCGGCTGGCCGGGGGCGATGGCGGGATTGTCCCGGCGCAACCGCTTGGGGTCTGATGCGCCCGGTGGTCGTTTTTACCTTGCGTTAAGCATGGCCGTGCAAGCGAGGCCCCGCGATTGCAGCAGAACGGACGGCCACGCGCATGGGTATGACCAGCACTGACGCGCTGCTGATGCAAGCGCACCGTCGCAAACCGGCGCGGGCGGGGTTGCGCAACCACCCGCATCGGTGGGCGCGGCGCTGGGATGGCTGGTGCCGCCGGGCCGAAGCACGGCTGGCAGGCTATGCCCTCGCGGTCGATCTGCGCGTGGATGTGGCCAGCCGCGCGTGGTTTGGCGGAGTGGCGCGGTTACTGGGCTGTGCGCTGCCCGTGGTACTGGTATGGCCGACGCTGACCCCGCTGGAGGCGGCACCGCTGCCGCTGCCCGATGGGGGTGAAGCCGCCGAATTGCGCGCGCAAGCGATCAGTCCCTTGGGTGCAGGCGGGCTGACCGGGCGGCCTGTTCGGCCGACCAATGCGATGGTGCGGCTGGCGTCGGTGCCCGAACGCGCCACGATCGGGCTAACCGCCGTGCTCGGCGAAAACGATTCGGTCGCGCACATGCTGCATCGGCTGGGTCTGGGCACGGCTGATGCCGATGCGGTCCGCACGCTGGTTGCCCCGCTGACCGCCGAAACCCCGCTGCCTGCCGGAACGCGCTTTGCCGTAACGCTGGGCGCGCGCGCAGCACCGGGGGCACCGCGTCCGTTGACCGCGCTGGCGTTTCGCGCGCGGTTCGATCTCGATGTCACGATCACGCGCACAGGTGGCGGTCTGGCGCTTGCCCGCCACGCTTTGCCGGTGGATGCCACCCCGCTCCATTTGGTCGGCGCGGTGGGCCAAAGCCTCTATCGCGCCGCACGCGATGCCGGGGCCGCGCCCGATACGGTGCAGGCCTATTTGCAGGCCATCGATCAATATGTGCCGTTTGAAGCGATCATGCCGGGCGATCAGTTCGATCTGGTAGTGGCGCACAAGCGCGCGCAAGGCAGCAGCGGCGCCGCCGAAGGCCACGATGGCGACTTGCTCTATGCCGGGGTGATCCGCGATGGCAAACCGCTGGTGCAGGCGATGCGCTGGGGCACCGAGGGCAATTTCTTCACCCCCGATGCGCTGGCCGAACAAGGCGGGCAAAGCGCGGGGCTGCTGGCCGCACCGGTGGCAGGCAATATCACATCGTGGTTCGGGATGCGCAACCACCCGATTCTGGGCTATATGCGGATGCATTCGGGGATCGACTTTGCCGCCAGCTATGGCGCGCCGATCTTTGCCGCCAGCGACGGGGTGGTCAGCTATGCCGGGTGGCACGGCGGGCATGGCAACTATGTGCGGCTGGCGCACGGCGGCGGGATCGATACCGGCTATGGCCATATGAGCCAGATTGCGGTTGCGCCGGGTAGCCGCGTGGCGCGCGGGCAAGTGATCGGCTATGTCGGGTCGACCGGGCTGTCGACCGGCCCGCATTTGCATTATGAACTCTATCGCGGTGGGCAACCGGTCGATCCGCTGTCGATCCGCTTTGTCCCGCACCACAGCACCGTCAGCCCGGCCGAAGTCGCCAGCTTCAAGGCGCGGTTGCAGCAATTGCGCGCGCTACCGGTGGCGGGTGGAGCGATGCGCGCTGGGTAGAGCATCGTGCAAAAAAGTGGGTACCGGTTTTTTGCAATAAACGATGCGAAAACAAAGACTCCTTGAGCACGCTGCGTTTCATATTAACCGCAGCGTGCGCTAATTGCGCAGCGGCGCTTCACTCCGCGCCGCATTTGTTTCATACCGCCCGCTATGACCAGCTATCCCCATGTGCGCTTGCGCCGCACCCGGACATTCGCGTGGAGCCGTGCACTCCACCGCGAAGTCGAAGTCACCCCCGCCGATCTGATCTGGCCTTTGTTCGTGACCGACGGGCGCGATCTGGAAGTGCCGGTTGCCGCTCTGCCGGGCGTGTCGCGCTGGTCGGTTGATCGCATCGTCGATCAGGCGCGGCTGGCGGTGGCGGCGGGCATTCCCGCGTTGGCGCTGTTTCCGCATACCCAGCCCGACCGGCGCAGCCCCGATGGAGGCGAAGCGCTCAACCCCGATAATCTGATGTGCCGCGCGATCCGCGCGATCAAACAGGCCTGCGGCGATGACATCGGGGTTTTGACCGATGTCGCGCTCGATCCTTATACCAGCCACGGGCAGGATGGGCTGATCGACGCCAGCGGCTATGTCATCAACGATGACACGGTCACCGTGCTGGTCGAACAAAGCCTCAATCAGGCGGCGGCGGGGGCGGATATCATCGCGCCGTCGGACATGATGGATGGCCGCGTTGCCGCAATCCGCGCCGCGCTTGAAGCGGCGGGGCACGGCAATGTGCAGATCATGGCTTATGCAGCGAAATATGCTTCGGCATTTTATGGCCCGTTTCGCGATGCGGTGGGCAGCCGGGGCCTGCTCAAAGGTGACAAGCAGACCTATCAGATGGACCCCGCCAACGCCGAAGAAGCCTTGCGCGAAGTCGAACTCGATCTGGCCGAAGGCGCGGACAGCGTGATGGTCAAACCCGGATTGCCCTATCTCGATATTGCCTATCGCGTGAAACAGGCATTCGGAGTGCCGGTGTTCGCCTATCAGGTGAGCGGCGAATATGCGATGATCGAGGCGGCGGTCGCTGCGGGCGCGGCGGAGCGCGACAAGCTGGTGCTGGAAACGCTGACAGCGTTCAAACGCGCGGGCTGTTCGGGGGTGTTGAGCTATCACGCGCTCCACGCCGCGCGGCTGCTGGGCGGATGAGCGCAGCCAAGCGCCGCGATGTCACGATCATCGCGCTGGGCGGCAAGGCCCCGCAGATCGATCCCAGCGCGTTCATCGCGCCGGGCTGCCGCATTATCGGCGATGTGACCATCGGGCCGGATGCTTCGGTGTGGTACAATTGCGTGATCCGGGGTGATGTCAACCGCGTGGTGATCGGCGCGCGCAGCAATATTCAGGACGGCACGGTGATCCATTGCGACAGCCCCGATCCGCGCTCTCCCGCCGGGTGCCCGACGCTGATCGGCGATGACGTGCTGATCGGCCATATGGCGATGATCCACGGCTGCGTGATCCATGATCGCGGCTTTGTCGGCCTGTCCACCACGGTGATGAACGGTTGCGTGATTGAAAGCGATGGAATGCTGGCAGCAGGCGCGCTGCTCACGCCGGGCAAACGAATCGGCGCGCGGCAACTGTGGGGCGGACGCCCGGCGGCGTTCATGCGCGATCTGACCGATTCTGCGCTCGCCGAAATGCAGGCCGGCGTGGCGCATTATGTCGCCAATGCCAAAGCCCATGCCGCCGCGTTAGCTGATGGCGCGCCCGAAAGCTGATCTGCCCGACGCCACCGCGATTCGCGCGCTCGCCGATGGTGCGGGGCGGCTGGCGATCCGCGTAACCCCCGGCGCGCGCCGTGAAACCATCACCATCGCCGATGGCCGGATCGCCGTCGCGGTGCGCACCCCACCCGAAGACGGCAAGGCGACGGCGGCGGCGCTCGTGCTGTTGGCACGCGCGCTCGGTGTGCCGGTCAGCGCGGTCACGCTGCTGCGCGGCGCAACAGTGCGCGAAAAACTTCTCAGGATTCCGCCGGCAGTCTGAGCGCGACGGCAATCATCGCGAGCGCCCAGCCCGCCGCAATCCACAAACAGCCATAAGGCAGCCGGTCTTCGAGAAAGGCCCCGGTCACCGCGCCCGCCAGCAATCCGCACCACAGCCACGCCCAGCTTGCCCAGCCCGGCACGGCGCGCCCGGTCAGCCGTTGCGCCAAGCCCTGCCCCAGTTTGACCAGCGCGCCGGTCATATAAGTCAGCCCGATGGCGACTTCGCCGCCGCGCTGAAACGTATTGTTGATCGCCCCCATCGCCATGACGAGCGCGGCCAGCATTGCATATTCCGCGCCCAGCGCCCGCGCGCTCGCCCCCGCCAGCAGCAGCAGCGCGACCAACGCGGTGATCGCCGGTTTGCGCCAGCGCCCCGCCGCGCTCGCCAGCAGCGATCCGCCCGTCACCCCCAGCACAAACCCGCCCAGCAGCAGCGCCGGGGCCAGCGCGCGCAGCGGCGCGGTGCCCAGCGCCACGCCAAGGCGCGTGGTATTGCCCGACATGAACGAGACGAAATAGCCATCTGCCGACAAAAAGCCGATGGCATCGACGCACCCCGCCAGCCCGGCCAAAGCCACGGCAAAGCGCCGCCGGTTGCGATCATAGTGAATCAAACGGCAGACCCCGCTTACATTGCCGAAATGCCGCCATCGAGCTTCAATTCGGCCCCGGTCATAAAGCGCGATTCGTCGCTGGCGAGATAGACCACGCCATCGGCGATTTCGCGCGGGGTGCCGATCCGGCCTAGGGGAATCTGCCGCGCCAGCTTGCCCAGCACGACATCTTTGGCCAGCCCGGCATTGCTGCCGATGCCGTCAAGGATCGGCGTATCGACAAAGCTGGGGTGGACCGAATTGCAGCGGATGTCCCAGCCGCGCCGCGCGCAATGGAGCGCGACCGATTTGGTCAGCATCCACACCGCGGCTTTGCTGGCATTGTAGCCGGGCATCACATCCGACGCGATCAGCCCGGCAATCGAACTGATATTGATGATCGATCCGGGCTGGTGATCGCGCAGCAGCGGCAGCGCGGCCTGACACCCCAGGAACACGCTCTCGACATTGACGGCAAACCCGCGCCTCCATTCGTCGAGCGTGCACGTTTCAATCGTGCCGCGCACGCCGATCCCGGCATTGTTGACCAGCACCGACAATCCACCCAACTGCTCGGCGGCACAGGCGATGGCGCGGTCCCAGTCGGCCGCACTGGTCACATCGTGCGCCAGCGCAAACGCGGTGCCCGCGCCGTGGTCGGCATTGATCGCGGCGGCGGTTTCGGCCACCAGAGCGGCGTTGATATCGGTCAGCAGCACCCGCGCCCCTTCGCGCGCCAGCGCTTGAGCTTGGGCGGCACCCAGCCCTTGCGCCGCGCCGGTAATCAGCGCCAACTTGCCCGCGACCCTGCCTGCCATGTGCTAATGCTCCTATGCGTCAGCTCTTGGGGTAATCAGGTCCGCGCCCAGAAACAACAGCATCCGCGTGTCGATGCCATAGCCCGCCGCGCGTTTGGCGGCGATAAAGGCGGCGATATCGCCCAGCGACACGCGGTGCACGGTGATCGCTTCATCATCGACACCGCCGCCCGTGCCGACCCGTTCGAGCGCGGTCGCGTGGAACAAGGTAAACGCTTCGGTTACCATGCCGGGCGAGGAGAAAAATTCGCCGAGTTCGACGATCTGCCCGGGGCGATATCCGGTTTCTTCTTCCAGCTCGCGCGCGGCGGCCACGACCGGCGCTTCGTGTTCGGCCCCGGCCTCGTCCCCCACCAGCCCGGCGGGCAATTCGATGGTGCGGCGGCCCAGCGGCACGCGGAACTGTTCGACCAGAATCACATGGCCCTGATCGACCGCAAGGATCACCGCCGCGCGGATATTGCGCATGCGGCTGACATATTCCCACCGTCCGCGCGTTTTGGCGGCGATGAAGCGCCCCTGCCATTGGACGTGTTCGGCTTGCGCGTATTCGTCTTCAAGGCTCATAGTTCGATCGGGCCATTGGGCAATTCGTTCGCTGGCTTGTCATCGCGCGGAAAATGCGCCGCCAGCACCTGCCCGACCTGATCGACCCCGGCTGCCAATCCGGCGGCGATCCGCCCGGCGCGGATGTCCCCCAGCATCGCGTGCATCGCATCGCCCCATACTTCGGGCGCGACTTTGGCGGCAATCGCGTGGTCGGCAACGATTTCGGCGCGGTGTTCGGCCAGCGACAAATAGATCACCACCCCGGTTGCGCCACGCGTGCGCCCTTGCGCGGCAAGGCGAAACGCCAGGTTGGCACGCGCGCGCACCCGCGCCGCCTTGATCGGTCCGGGGGTCAGCCGCAACCGCAGCGGTTGCCACCGCAACGCCAGCCATGTCACTGCAAACGGGATCACCACGGTCAGCAGCGCCAGCGCGAGCAGATCATGCGTGGTCCAGCGGTGCGCCCACAGCCGCAGCACGTTTTCCAGCAGCCCCAGCAGCGGGAATGGCAGCAGATTGAATGCCAGCAAGGCCAACAGCGCGACCAGCGCCGACCACCCCAGTGCGACATCGCCGTAGCTGTCGGCAGCGTGGCTGACCACGGTCACGATTTCGCCATCGGCGCGGGCTTCGGCTTTGCCTACGGCCAGCGCCACCGTGCGATTGTCGTCGGCAGACAGGATCGGGGTTGCTGCGCGTCGGTTCATGTCTGGCACTCCTACCACCCGCCCGAAGCGCCGCCGCCGCCCGAACTGCCGCCGCCGCCGGAAAACCCGCCGCCACCACCGCCGCCCCAGCCCCCGCCAAAGCCGCCACCGGGCACGATCCACACCCCGCCGCCATAGCGCCGCCGCCCGCCGGTCAGCCGGTTCAGCGCCGACATCACGAAGAACCCCACCACAAACAGCAGGAATATCACCGACCCGGGGTCAAAGTGCGGCCTTTGCTCGCGCGCCAGTTGCGCTTTGGCTTGCGCGGCCACGGCGCGCGCCTGATCTTCGGGCAGGCGCAATTGCGCGCTCAATTCATCGACCGCTGCGGTGATTCCGCCGCCATAATCGCCCGCCTTGAACCGGGGGGTCATGGCGCGGCGGATAATCACGCTCGACAGCGCGTCGGTCACGATCCCTTCAAGGCCATAGCCAACCTCGATCCGCACTTTGCGGGCCGATGGCGCGACCACCAGCAGCACTCCGTCGTTGCGCTGCTTGTCGCCGATTTTCCACGCGCGGAACAAATGGTTGGCGTAATCTTCGATTTCTTCGCCGCCCAAATCGGGAACGGTCGCCACCACCACTTGCCGCTGCGACTGCGTTTCGAGCGCGGCCAGCTTGCCATCGAGCGTGGCCACAGTGGCGGGATCGAGAATCCCCGCCGCATCGACCACGCGCCCGGTCAAAGCTGGAAAGTTTTCGGCGCGCGCCGGGCCACACAGCGCGAGCAATGCCGCAGTCAGCAGCGCGATCCGACGCGCGATGGCCCATCGCTCCGGCGTGGCGCAGATCACTGGCCGGTCTTGGCGGCGGCAGGTCTGTCAAAGCTGATCGTGGGCGCGGCCTCGGCACCTGGCGTGGTGGCGGCAAACGGCACCATCGGCTTTGAGCCATAGATCACTTTGGCCGCGATCAGCGCAGGAAAGGTGCGGATCGTCACGTTATATTGCTGCACCGCCTCGTTGTAATCGCGGCGCGCGACGGCAATGCGGTTTTCTGTGCCTTCCAACTGGCTTTGCAGCGCCAGGAAGTTTTCGTTTGATTTGAGCGCGGGATAGGCCTCGCTGGTCACGAGCAGGCGGCCAAGCCCTTGCGACAATGCGCCTTGGGCCTTCTGGAACTGCGCGATCTTGTCCGGGTTGGTCACATCGTCCGCTGACAATTGGATCGAACTGGCGCGCGCGCGCGCTTGGGTAACCGCGACCAGCGTGTCCTGTTCCTGTGTGGCAAAGCCTTTGACCGTCGCCACCAGATTGGGGATGAGGTCAGACCGGCGCTGATACTGGCTTTGCACATCGGCCCATTTGGCTTTGGCGTTTTCTTCGGCAGTGGGGATCGAATTGACCCCGCATCCGGCGAGCGACACGGCGGCAGCGGCAACCACCGCGAAGCGGACGAAACGGCTGAACAGACGGGCGGCCATATGCGTTGTCTTTCCTCGTTCGGTGGCAGGAACCCTTTGCCCTTACCACACTGCGCACGAGATAGCGCGCGCTGATCGCGGTTCAAGCGGCACACCAGCAAAAGCCCCGCTTGCCCCTTTCTTTTTGCCGTGCAGCGCTTATATGGACGCTTGTCGGGCTTAGGCCCGCCTATGGTGATAAATTGTAGCGTGCAATAGATGCAGCGGACCCGGGGGCGGTACCCGGCGGCTCCACCACCTGTTTCGTCGCCAACCCCTATGTGGGCGGCACCGGAGCAGATGACGGGGCCGAACTAGGATCGACGTGTATTGAAAAGCGCTGCTTTTGCCCGGGCTGAGTAACCCGTTCAAGGCTCAAAACCCACAAGTGCCAACGATAACGAAGCACTTGCTCTCGCGGCGTAACCTGACGGCCTAACGGCCAGATCTTACAAGGCGTAAAGCGCGGTCGGGCCCACCGGGCAACAGAAGGGATTCCAGGGGTTGGGGGCGTACCTGTCAACAGAAACGCCCCACTCGCCCGGTGCGCAACCGGACGGTGCAGCCGTGCCCGGCACGATCAGCCTGATCATCCCCGCTTATAACGAGGAAGAATATCTGCCCGCCTGCCTCGACGCGGTGATGCGCCATGTCGCGGACAAAGTGCACGAAATCATCGTGGTGGACAACAACAGCACCGATGGCACGCGCGCAGTGGTCGAACGCTATCCGGCGGTCCGCTATCTGTTCGAACCCGAAAAGGGCATCACCCGCGCGCGGCAATGCGGCTATCTGGGTGCGAGCGGCGATATCCTGGCGTTTGTCGATGCCGATACCCGCCCGCCTGCCGGCTGGATCGAACAAGTCGCCGAACACTTTGCCGCGCAACCCGGCCTGGCGTGCCTGTCCGGCCCTTACAGCTTTTATGATCTGTCGGGCTTGCGCAATGCCGTATCGACGATCTGGTTCCGCGTGGCCCGCCCGCTCACGCGCCTGACCGGCTATCTGATGGTCGGCGGCAATTTTGCGATCCGCCGCGATGTGCTCGACAAAATGGGCGGGTTTGACCGCTCGATTGAATTCTATGGCGAAGATGTCGATATCGCCAAACGCGCCAGCCGCCACGGCACGATGCTGTTTTCGCCGCGCTTTGTCATGCCGACATCGGGGCGGCGGATGGCGCGGCAGGGTTTTGCCCGCACCGCCGGGATCTATCTCGCCAACTATGTTTCAATCGCCTTGCGCGGCAAGCCCGCGCATCAGGACTATCAGGACGTGCGCTGAGCGCCGATGGTAAAGCCCCAGCACATTGTCATCCTGACTGGCGCAGGAATATCCGCCGAAAGCGGCATCGACACCTTTCGCGGCGGCGGCGGGTTATGGGAACAACACCGCGTCGA
>CAINGT010000063.1 GCA_903848655.1 uncultured Sphingomonadales bacterium
GGATCGCGCCAAACACCCCGCAATCATCGGACTGGGGCACCGGTGCGCCCGGCTGCACATCACCCAGTGCCTTGGCCGGGTTATACACCTTGAACGTCGAGGCATTGTCGTGGAGGTTTTCCACTTTCGCCGGGATCGTCAGCGACATACCGGCGGCGAGTGCGGAATCGGACTGGATACCGTTGGCTTGGGCGATGGTGTACCACAAACTGGCATCGCCCCAGACATTCTGCGCGATGCTGGCGAGCGTGTCGCCGGACTGCACGGTGTAGCTGCCCGCCGCGCCGTTGTCGCCCGCAGCGGTGGGGTTCATCGCCTGGTAGTTGAGATCAAAGTTGGCCGATGATGTGCCGGTGGTTGCGCCGCCGGCGAACGGACCGGTGCCCGAAGGGATGGCGGCCGCGTAATTGGTACTGTCGTCGCCGTTGTTGCCGATCTGGCCAATCTGCACGCCGTTGAAGTAAAAATAGAACTGTTCGGGCGCGGTGGTTTTGCCGTTGTCAGTCTGTTTTCGCACCATCACCTGGCCCACCGAATCGGTCGTATAGGTCAACGTCCGCGCTGCCTGCCCGATGACGCTTACTTGCGTTACGTGGTTGTTGGCGTCGTAGTTGAAGGTGGAAGTGGTGGTGCCGGACTGGTTGCCGGAAAACACGTTTGTGATCGTTGCCTGCTGCGCGCTGTCGGTCCAGCGATAGGTGTTGGTGATGGCACTGCTGTATTGATAAGTGTTGTTTTTGGTGTTGGTGCTCGACTGGCTGAGCACTGCGCCATTGGCATAGCTGTTGGGGTTGCGGATGGCGATGCCAGTGGATTGATCGGTGGTGGTAGTGTAATAAGTGTACGCGGTCGTCGTTGAAACGGTATCGCCGCCTTGCAGCGTGGTCATCGTGTCCGAGATAACTTGGTTGTCGTTGTTATAGACCGACGTGTGGGTGGTGCCCCGGTAATCGGTATGCGTCGTGACCCGGCCCAGCGCGTCGCGCGTGTCTTGCGCTTCGATCGTGACGGGGCTGATGGTGGTGCCCCTAGCTTCGATTGTGCTGCCGCCCACGCTGGTTGATGCCAGATAGCCATCGGCGGTGTAAGTATAGGTTTCCTGATTGACGCTGAAGCTGGCGCGCACCAGATTGCCTTCGCGGGGATTGCCGCTTTGCGGAGTAAAGCTGGTTGTCGTGGCGCTGACCCGCTCCCCCGCCTTGTTATAGCCGATATCGACACCGTTACCGATCAGACTGCTTGGCACAGCCACGTTGTATTGGGCAATGCTGCTGACGACCGTGGTACCCGCCGCCCCCGCTGCGCCGGACAGCACACCTTTGACCACCACCGTAATTTATTTGGGGGTTTTCGCACCTGGACTGCACCCCATTAGCGAGACACACCTAATTGAGTGACACTCCCATAATGCCACATTTTGGCGGGTTGTTGGAGTGGTCGAATTCGGCTTCGAACTCGACCGGCGGTTTGTATCCGAGCGCGGAGTGGAGGCGCTGGGTGTTGTAGACTGTATCGATGAACTGGCCGATGTCGCGGCGGGCTTGATCGATGGTTGCGTAGGCTTTGCCGTTGACCTCTTCGGCCTTGAGGGTTTTCATGAAGCTTTCGGCCTTGGCGTTGTCATAAGGGTTGGCGACGCGGCTCATGCTGACGGCGATCTTGCGTGCGTCGAGGCGCTTGCGATAGTCGGTGCTGGCGTATTGCACGCCCCGGTCGCTGTGGTGGATCAGCGTTTTGGGCGCGGGGTCGCGCGCGGTGATCGCCATGTCGAGCGCGGTGATGGCGAGCCGCGCTTCGAGATGGTCATCGAGCGCCCAGCCGATCACCTTGCGGCTGAACGCATCGAGCACGACCGCCAGATAGACGAAAGCTTCGCCCAGCCGGATATAGGTGATGTCGGCCACCCAGATCTGGTCGACCCCGGTCGGCACGAGGTTCCGCGTGAGGTTGGCGACGATGGCAAAGTCATGACGGCTGTCGGTGGTGCGTGGCACGAATGGGCGCGCGCGCAGGCACAACAGGTTGTCTTCGCGCATCAGTCGCAGCACGCGCTTGGCGTTGACGATCCGTCCATCACGTTGCAATTGCGCGGTAATTCTGCGGTATCCATAATGGCGATGGGCCAGACTGAGCCGCTGGATCATATCGCGCAGATCGGCGTCAGCGCGCGCCGGGGCGTGCGCATCGAAGTGCCGATAATACGCGGCGCGCGAAACGCCGCCAAGCTGGCTCAGCCGCCGGATGGTCGCACACGTGGGGGCGTTGCCTTGCGTCTCGGTCGCGGTCATGGCTGCGATGACTGCGCAGATGCCGGCGCGGTGGGCTTCGCCCTGGCCGCGTCCGTGAGCCGCAAGGCTTTGCGAAAAAAATCGAGATCGACCTGCTGGCGACCAACAAGTTGCTCCAACTGGGCAATCCGCGCCTGCGCCTCGGCCAAGCGATCCGCCTGGCGGGGTGCCTCCTGCCGATCCTGCGTTGCCTGTGGATTGGCCTCCGGATCGGCAGGAGGCACCCCGCCAGGCGGATCGCCCGACCGCAAACCTCCCGGCTTTGGCCCGTGCTTGCGGTTCAAC
>CAINGT010000064.1 GCA_903848655.1 uncultured Sphingomonadales bacterium
AAATCGCGCGGATCGCGAACCTCGCGCAAAATCGTAATCAGGCTCTCCATCCGGGCTGCTCCCAAAGCAAACAGCCCTCTCAAGAATCCTTTTCTACAATCTCTGCAAGACCACAATTCTCATATGCGATTCCCCTGCCCTTCAGGGGGAGGGCTTTTTGGACCGGTCATCCCCGTGCAGAGCAAGATGTGTGCATCCCGTAGCCCAGAGGGGGAGGACCTTGTGGGGGTGATTGCAGCACCCGCCTTATTGGTAGCTTTGTGGGAATTGGGTGCGCAGGTGGTCTACGCGGGCGATATCCCAGCGGCGGATGTAGGGGTGGTTGGGGTTGCGGCGCATGAATTGCTGGTGCCAGGCTTCGGCGGGGTAGAATGTGCCGGGTTCGATGCGGGTGGCGATGGGGGCGTTGAAGGCGTGGGATTGGGTGATCGTGGCGATGTAGCGCTTGGCCAGATCGCGCTGGGCGGGGGATTGGGGGAAAATGGCGGAGCGATAGCTGCGGCCTTGATCGGGGTATTGGCCATCGACTTGCGTGGGATCGTGCGCCACGACGAAATAGATGTGGAGCAAGTGGCCATAGCTGACGACGCGCGGATCAAACGTGATGCGCACCGATTCGGCGTGGTTGGTGGTTTCTGACGACACGGTGTCGTATTGCGCGGTGGCGGCGGTGCCACCGGCGTAGCCGGCCTGCGCGCTGATCACGCCTTTGACATGTTCGAACACGCCCTCCATGCCCCAGAAGCATCCGCCCGCCAGCACGGCCACCTCGCGCGCCGCAGGCTTGCCGATGGCAGCGGCGGGTGGCGGGGGAACGGGGCGGTGCGCGGCATCGGCAGGGGCTGCGCCCGTGGCGAGCCAGAATGCTGCGCCGGTCAGCGCGAGCGCGGCAAAGACCCCGGCGTAGCGGTTCATTTCGGCACGGGATGAAACGACAGCGCGACCCCGTTCATGCAATAGCGTTTGCCGGTTGGGGGCGGGCCATCGTTGAACACGTGGCCAAGATGCCCCTGACAGCGCGCACAGCGCACTTCGACGCGCGGAATGCCGATGTCAAAATCGCTGCGCTGTTCGACCGCGCCGGGCAGCGCCTGCCAAAAACTGGGCCAGCCGGTGCCGCTGTCGAATTTGGCCGACGAATCGAACACGGCCAGATCGCAGCCTGCGCAAGCGAACCGGCCTTTGCGATATTCGTGGAGCAACATGCTGGTATAGGGCCGCTCTGTCCCGGCATGGCGCAACACGTCATACGCCGATGAGCTCAACCGCTTGCGCCATTGCGCATCGGTCAGCGTCAACCGCCCGATGCGGTCTGGCGTGCCACCGAACAGCCGCGAACCCCCGGCGACGAGCCCGGCGAACACCGTAGCGAGCAATGACCGTCGCATGATCGCCATCGAAATCTGTCCTCGCCACGCCTCGCGCAGGGACTGAGCGAGCGCGAATCGTGTGAAAGGTGGTGCCCCTGGCCCGACTCGAACGGGCACGGATCTCTCCATCCGATTTTGAGTCGGACGCGTCTACCATTCCACCACAGGGGCACGACTACGACTTGCGCTAGCCGGTCTTGGCCTGCCGATCAACCGGCCTTGTTGACCCCACCGATCAATTTGAGCAATTTCGGGTGGAGCGCGTCGTTCGCGGCGATCACGCTGTCAGCGCAGATCGCGGGGGACCGGCCGCGAAAGTCCGACACAAACCCGCCCGCTTCGCGCACCAGCAGGCAGCCCGCCGCCGAATCCCAAATCGCCAGATCGGTTTCCCAAAACCCGTCGAACCGCCCGGCGGCCACCCACGCAAGATCGAGCGCGGCGGCCCCGTTGCGGCGAATCCCCGCCACGCGCGGGCCGAGTTCGTGATAGATGCGCGTCCATTGGTCGGCATCGCCGCGATTGGCAAACGGAATGCCGGTGCCGATCAGCGCTTCATCAAAGCTGCGCCGCGCCGACACGCGCAGCCGCCGGTCCTGCAACCACGCGCCGCGCGTTTTTTCGGCCCAAAAGCTTTCATCGGTGATCGGCTGATAGACCAGCCCGGCGATCACATCGCCCCACGGCGACCCATCGGCAGCTTTGCCACCGGGTGCTGGTTCCTGCACCGCGATGGAGATGGCGAAATGCGCAATGCCGTGGAGGAAATTGGTCGTGCCATCGAGCGGATCGACGATCCAGCGCGGCTTGGCCGGATCACCCTCGATCGTGCCGCCTTCTTCCATGACAAAGCCCCAGTCGGGGCGCGCATTGCGCAATTCGTCATAGATCGTGCGTTCAGCGGCCTGATCGGCCTTTGACACGAAATCCGACGGGCCTTTGCGGCTGACCTGAAGATGTTCGACTTCGCCAAAATCACGCCGCAGTCGCGTGCCCGCCTTGCGCGCGGCGCGTTCCATCACGCGGATCAGGCCCGATACGACGGCCATATGCGTCAGCCCACTTTGCCGACATAGGTGCGTTCGTACACATCGACCACGATGCGCGTGCCCGCGCCAATATGCGGCGGCACCATCACGCGCACGCCATTGTCGAGGATCGCGGGCTTATAGCTCGATGATGCGGTCTGGCCTTTGACCACCGCATCGGCTTCGACAATGGTGGCTTCGACTTGGTCGGGCAATTCGACCGAGATCGGGCGTTCGTCATACATTTCGAGCAGCACGGTCATGCCATCCTGCAAGAACGCCGCCGCATCGCCGAGCAAGTCGGCGGGCAGCGTGATCTGGTCATAAGTTTCGACATCCATGAACACCAGATCTTCGCCTTCGGCATACAAGAACTGGAAATCCTTGGTATCGAGCCGCACGCGTTCGACCCGGTCTTCCGAACGGAAGCGGACATTGGTCTTGCGCCCGTCGATCAGGTTTTTCATTTCGACTTGCATGAACGCCCCGCCTTTGCCGGGCTGGGTGTGCTGCGTCTTGGCAACTTTCCAGATGCCTTTTTCGTATTCGAGGATATTGCCCGGACGGATGTCCACGCCGCTGATCTTCATGATGCAAAGAGCCTTGCCTGATGGGGGCGGGTGGCGATCCGTGGCGGATCGCTGCTCGCACCGGTGTCGGAACCGGTTGCGCAAAAGTTTCGGGAAAGACGCCCGTCGGTCGCTGCGCATCGGTTGGTGATGGCGGGCCATAGCCGCTGGCACCGATTGCCACAAGCCATCGGCGTGTGGTACCGCCGCAATCGTGATGAAGCGCGCGCTGATAGATTCAATCCGGTGGTTGCCGGTGCTGGCCCTGATGATGGCGGGCCAGCCCAAGCCGCGCCCGGCGGAATGTTGCGCGTGCTGCTCAAAGGCTATTGGGTGTGCGAAAGCGGGGGTGATGCGATCACCCCGCCCACGCCGCTGCCGCAAGATGGGTTCGAAGTGCTGGCCGGGTCTGCCTATCGCGCGGGCAGCGGCACTGTCGGCGCTTATCTGCTGCTGGGCCAAGATCTGACGATGACCAGCGGCGCGTTTCGCGGGCGGCGTTTTGTGCTGGTGGGCGCGGGGATTGCTCACCCGCTCGATGCGCAAGGCCAGCGCACGGGTGAGCGCTGTGTGCGGCAGAGCCATGCGCGCACCATCGCCGAAGGTGTCAGCGAGGGCGCGCCAGACTGATCGCTTCCGCGAACCGTTGCACCGCCGCCGCTTCATCGCCGCCCCACACCGCGTGGCTGACCGCGAGGAAATCGGCCCCCGCCGCGACCAGCGGGGCGCAATTGTCCGGGGTGATCCCGCCAATCGCCACGACCGGCAGCTCGAACAAGCCCGACCACCAGCGCAGCAGATCGGGATCGGCGACATGGCGCGTGGCTTTGGTCGATGACGGAAAAAACGCGCCAAACGCGACATAGTCCGCGCCCTGTTCGCCCGCTTCCATCGCCAGATGGCGGCTGTCATGGCACGTCACGCCGATTTGCGCCTGCCGCCCCAGCCGCGCGCGCGCATCGGCCACTGCCCCGTCATCCTGCCCCAAGTGCACCCCATCGGCACCCAGCCGCTTGGCCAGGCTGATCGAATCGTTGACGATGAACGCGACATCGCGCGCGGCGCAGATCGCCTGCAACGGCGCGGCGAGCCGCGCGGCGGCGTGTTCGTCAATGTCTTTGACGCGAAACTGGAATGCCACCACCGGCCCTGCATCGAGCGCACGCGCCAGCCGGTCGGGAAAGTCGCCCGCGACATCCAGCGGCGAAATCAGATAGAGCTGGCACTCCGGCGCGGTCATGCCCGGTCCTCCCGCTTTGGGGGAGGTGGCAGCGCGCAGCGCTGACGGAGGGGGCGGTTAGGGTAGCGTTGGTGCGCGGCGTGGGGTGTCGGGACGCGGGGTTGCGCCCCCTCCGTCAGCCCTGCGGGCTGCCACCACCCCCAGAGGGGGAGGATCTGGGGTGGTAAGGCGACGCCGTGCCGCGCGCTTTGGCGGGACGTGGGCATGAGGCCGCGCAATCGCCCTGCCATCAGGCGGGCACACTGGCGTGTTTGATGGTGGATGCGGCGTGGATTTCATCAATTGCGCTGGCCAGCGCGGCGTTAAACTCGGCGTCGGTCATCGTGACGCGCAAGTCTTCGAGCAGCGCGCGGCTGAAGCTGGCGATCACGCCGGGGTTGCGTGCGAGTTCAGCGCAGGCCTCGGCGCGGTGAAAGCCGCCCGACAGCGCCACCACGCGCAGCACCGCGGGGTGCGCGACCAGCGCAGCATAGGCCCCCGGAACGCTTGGCAGCGACAGCTTGAGCATGACCTTTACGCCGTAGGGCAGGGCGTCAAGCGCTTCGAGCAAGGCAGATACCAGCAGCACATCGGCTTCGCCGCGCGTCGGGCTGGTGATGTTCACTTCCGGCTCGATAATCGGCATCAACCCGGCGGCCAGCACGTCTTGCGCCAGCGCGAATTGCTGGCGCACCACGGCGGCGATCCCGACGGGATTGGCGTCGTGGATGATCGAGCGTTCCTTGGTGCCGAACACGCCGAGCCCGCGCGCGCGCGCCAGCAACGCGGACAAGCCGGGGATCGGCTTCATCACCTGCACCCCGTCGGCAATGTCTTCGAGACCCTTATCGATTTTCAGGAACGGCACCACGCCGATGGCATCGAGCGCGGCGGGCACCGGCTGATTGTTGACCGTGCTGTCCATCGTGCGTTCGAACAGGATTGCGCCGATCACTTTGCCGCTGGCAAATGCGGGTGCGGCGATGATCCGCGCGCGCATCGCATGGATCAGCGCGTACATCTCTGCCTCGCTGGACCACGCATCGGCGGCAATGCCATAGCCTTTGAGTGCCTTGGGCGTCGATCCGCCCGATTGGTCGAGCGCGGCGATAAAGCCCTGGCCAGTGGCGATGGTGCGGGTCTGTTCAGCAGGGGTCATCGTCAGAGCTTTCGTGCGGGGTTTGCATACCTATGCGCGTTCCCGCGCTCTAGCGTGAACCCTGTTGCAGCGCAACATAATCAGCCGCGGTTACCGATTGAGCGCGGCAACGCCGGGCAGCTCTTTGCCTTCCATCCATTCCAGAAACGCGCCCCCGGCGGTGGAGACATAGGAAAAATCGCCCGCCACCCCAGCATGGTTGAGCGCGGCAACGGTATCGCCGCCACCGGCGACCGAAATCAGCGCGCCTTCGCGCGTCAGCGCGGCGGCGGACCGCGCCAGCGCCACCGTGGCCGTGTCGAACGGCGGCAGTTCGAATGCGCCAAGCGGGCCGTTCCACACCAGCGTACGGCAGGTTTTCAGCACATCGGCGAGCGCTTCGACCGCTTGCGGGCCGATATCGAGCACCATTTCGTCCGCGCCGATCTCGTGCACATTGGTCAGGCGATAGCTGGGCGGATGCGCGGCGAATTCGCGCGCCACCGCCGCGTCATAGGGCAAGTGCACGGTGCAGCCAGCCGCATCGGCGGCGGCAAGAATCGCCTCTGCCGTATCCGCCAGATCGTGTTCGCACAGCGATTTGCCGACATCGATCCCGCGCGCGGCGAGAAAGGTATTGGCCATGCCGCCGCCGATAATCAGATGATCGACGCGGGTGACAAGGTGGCGCAGCACATCGAGCTTGGACGAAACTTTGGCACCGCCGACAACGGCTGCCACCGGATGGTCGGGATTGCCCAGCGCCTTTTCCAGCGCCACGAGTTCGGCCTGCATCGCGCGCCCGGCAAACGCGGGCAGGACATGCGCCAGCCCTTCGGTCGAGGCATGGGCGCGGTGCGCGGCGGAAAAGGCATCGTTGACATAGCGATCCCCCAGCCGCGCGATGGCGGCCACGAACGCGGGATCGTTGGCTTCTTCACCGGCATGGAACCGCGTGTTTTCCAGCACGGTGATCGATCCGGGGGCCAATGCGGCCACCGCCGCCTCTGCCGCCGCGCCCGCGCAATCAGCGATGAACCCGACCGAACGGCCCAAGACCGCCTGCAACGCGGGAACGATCTGGATCAGCGAATTGGCCGCGCTGGCCGCGCCTTTGGGGCGTCCGAAATGCGCCAGCACCAGCACCCGCGCGCCTTTGTCGGCCAGTTCGGCCAAAGTCGCAACCGTGGCGCGAAGCCGGGTGTCATCGGTCACCCGGCCATCGGCCATCGGCACATTCAGATCTTCGCGCACCAGCACGGCCAGCCCGGCCAGAGCGCCGATATCGTCCAGCGTCTTGAAAGTCATCGAGCCACCCTTTGGCGTGTTGTGCGATAGGCCGGGGTTAGCGGGGTCAAAGCGTCGCGGCGATCACCCGCGCGGTATCAACCATGCGGTTGGAAAAGCCCCATTCGTTGTCATACCACGACAACACGCGCACCAGCTTGCCATCGATCACCGCGGTTTCCAGACTGTCGATGGTCGATGAGGCGGGGTCGTGGTTGAAATCGATCGAAACCAGCGGCTCGGTGGTAAACGCCAACACGCCTTTGAGCGGACCTGCGGCAGCGGCCTGCAACAGCGCGTTGACTTCGGCCACACTCGTATCGCGGCGCGGCGTGAAGGTCAGATCGACTACCGAAACATTGGGCGTGGGCACGCGGATCGCTGACCCATCGAGCCGACCTTTCAATTCGGGCAGCACTTCGCCCACCGCGCGCGCCGCGCCGGTGGTGGTGGGGATCATGCTCATCGCCGCAGCGCGCGCGCGGCGCGGGTCGGAATGGATCTGATCGAGGATCTTCTGATCGTTGGTATAGCTGTGGATCGTGGTCATCAGCCCGCGTTCGATACCGATGGCATCGTTGAGCACTTTGGCAAAAGGCGCGAGGCAATTGGTGGTGCACGAGGCATTCGACACGATGCGGTGCTCGGCGGTCAGCGAGTCATGGTTCACGCCATAGACCACGGTCAGATCGACATTTTTGGCCGGGGCCGAGATCAGCACGCGCTGCGCGCCCGCGTCGAGATGCTTTTGCCCGCCCGCGCGGTCGGTGAAAAACCCGGTGCATTCGAGCGCGATAGCCACCCCGTCAGCCGCGTGGGGCAGATTGGCGGGATCGCGTTCGGCGGTGACTTTGATGCGCTTACCATCGATCACGAGATCCTGCCCATCGACTTCGACCGTGCCGGGGTACGCGCCGTGGACGCTGTCGCGCTTGAACAGCAGCGCATTGGCCGCCGGGCTGGCAAGATCATTGATCGCCACCAGTTCCAGCCCGCAGTCGGGGCGTTCGAGAATGGCGCGCGCGACATTGCGGCCGATACGTCCGAAACCGTTGATTGCGACTTTGGTCGCCATGGGGGTGTCTCCTGTTGGTCCGGTCAAAGCCGGGCGACAATGCGCGGCACGATTGCATCCGCGGTAAGGCCGAAGTGTGCGTAGAGTATATCCGCCGGAGCCGAAGCGCCAAAGCCATCGATGCCAATCGTCAGCCCATCGCAGACGTATTTCTGCCAGCCAGTCGTCACCCCGGCCTCAATCGACACTTTGAGCACCCCGGCGGGAAGCACATCGGCGCGATAGGCGGCATCTTGCGCGTCGAACAGTTCCCAGCACGGCATCGACACGACATCGGCGCCAATCGCTTGCGCTTCGAGCGCGGCGGCGGTGGCCAGCGCGATTTCAACCTCGGACCCAGTCGCGATCAGCACGACCCGGCGTGGCGCGCTGGCCGCGATCAGACGATAGGCCCCTTTGGCGCTCTGGTTGCCGCTATCGGCTTGATTGCTGCTATCGCCATGCCGCAGTTGCGGCAGGTTCTGCCGCGACAGCGCCAGTACCGACGGGGTGTGCGGGCTGGCCAGCGCAAGCTGCCAGCATTCGGCGGTTTCGATCACATCAGCCGGGCGGAACACCTGAAGATTGGGGATCAACCGCAAGCTCATGACATGTTCAATCGGCTGGTGCGTCGGCCCGTCTTCGCCCAGCCCGATCGAATCGTGCGTCAAGACATAGATCACACGCGCGTGCTGCAATGCCGACAGCCGGATGGCATTGCGGCAATAGTCCGAAAACACGAGGAACGTGCCGCCATAAGGGATTACCCCGCCGTGCAGCGCCGCGCCGTTCATCGCCGCCGCCATGCCGAATTCGCGGATGCCGTAATGGACATGCCGACCAGCATAAGCCTGCTGGCCGAACGCGGGAGTCGCTTTGACTTTGGTCAGGTTCGATCCGGTCAGATCGGCCGATCCGCCGAACAGTTCGGGCAGCGCCGGGGCGAGCACATCGAGCGCGAGTTCCGATGCCTTGCGCGTGGCGATTTTGCGCGGATTGGCGAGCCAGCCCGCAAAGGCCGCCGCTACCGCATCGAGCGCAGGCAGTTCGCCCGCCATGCGCCGGTCAAATTCGGCGCGCTGCGGATGCGCGGCGGCGCGCGCCGCCCAAGCGGCATGGGCCGCGCGGCCCGGCTGACCGGTGGCGCGCCATGCTGCCAGAATCTCGGCGGGAATCGTAAACGGTGCGGCGGTCCAGCCCAGATGCGCGCGCGTCGCCGCCACTTCATCGGCACCGAGCGGGCTGCCATGGACATTGTGCCCGCCCTGCTTGTTGGGCGCGCCTTTGCCGATCAGCGTGCGACACGCGACGAGCGAGGGGCGCGGGTCGGCGGCGGCTTCGCCCAGCGCGCGCGTGATATCGGCAAAATCATGCCCGTCACACTGCGTGACATGCCAGCCGCTGGCGCGGTAGCGCGCGGCGACATGTTCGCTGGTGGACAAGCTGGCATCGCCATCGATGGTAATACGGTTATCATCCCACAACACGTTCAACCGCCCCAGCCCGAGCGTTCCCGCCAGCCCGACCGCTTCGTGGTTGATCCCTTCCATCAGGCAGCCATCGCCCGCGATCACCCAGGTCTTGTGATCGACCAAGTCATCGCCGAACACCGCATTCAGATGGCGTTCGGCCATCGCCATGCCCACCGCCATCGCCACGCCTTGCCCCAATGGACCCGTGGTGCATTCGACACCGGGGATGAGGAAATTTTCGGGATGCCCGGCGCACACGCTGTGCAACTGGCGAAACGCGCGGATATCGTCGAGCGTGGGCGAAGCATAGCCCGACAGATAGAGCGCAGCATAAATCAGCATCGATCCGTGCCCCGCCGACAGCACAAACCGGTCGCGATCTGCCCAGCGCGGCGCATCGGGATCGAATTTCAGGAAGCGGGACCACAGCACCGTGGCGACATCGGCCATGCCCATCGGCATTCCGGGATGGCCCGAATTGGCCGCTTGCACCGCATCCATCGCCAGCGCGCGAATGGCATTGGCACATGCAGCCAGCGCCGTCGTTTCACCGGTCATACCCCGCCCGTCACCTTGCTTGCGTTCGGCCCGTGGCACGTGCTGCCCGGCCTTTGCGCCCCTTGCCGCGATTCGGCCCCAGCGTCATGGGACAGGGGGCCATGCCCGTCAAGGCCACGCCCGCACCGATCCCGGCCGGTTTACGCATTCCTATGCACGCCCGGATGCAGGACGATTCTGCGCTGCACGGGCGGGCCACACAAACCCGCACAATGAGCGTGCGACGGCGTTTGCGCCAGCCGTATGTTGTGCTAGCGGGCAGGGATGACCGACCTCAGTCCCGATAATGCAAGGCTCGACCACGAACTTGACCGGATCGCCCGCGTGATCGACCGGCTCGAACGCTTGGCCGAATCGCGCGACAGCGAAGTTGCGGCGATGGCCACGCTTAAGGCGCGCCACCGCCGCTTGAAAGACACCGTCAGCAGCGAATTGCAACAGCTCGACTTGTTGCTCGCCAACTTGCCGCAACAGTCATGACCGCATCTGGACAACCCCCGGTGCAGCGCAATATCTCGCTCACCATCGCCGGGCGCAGCCACGTGCTGGCCGTTGTGCCAGACGAGATTGAGCATGTGACAATGCTCGCCGGGATGATCGACAGCCGTGTCGCGCGGCTGGGCGCGGCCCCCGGCCAGACCGAGGCGCGGCTGATGCTGATCGCCGCGCTGATGCTGGCGGATGAGCTGCACGCCGCGCAAAACGGCCTGCCGCCGCCTTATCCGGCACCGCCGCCGCCCCCGCCTCCGCCGCCACCGCCCGCCAAAATCGCGCCCGAAGTGCTGGCGCGCGTCGCGGCAATGGCCGAACGGATAGAAAAGCTGGCCACACGGCTTGAGCAATCGGGCAATCAACCCTAAATAGGGCTTCGACGGGTTCTGCCCGGTACGAGCCGCATGAACATCCCTGAGGCTATAAGCAAATCCTTGGGGGCTGTCCCTGGCCGGGACCCTGGTTCCGGACACATGGTCCCCACCTGACGTTACGCGTCAGAGGATTTTCCGAGCAAACGACCCATGGTGGGCCCGTCACCCCATTGTGCAAAATTATTGTGCAACCGAATCGCGCAAACGAACGCAAACGAAAGATTATCGCCCTGTGACCACAGGCGACCCCGCCCTTTTGACCAAGCCCGCGCTGCGCCACGCCTTGCGCGCGGCACGCCGTGCGCATGTTGAGGCGCTCGATCCGCGCGTGCACGCGCTGGTGCTCAATCGCCCGCCCGCCGCCTTGCTGGCACTGATCCCGCCGGGCGCGGTGATCGGGCTGTATGTTGCGGGCCATGGGGAGGCACCGGCGGCAGGCTATGCGCGGCATTTTCACGAAGCCGGGCACGGTGTGGCGCTGCCGTGGTTTGCCGCGCGGGATCAGCCGATGCACTTTCGCCGCTGGGCTTTGCCGCAGCTTGATGAATTGCTCGTGCCCGGCCCGTTTGGCGTGGCCCAGCCCGCCGCCGATGCCGCGCCGGTTACCCCCGATGTGCTGTTCGTGCCGCTGGTCGGGTTTACCGCCGATGGCGCGCGGCTGGGGCAGGGCGGCGGGCATTATGACCGCTGGCTGGCCGCGCATCCCGCTGTCCCGGCCATCGGGCTGGCGTGGGATTGCCAATTGGTGGACAGCCTGCCGCGCGAAGCGCATGACCGGATGCTGGCCGCCGTCGTCACCCCGACGCGGCTGTATGGTCCTTATGGAGCGCGCGATGCTTGATCCGAATATCGCCACGATGCGGCCGACTTGGCGCAAACCGGCGGGCATTCTGGCGCTGCTGATCGCGCTGGCGCTCTATGCCGGGCTGGTGGGCTGGCTGGCGGGGCCAATTGGGCGCTTGCCTGTCCTCGTGCAGACGCTGGCTTATGTCGTGTTCGGCACGGTATGGCTGTTGCCGCTGCGGCGGTTTTTGATCTGGATGGAAACCGGGCGCTGGGGCTGATGAACCCGTCGCTTACGATCATGGCGCGAGTGACGGGACTTGAACCCGCGACCTCCGGCGTGACAGGCCGGCACTCTAACCAACTGAGCTACACCCGCGTTCCCGCTTGGGAGCCGCGCCTCTATGGCAGGTGCCTGACACTGTCAACAAACGCGCATAGATTTTTTTGACCGGCGCTGCCCTGTCGCACCGTTAACCGGATCTTTGCCATGATCGGGCATCAAAAGTCCCGGATCGGCGATCATCGCCGGTCATGCCGGGGGGCATTGAATTGCTGCGCAGAACTTTGCAGATCATGGCGGGATCGGTGGCAACGCTGCCCGCGATTACAGTGGCGGCCACCAGCCCGGC
>CAINGT010000065.1 GCA_903848655.1 uncultured Sphingomonadales bacterium
ACCACCCATAGGGTACTATCGTTGGGTGGTCGGGTGGGGGAGCGGGCCGGTGCAGACTTCCCGACACGACAGTGTCGGGTCAGCAAATGAGTCATGGCCAAGCGTCCATTGTCCGGGTTGAAACACGTGCGCGCGGAACAGATCGGCGCGCCAGCGCGGATCGCCGGGGGCATCGCGGTTCCAGCGCGGCGGCGGGCTGGGCGCGGCGGCAACATCCCAGCGCATCCGCGCCGATCCGGGATCGTGCCGCGCCGCCAGCCGCACCAGCCACAGCGGCACGCCATGGCGTTGCGCCACCAGGCTTAACCGGCGCGCGGTGGTGAATGTCAGCGCCGCTGGATTGCCCGCGATTTCACCGATCACAAACGCCAGATCGCGGCAGCGCAACGCTTCTTCAAGCGCGAACAGCGCGTCTTCGGGGCGATCCGCAGCGACATGGATCAGACGGTGGCGCAGCCGCGCGGGCAGGCCGGGGCGATAAGGGCGGCCCGACAGGCGAATCGCGGCTTTGTCCTGCACCCACAGCCAGGCGCGATGATCGGTGGGATCATCGGTCGCATCATCGGCCAGCGCGAGCGCGAGCGCCGCGCCGCTGGCATCGTCACCGGGGGCGAACAGTTCGACATGGCGGCAGGCGGCGGTTGCTGCGCGCAAGCCGGGGTGCCAGCGCTGCGGTATCGCCCTTTTTTCCCCCTGAAAGCCGGGGCTGTCGCATGGGGACTCTCGCTCCTCCCCCAAAGGGGGAGGAGCTGGCGCGGCGATGGATATGGGGGCGAATCGGAGCATATGTTCTTATTATGTTCTGTTTTGCCGATTGTGCAACAGCAGTTGTTTCGAAAGTGCCACCCACCGCCCCGCACCCCGCGACGAAGGGCACGAAAACGTCCGGGGGACGTTTTCGCTGAGGAGCCAACCGCCCACAGGGTACCTTGAATGGGCGGCTGGGCCGGGGGTGCGGGGCGGTGGGTGGCACACAGTCGCCGGCAGGCGACTTTCGCACCAGATTCTCAGGAAATCGGCGGGACCGGGCCGGGGGGCAAGTCGGCGTCGAGTTCGTGCACTTCGGTCAGGCCGCGCCCGACATGGCTTTTGCGATAGCCATAGGCAAAATAGAACACGAGCCCGATGCCGCCCCACACCGGCAGCACCAGAATCGAACTGATCGGCAGGTTGGCATACAAGAACACGCAGCCCGCCGCCGCAATCGGCCCGGTTACCCAGATCAGCGGGGTGCGGAACGGGCGTTTGCGGCCCGGATCGCGCCAGCGCAAGATCATCACCGCCACCGCCACCATCAGAAACGCAAACAGCGTGCCCGAATTCGAAATATCGGCCAATTGCCCGACCGGCAGCAGCGCGGCGGCGAATGCCACGAAAATCCCGGTCACGATGGTTACGATATAGGGCGTTTTCCATGTCGGGTGCACGGTTGCCAGCTTTTCGGGCAACAGTCCGTCGCGCGCCATCACGAAAAAGATCCGCGTCTGGCCAAAGATCATCATCAGGATCACCGAAGGCAGCGCCAGATTGGCCGCCAGCCCGATCAGATCACCCGCCGCGCTGTGGTTGATCGCGCGCAACACAAACGCCAGCGCTTCTTTTGAACAGACCAGCGGCTGCGCCCCTTGCGCGGTCAGCGCCGCGCACTGGTTGGCAAAGGCCGCCGAATCGGGCGATACCCCAACCGCAGTCGGTTGCGCGCCAATGGCCCCGACCGCCCCGGCGGCGACCGCCAGATAAAAGATCGTGCAGATCGCCAGACTGCCGATCAGCCCGATCGGCACATTGCGCTGCGGATTTTTGGTTTCTTCCGCCGCGGTTGAGACCGCATCAAACCCGACGTAAGCAAAAAAGATCGACGACGCCGCGCCGACCACCCCCATGCCATCATGCCCGAACCAGCCATTGGGGGTAAACGGGGTGAAGTGGCTGGCATGCATCGCTGGCCATGTCAGCACCACGAACATTGTCAGCGCGGTGATCTTGATCGCCACCAGCGCGGCGTTGACTGTCGCGCTTTCAGTAGTGCCTTTGACCAGCAGCGCGGTAATCAGCCCGGCGATCACAATGGCGGGAACATTGATGATCCCGGCGGAAAAATCGGCATGGGGCAGGCCACCGGCAAACGACCAGGCCGGCCCGGCGCTTAAGGCCGTGGGTAGCACCAGTCCAAACCAGCTTTTCATCAGGCCCATGAAATAGCCCGACCAGCCAACACAGACCGCCGAAGCCGCCACCGCATATTCAAGGATCAGCGCCCAGCCGACCATCCACGCCAGCAATTCGCCGACCACCGCGTAAGAATAAGTATAAGCCGACCCCGATACCGGCACCATCGAGGCGAGTTCGGAATAGCACAGCGCCGCCACCGCGCAGACAAACCCGGCGATGACAAAGCTCCACATCATGCCCGGTCCGGCCTTTTGCGCGGCGGCCGCGGTCAGCACGAAAATCCCGGTACCGATCACCGCGCCGACCCCCAGCAGCGTCAACTGGATCGGCCCGAGCGAGCGATGGAGCGATTTCTTTTCCGCCGTGGCCATAATGGCGTCGAGTGATTTCACGCGACCGAACATTGCTTTCTCCCGCCGTGGTCCGCTGCATTGGCGGCAGCGGGAAACCCGTCGCCGCACCTGGTTGCAGCGCAACACCAGGTCATCGAGCCGCGAAGCTAGCGGCAAGGCTGGCGCGGGCAAAGCGCTTTTTGTCAGCGCACGCCGTGGCATCGCCGCTTGCGCTTGCAGCACACGCGATTATCGCGGATAGGATCAGCCGTACCATGTCCACCACATTTCAGCTCGATACATCGACCAGCCGCGCGCACCCCACGCCCGCGCCGATGAAGCGGCTGACCGTGCCGTCGATCCGCCAGCGCAAAGTCGATGGAATAACCGCCGAACCAGTGGTGATGCTGACCGCCTATACCGCGCGGCAGGCGCAATTGCTCGATGCCCATTGCGATCTGCTGCTGGTGGGGGATTCGCTGGGGCAAGTGATCTATGGCCTGCCATCGAGCGTGCCGGTCACGCTCGACATGATGGCGGCGCATGGTGCCGCCGTCGTGCGCGGCAGTTATCACGCGGCGGTGATCGTCGATCTGCCGTTCGGCAGCTATGAAGCATCACCCGAAGCAGCCTTTGTCAGCGCGGCGCGGATCATGAAAGACACCGGGTGCGATGCCATCAAGCTCGAAGGCGGCGCGGTGATGGCCGAAACCGCGGCGTTTCTGGTCCGGCGCGGCATTCCGGTGATGGGCCATGTCGGGCTGACCCCGCAAGCGGTCAATGTGCTCGGCGGCTATGCCGCGCGCGGGCGCAGCGAGGCCGAAGCCGCAACGATCCTTGCCGATGCACGCGCGCTCGATGCCGCCGGGGCCTTTGCGGTGGTGGTCGAAGGCGTGGTCGAACCGCTGGCCGTGGCGATTACCCAAGCCTTGTCGTGCCCAACTATCGGCATTGGCGCGTCGGCGCGCTGCGACGGGCAAGTGCTGGTCGCCGAAGACATGCTGGGGCTGTTTGATCGCGTGCCGCGCTTTGTCAAACTCTATGAAAATCTGGCCGATACGATCAGCGGCGCGGCGGCGCGCTATGCCGCCGAAGTGCGCGCGCGCACATTTCCCGGCCCCGAACAGACGTATCAGCCGCGCGCGCGCGCGGCGGAATAACAGCACCAATCCGGAGAAAATCGTTGCTGCGTTCGTTTGCCGGATCTTTGGTCGTGACGCTTGCCGCGCTGGCCGTGGCGCTGGTCTATGGCTGGTTCGATACTGGATCGATCAGCGCGACGCTCGGGCTTGCATGGATCGTGCTGGTGCTGGCGGTGCTGGAAATTTCGCTGTCGTTCGACAATGCGGTGGTCAATGCCGCCGTGCTGACCGAAATGGACCCGGTGTGGCAGCGCCGGTTCCTGACTTGGGGAATGCTGATCGCGGTGTTCGGGATGCGCATCGTGTTTCCGCTGCTGATTGTCGCGCTCGCCGCCGGGGTCGGGCCGGTCGATGCGCTGATCCTGTCGCTGACCCAACCTGCACGCTATGAAGCGGTGGTCAGCGGCGCGCATGGCGCGATTGCCGGGTTTGGCGGCGCGTTTCTGCTACTGGTCGGGCTGGACTTTTTTCTCGACCGGGAAAAATCGGTGCACTGGATCAGCTGGATCGAGCGCAAGCTGGCGTGGCTGGCGCTCGTGCGCGCGCTGGGCATCGCGCTGGTACTGGCGCTGCTGCTGATCGTGGCGCGGCTGTTGCCGGGGCACGAAGCACTGGTGTTTGTCGAAGCCGGGGTAAGCGGGATTATCGCGCATATCGCGGTCGAGGCCATCGGCACCGTGCTCGAAGCGCAAGCCGCAGCCCGGCGCGTGGCCGGGGCGATGGTGCGATCCGGGCTGGGCGGGTTCGTCTATCTCAACGTGCTCGACGCCTCGTTCAGCTTTGATGGGGTGATCGGCGCATTCGCGCTGTCGAACAATATGGTCATCATCACGCTGGGCCTGACCATCGGGGCGATGTTCGTGCGATCAATCACGCTGTTCATGGTGCGGCAGGGCACGTTGGCGCAATACCGGTTTCTGGAACACGGCGCGTTTTGGGCGATCATCGCACTGGGCGCGATCATGCTGGCTTCGGCGCGGGTGGAGATTCCCGAAACGGTCACCGGGCTGATCGGCGCGGTGCTGATCGGTTTGTCGCTATGGTCATCGCGGCGTGCGGCGCACTCCGCGTGATCGCGCGGCTTGAGCCGTTTCACGCGATGGCGGTGTCGGCATTGGCGCATCGGTTGAGCGCCGAGGGGCGCAGCGTGATCCATATGGAATTTGGCCAGCCTTCGACCGGGGCACCGGCCAAGGCCGTCGCCACCGCGCACCGCGCGCTCGATGGCGATCCGCTGGGCTATTGGGAAAGCGAGGCGTTAAAGGCGCGGATTGCGCAGCATTACCGCGAACACGATGGGGTCGAAGTCGATCCGGCGCGCATCGTGTTGACGTGCGGGGCCTCGCCCGCGCTGGTCATGGCGCTGTCGCTGGTGGGCGGGCCGGGCGCGCGCGTGGCATTTGCCCGGCCGGGCTATGTTGCCTATCGCAACACGACCCGCGCGCTGTTTATGGAGCCGGTCGAAGTGGCGTGCGGTCCGGCGCAGCGCTATCAGCTTGATGCCGCCGCGTTGGCCGCGCTCGATCCGCCGCCCGACGCGGTGATAATCGCCAGCCCCGCCAATCCCACCGGAACGATCATCGCCGATGATGAACTGGCGCGGATTGCCGCACTGTGCCGCGCGCGTGCCATCCGCGTGATTGCCGATGAAATCTACCACGGCATCACTTTTGCCGGGCCAACCCGCAGCGTGCTGACACAGATTCCCGATGCGCTGGTGGTGAACAGTTTTTCCAAATATTTCAGTATGCCGGGTTGGCGGCTGGGCTGGCTGGTGGTGCCCGAACCGCTGATCGAGCAAGCCCGCGCGCGCATGGGCAACCTGTTTTTGACCCCGCCAGTGTTAAGCCAGGTGGCAGGTCTGGCGGCGTTTGACTGCCGCGACGAACTCGAAGGCCATGTCGCGACATATGCGCGCAACCGCGATCTGCTGCTGGCGGCGCTGCCCGCGATGGGGTTGGACCGCATCGCCCCGCCCGATGGTGCGTTCTACATCTACGCCGATGTCGGCCATCTGACCGACAACAGCCTTGAATTCGCAATGAAACTGCTGCGCGACACCGGGGTGGCGGTGGCCCCGGGGATCGATTTTGACCCGGTGCACGGCCAACGCTGCCTGCGGTTCAGCTTTGCAGTGGCGACACCGTTAATTGAAGCGGCGATTGCGCGGCTGATCGCATGGTTCGCCGCGCAACTAGAGCGGAATGCGATGAGATTGAATCGCATTCCGCTCTAGAGCGTGGTGACAATTTAATCCTCGAGGGATTCCCTATGCGGTAGATATGTGATTCAAGACTGATTTTTGGAGATCGGTCATGGATCGTGCGGTAGACGAATTGAGCGACGAACAGTGGGAACTGTTGAAGCCG
>CAINGT010000066.1 GCA_903848655.1 uncultured Sphingomonadales bacterium
AGGTTTTTCAATAAGCTCAAACACTTCAGACGAGTCGCAACTCGATATGATAAGCTGCTCGCAAACTTCATGGGATTTGTTAAACTCGCGGCCATTGCGATCTGGCTACGATAGTTAAATTGTCACCACGACCTAGAGCGGAATGTGATTGGGAGCCAAGGGGTGCCGTTCAATCAGAGTGGTGACGGTTTCGCTGCCTGATTATCGTCCTCTGCGATCACGCGCAGCCCGGCAAAGAAGAACCGGGTATAATCGCAGGCCCAGCGTTCGATTTCGGCGGCGGAAGAGGCCCCTTCGGTATTGGCGAGGCGGGCGTGGCCGATCAGCCCTTCCAGCCACAGCCGCGCGGCAAGGTCGATATCGGGAACGTGCAATTCACCCGCTTCGCGCCGCTCGGTCAACGCCAAAGTAATGGATTCAATGGCATTGGTATAAGCATTGGCGCGCATCCGCTGCCCTTGGCCCGATTCCTGATCGATCCAGTCTGTCAGCCGCTCCATTAGCACGCCATCGGGCGCAAACAGCATTTTCATCACATCGGCGGCGCGCAAGCGAAACGCCTGTTCGACCGGCAGGTCTGCGCCGCGTTGGCGAAAATAGCGGTTGCGCAGTGCAATCCGCCGCTCCAGCAGCGCGTGCATCAGATCGATCTTGCCGGGAAAGCGCGAATAGATCGTTGCCTTGCCAATGTGGGCATGGCGCGCGACCCGGTCAAATGTAAAATTGTCAAACCCGCCCGCCAGCAACACGTCCCAACTGGCATCAAGAATCCTGCCCGACAGCGCCTCTGCCTCTGCAACCGAGGGACGGCCACGCCGGATCAGGGGTTCATCGCATGGCAATACGGGGGGTAGCGTCGCAAATGAAAGGCCCAAGGGCGCCGCCACGGGTTCGCGGGCGTCAGTGGCGCACTTGGCTGATAGTTTGCGCCGCGAAGGCGCGCGCGAATTGCGGGCGAAGCGCGGCGTGGACATCATCTTGCGGATGATTGATCGACGCGGGCAGCGGCGTGCCGCCATCCATGCCATCGATTTCGCGATGCAACGGGCACGTCATCGCCAGCCCTTCGGTATAGGCCTGCAAAAAGCGACGACCAAATGTCGAAACCCAGCTCATCCGTCCCACCTATCTGCCTTAGCGGCATGCTATGCGGGCAATCTGCCTGAAATTCGAGCGTGGTCAAGTCCCTATAAATGGAACGAAATCGGCTCATTTGGGGGGTTCCGCGCGCTCCCAACCCAGCCCCAGCGCGGTTTGGACCGCGATGAATGCGCGCGTCATTTGCGCCTGCGCGGCCACGAGCGCCAGCTGCGCGCGCCAGACTTGGCGTTCGGCCAACAGCGCATCGGCGCGCGACAGCGTCCCCGCATCGGCGCGTCCAGACTGAAGCTGCGCGCTATGCCCGGCGGCATCGCGTGCTTGCGCGGCGTTGGCAAGCGCCACCCGCGCGGTGCCAAACCGCGCCAGTGCAGCTTCGGCATCGCCCAGCGCAGCCAGCACGCGCGCGCGGTAATGCGCCTCTGCCTCGTCCCGCGCGCCGCGCGCATTGCGCACTTGCGCTGCTGCGCGGCCACCGTCGAACAGCGTCCATTTGATCTGCGGCACGATCAGCGCGATCAGCGTGCCGGGGTTGAACGCCGCACCCGGCGTGGTGCCACCCAGCCCGAGCACGCCGGTAAAGCTGATTTTCGGCAAGCGGTCGGCGATGCGCGCGCCCAGATCGGCATTGGCTGCGGCAAGCTGATATTCCGCCGCGCGGATATCGGGGCGATGGCGCAATAACCGCGCCGGATCACCCACCGCGACTGCGGCGGGCACTTGCGGCAGCGCGGCAGGCGTCATGGCCAGCGCATCGAATGTGCCCGGTTCCGCCCCGCACAAGACCGCCAATTGGTCCGCCTGAATCAGGATCTGTGCATGAGCCGTGGCGGCGTCGGTCCGGCTTTGCGCAAGCGCCGAAAGGGCGGTGTCGACGGACTGCGCCGGGGCGGTGCCTGCCGCGACGCGCTGGCGGGCATGGTCCAGCAGCCGTTGATCGGCATCGACCTGACGGTCGAGCAGCGCGGCGCTCGCTTGCTGTTCGCGCAAGCCGACATAGACTTGCGCAACTTGGGCTGACAGCGCCACCGCGCTATCGGCGGCGCTGGCCTCGGCTGCGCTGGCCCGGTCGGCTGCGCTTTCGATGCGGCGGCGCGTCGTGCCGAACAGATCGAGTTCCCATGATGCCTGAAAATTGTCGGAATAGATCTGCTCTGACAAACGTGTGTCGCGGCCGAGCAACCCGCCGGGCAGCGATGCTTCCCCCGCCAGAGCGCCCACGCCGAGCGAAGGGACGCGGGCGCTGCGGGTCTCGGCCAAAGCGGCGCGCGCTTGGGCGATGCGCGCTTGCGCGGCGGCAAGATCGGGCGATCCGACCAGCGCGCGCGCAATCACATCGTCAAGCAGCGGATCACCCAGCGCCGCCCACCAGCGCGCGGCGGGTTCTGCCGCCGCCGTGCCAGCCGGCGCCCGCACAAAGCCACCGCGCGCCGCAGCCGCAGGCGCGACTGGCAGCGGGCCGTGCCACCCCGGGCCAGCGGTTGCACAACCCGCCACCAAAGTCGCCAGCAGCGGCGCGATCAACCGAGTGCGACCATGTGCCATCAATGCATCGCCAATTTGTGGTGGCCGCGCTGCAACGGGCGCAGCAGCAGCACCAGCGGCAGCACGATTACGATCGCCAGCGCGAGCGCGACGAATTCATCGGTATAGCTCATCACCAGCGCCTCGCGCAGCACGCTTTGGTTGATGGTGCTGAGCGCACCGAGCGCGGCGTCTTGGCCAGGGCCGCCCGTCTGGCTTTGCACCCAGTCTTGCACCGCGCCACTGTTGGCGGGGATCGCATCGAGCAAGCGCCAGTGGTGAAATTCGAACCGGCGGTCCTGCAATGTCGCCAGCAAGGCCAGCGCAATCGACCCACCCAAATTGCGCGCGGCGTTGAACAAGCCGGAAGCATCGCCCGCCTCGTTTGGCTTGACGCTGGCAATCGCCGCCTGATTGAGGAACAGCATCGAAAACGCCTGACCCAGCCCGCGCATGAATTGCGACAGATAAAAGTCCGAACCGCTCGATTGCGACGTCAGCTCGAAATCGATCCAGCACGATCCCGCCATCAGCAGCATTCCGATCATCACCGCGATGCGCAAATCCACCCGCGCCACCAGCAGCGGAAACAGCGGCATCATCATCGCTGCCGGAATTCCTGACAGAAACACGATACCGCCAGACTGTTGCGCGTTGTACCCGGCAATCGCCGACAGGAACTGCGGAATGACATAAGCCGTGCCATAGAGCACCGCGCCGATAAGCAACCCGAGCACGAATACCGCCGCAAAAGCGCGGTTGCGCAACAAGGCCAGCCGCACCACCGGGCGCGGCGCGAAATATTGCCCTAGACCGATCAGCACGAAACCGGCCAGCGTGACTGCGCTCAATTGCCAGATCAGTGGCGAATCGAACCATTGTTCGCGGTTGCCTTCTTCCAGTACCACGGTCAGCCCGCCCAGCCCGGCGGCCATGCCGACAATGCCCAGCCAGTCGGCCTGTTTCAGTTCGTCAAGCTTCATCGTCTGATGCTTCAGCCCGACGGTCAGGAACGTCATCAGGATCGCGCAAATCGGCACATTGATGAAAAAGGCATAGTGCCAGTTGTAGTTTTCGGTCAGCCAGCCACCCACCAGCGGGCCGAACACCGGCCCCATTATCAGCGTCGATCCGAACAGCGCAGTGCCCACCGGTTGCTGGTGGCGCGGCAGGCGGGTGGCGATAATGGTCATCCCGGTAGGAATCATCGCCCCGCCAGTAAAACCCTGGCCCACGCGCCCAATAATCATTTCGGTCAAGTTGGTGGCAAGCCCGCAGGCAATCGAAAACAGCGTGAACAACGCCGCCATCACCAGCAAAAACCGCCGCAGCCCGAACACGCGTTCCAGCCATGCGGTCAGCGGAATGATCACGATTTCTGACACCAGATAGGCGGTCGCGATCCACGTGCCCTCGGTTGCCGAAGCGCCGATTTCGCCCTGGATGGTAGGCAACGAGGAGTTGACGATGGAAATATCGAGCGTCGCCATCAACGCGCCGATGGCCCCGGCGATCACTGCCAGCCACGCGGTCAGATCGGCATTGCGCGCGCGCACGGGCGGCAGGGCAGGGGCGGCGGCGGCGGCGGTCATCGCCGCGCCGCTTCCGCGCGGATCTGGCGAAGCGTGCCATTGGCCGACGATGTATCGACTTCGACCCGCAGCGACAGCCCCGGCACCAGCACCGCACGCGCCTGCGGCCCGGCTGCGATGCGGATTCGCACCGGCACGCGCTGCACGATCTTGGTAAAGTTGCCGGTCGCATTTTGCGGCGGGATCAGCGAAAATGTCGCCCCAGTGCCCGGCGTAATGCTCTCCACCCGCCCGTGGAATTCCACCCCCGGCAGCGCATCGGCAACAATTGTTGCGGGCTGGCCGGGGCGCATCAGCCCGATCTGCGTTTCCTTGAAATTGGCTTCGACATAGATCGCGGATACCGGCACCACCGTCAGCAGCCGTTGCCCCGGCTGGACGAACTGGCCGATCCGCACCGATGACGATGCGACCGTGCCCGCCA
The DNA here is from genome assembly GCA_903848655.1 of uncultured Sphingomonadales bacterium. Lineage (GTDB taxonomy): Bacteria > Pseudomonadota > Alphaproteobacteria > Sphingomonadales > Sphingomonadaceae > Novosphingobium. Next base: position 4,639 of record CAINGT010000066.1, read on the forward strand.
CTGGCGCGGTCAGCCGGGTGGTGGCAAGATCGGCGCGTGCGGCATCGGCTTGCGCCTCTGCCGACAGGATTTGCGCGCCCGACAGCCCCGATTGCGCGAGGGCCGCAGCGGTGCGCGCCTTGGCGGCGGTTAGTGCAGCGGTCTGCGCGCGCACCGTGGCGGCGGCTTTGTCGCGGGTGGCGACCAACTGGTCGAGCATCTGCTTTGGCTCTGACCCGGCGGCTACCAGTGGGCGATAGCGTGCGACTTCGCCATTGGCATAAGCCAGATCGCGCTCGGCGCTTGCCAGCGCGGCGGCGGCTTCGGCCACGCCCGCGTCGGCTTGCGCCAGCCCCGCGCGGTTGGCCCCGTCGCTGGCGCGCGCAACGGCGACTTGCGCGCGGGTCTGGGCCAGCCGAATGCGATAATCGGTCGGATCGACTTCGACCAGCAGATCACCCGCCGCGACCCGGGCATTGTCAGCCACCGCCACGCTGCGGACATAGCCCGACAGTTTTGAGCTGATGGTTACGCCATCGGCTTTGATCGTGGCATCGTCGGTCGATTGCACGAATTGGCCGTGCGCCAGATAGCCGGCATAAGCATATGCGCCATAAGCACCGCCCAGCACCAGCACGGCAAGCGCGGCGCGGCCAAGCCAACGCCGTCGCGCACCCGCTTCAGGGGCATCGGCGGCAGGGGGAGCGGGCGTTGCGGCCATTTGGGGTCCTATGCGGCGGGAACTGCAGGTGAATAAATGGAACGGTTTCGTTCCGTTTAAGAGCAAGTGGGGAAGGTCGAACCCAGTTTCAAGTGCAATTGGCGCGTTGCCAGTTGCGATTTGTGCAAGCGGCTTGTGCCAACCGCGATTGATCGAAAACATCAATCTGTCTGCGCGGAATAGATCATTGGAAAAGCGTGGGTGCAATCCCTATCTATGCGCCGGTACCCAGTTCCAGCCACCGCCCATCGCGGCGCATTCAAGGGAAGATGACCAGATGTCGATTATTGGCAGCACAATCAAGCCGTTCGCGAACACTGCCTATTATCAGGGCAAATTCGTTGATCTGACGCAAGCCGACATTGCCGGTAAATGGGCGGTGTTCTTTTTCTACCCCGCCGATTTCACCTTCGTATGCCCGACCGAGCTTGAAGACCTTGCCGACAACTACGCTGAATTGCAGGCGCTGGGCGTCGAAGTCTATGGCGTATCGACCGACACCCATTTCAGCCACAAAGCATGGCACGACAGCAGCCCCGCCATCGGCAAGATCCAGTATTACCTCGTTGGTGACCAGAACCACACGCTGTCCAACAATTTCAACATCCTGCGCGAAGGCGTCGGGCTGGCAGACCGGGGCACGTTCGTCGTCGATCCCGATGGCGTGGTGCAATTGGTCGAAATCACCCCCGAAGGCGTGGGCCGCAACGCGGCCGAACTGCTGCGCAAGATTAAGGCCGCCAAGTATTGGCGCGAACACCCCGGCCAGGTCTGCCCGGCGAAATGGGAAGAAGGCGAAGCCACGCTCGCCCCGTCAATCGACCTTGTCGGCAAGATCTGATCCACGCCAACGACAAAGCCCCCTCCCCTTCAGGGGAGGGGGTTGGGGGTGGGGCCGCGCGGCTGGGTAAAAAGCCCGAGCCGCCCCCACTTCACCCGCCCAACAACCCCAATCCCCGCACCCGCGCCCCCCCATTCGCGCGCCCCCAAAAACCCCGAAAGAACCCACCATGCCCCTGCTCGATGCCGCCACCACCGCCCAGCTCAAGGCCTATCTGGCCAATCTGCGTTGGCCCATCGATCTGGTCGCAAGCCTTGGTGATGACGCGAAATCCGCCGAGACCCGCGCGCTCGTGGCCGAGATCGCCGCGCAATCGGACAAAATCAGCACGCGGTTTGACGGGACCGATTCACGCCGCCCCAGCTTTGCCATCGGCGTGCCGGGCGAAGCGCCGCGCGTGGTGTTTGCCGGGCTGCCGCTGGGGCACGAATTCACTTCGCTGATCCTCGCGCTGCTCCATGTCGGCGGGCACCCGCCCAAAGAAAGCGCCGACTTGCTCGATGCCGCGCGCGCGCTCGATGCGCCGCTGCAGTTTGAAACCTTTTTCTCGCTGTCGTGCCAGAACTGCCCCGATGTGGTGCAGGCGCTGAATATCCTTGCCGCGCTCAACCCGCAGATCAGCCATGTCGCCATCGACGGCGCGCTGTTTCAGCCCGAAGTCGAAGCGCGCGAGATTATGGCGGTGCCGACGGTGTTCCTCAATGGCCAGCCGTTCGGCCAAGGGCGGATGGATCTGGCGCAGATCATCGCCAAACTCGATACTGGCGCAGCGGCGCGCGCGGCGGATGCAATCGCCGCGAAAGCCCCGTTCGATGTGCTGGTGGTGGGCGGCGGACCCGCCGGCGCAGCAGCGGCGATCTATGCCGCGCGCAAAGGCATTCGCACCGGGGTCGTGGCCGAACGCTTTGGCGGACAAGTGCTTGATACGATGGGAATCGAAAACTTCATTTCGGTCGCGCATACCGAAGGGCCAAAGCTGGTCGCGCAGCTAGAACAGCATGTGCGCGATTACGAAGTCGATGTTATCAACTTGCAACAGGCGGTCGCGCTCAAGCCCGCCAATGGCGACGGGCTGGCGACCATCGACCTTGCCAGCGGGGCCAGCTTGCGCGCGAAAACCGTGATCATTTCGACCGGCGCGCGCTGGCGGCAGATGAACGTGCCGGGCGAAGAGCAATACCGCAACAAAGGCGTGGCCTATTGCCCGCACTGCGACGGCCCGCTGTACAAAGGCAAGCGCGTGGCAGTGATCGGTGGCGGCAATTCGGGGGTCGAAGCGGCCATCGATCTCGCCGGGATTGTCGCGCATGTCACGCTGATCGAATTCGACAATCAGTTGCGCGCCGACGCGGTGTTGCAGACCAAACTGCGCAGCCTGCCCAATGTCACGATCATCGTGTCGGCGCTCAGCACCGGAGTGCTCGGCGATGGCAGCAAAGTTACCGGCTTGACGTATCGCGACCGGATCAGTGGCGCTGACCAAACGATCCTGCTCGATGGCATTTTTGTGCAGATCGGCCTCGTTCCCAATAGCGAATGGCTGCACGGCACACTCGGCCTGAGCAACCGGGGCGAAATCGAAATCGACGCGCGCGGCGAAACCAGCCTGCCCGGCGTGTTTGCGGCTGGCGACGTGACGACCGTGCCCTACAAGCAGATCGTGATCGCAATGGGCGAAGGCAGCAAAGCCGCGCTATCGGCGTTCGATTACCTGATCCGGCACTAGAGCGGGATGCGATTAGATTGAATCGCATCCCGCCCTAGGTCGTGGTGACAATTTAACTATCGTAGCCAGATCGCAATGGCCGCGAGTTTAACAAATCCCATGAAGTTTGCGAGCAGCTTATCATATCGAGTTGCGACTCGTCTGAAGTGTTTGAGCTTATTGAAAAACCTTTCG
>CAINGT010000067.1 GCA_903848655.1 uncultured Sphingomonadales bacterium
CCAACCGCCCATTTAAGGTACCCTGTGGGCGGCCCGCGCCGGGGTGCGGGGCGGTGGGTGGCGCAAAGTCGCCGTCAGGCGACTTTCGAACCAGACTCTTGGAGCAGGGGGTGGAACGCGGAGGAGTCCGGCTCCAGCAACCCTGCGGCGCGCGGATCGCGGAACACTTCGACAAACCGCGCGGTGGGCACGAACCCGTGGCGCTGGTAAAATCCCACCGCGCGCGGATCGTCGAGCGTGCAGGTATGCACCCACACCCGGCTGATCGGCGCGCGCGCCGCGCCCCCGGCCCATGCGCGCTGCAACGCGCGGCGCATCAGCCAATTGCCAAAGCCTTTGCCCGTCGCTTTGGCGACGAACCCGAAAAAGGCGATTTCGCACGCACCCGCCTGCCGGAAATCGAGTTCCACCATGCCGATTTCCACCCGCGCCCGATCCGTGACGGCATAGATCTCGACCGCCGGATCGTCGATGATCGCGGCCAGCGCCGCATCATCGAGCGCGAGGCGCGACCACCACAGCCACGGCGCGCCGATGCGGCGATAGAGCAAGCGATAGCGGTCGGGCGTGCACGCCTCCCATCGCACAAGGTGCAGCGGGACATCGGCTTCAACCCCCGGTCGGGCAAGCCACGCCGGGGGCGCGGTCATTTCCAGCGCCGTCACCACCGCCGCCAGATCACCCGGTGCGACCGGATGAAAGCCATGCGCCAGACCGCTTCGCGCCGGATCGAGCGCGATTGCCATATGTGCCGTCAGGCCCAGACCGCTTCGGGCGGCAGGCTCATCAAGATGGCATCGATATTGCCCCCGGTCTTGAGCCCGAACAATGTGCCGCGATCATAGACCAGATTGAATTCGGCATACCGTCCGCGCCACACCAGTTGCTGCTGTTTGTCCGCTGCGGTCCACGGCTGGTTCATCCGGCGGCGCACGATTTGCGGATAGACATCGAGAAACGCTTCACCCACCGCGCGGGTAAAGGCAAAGTTGGCGTCAAACGCGGCATTATCGGCGCATTCGAGATGGTCGTAGAAAACGCCGCCGACACCGCGATGGACTTTGCGGTGCGGAATATAGAAATAGTCATCGGCCCAGGCCTTGAACCGGGGGTAGTAATCGGGATCGTGCGCGTCGCAGGCGGCCTTGAACGCGGCGTGGAACTGCGCGGTGTCTTCATCATAGGCAATCGGCGGGTTAAGATCGCCGCCGCCGCCAAACCATGCCTTGCGCGTGGTCAGAAACCGCGTGTTCATGTGCACCGCCGGAACGTGCGGATTGGCCATATGCGCCACCAGACTGATACCCGTGGCGGTAAAGCCGGGATGATCGCGGTCTGCGCCATTGATGCTGCCGGCGAATTCGGGGCTGAAACTGCCGCCGACGGTCGAAACATTGACTCCGACTTTTTCGAACACGGTGCCCTTCATCACGCCTTGCACCCCGCCGCCGCCGCCTTCGACCGCCGCGCCATCGTGTTCGCGCTGCCACGGGGTATAGACGAACGCCGCATCGCTGCCCGCTTCGCGCTCGATGGCTTCAAAGGCGGCGCAAATGCGGTCGCGCAAGCTTTCAAACCACGCGCGCGCTTGCGTGGTGGCTGCGGTCCAGTCGGCGGGGGCGGTGTCGGTCATGCGGTTCCTCGTTTGCAAGCCACGACCTTGCCAAGCCCCGGTCGATCCGGCAAGGGGGGATCATGGTTCCCGTTTCGTTCGCGCCATTTGGCTTTCACAATCAGGAATTCTGCCTTGGGGCTGCCGGTGATAGCGCGCGCGCGGTCTTTTGGGTGGAACAGCGCGCGCTGCTGGTGGCCGATCTGCATCTGGAAAAGGCCAGCCATTTTGCCAGCACCGGGCAGATGTTGCCGCCTTATGACACGCGCGACACGCTGGAACGGATTGCGCTGGCGCTGCGGCTGAGCGGGGCGCGGCGGGTGCTGTGCTTGGGCGACAATTTTCACGATGCGGCGGGGCCGGGGCGGATCGACGACCATTGCGCGGGGATGCTGGCAGCGCTGACGCGCGCGACCGACTGGGTGTGGATCACCGGCAATCACGATACCAAAGGCGATAGTGCCGAGTGTCCCACCCTGCCCGGTACCCATCTGGCCGAAACCACGCTGGCCGGGATCGTGCTGCGGCACGAGGCGCTGCCCGGCGAATCGCGCGCCGAACTGTCGGGCCATTTCCACCCGCGTCTGCGCGTGGTTCAGCGGGGGCGGGCGATCCGGCGCGCCTGTGTGGTGGCCAGCGAAACCCGGCTGGTACTGCCCGCATTCGGCGCGCTGACCGGCGGGCTCGATGCCGCTGATCCGGCGATCCGCGCGGCGCTGGCCCCTGCGCCTGCCGCCGATGCGCTGGTGGCGGCGGCGGGCACGCTCGCGCGCTTTGCGCTGTGGCGCGAAACGGCGTAATTTGCTGCTGCTGCCCCCTTTAACTGTTTGTGCGATGTGGTAAGGCGCGACAAGACCGACAGTCATGTTGCCTCGACAGGAGAACCGAAAATAGCCCCCCCACCCCGGCGCATGATGGCGCCCCCCGTCAAGAGCGGGCCACGCTACAATCAGATGATCAACGTGCCCAAAGTGCGCGTGATCGACGAAAACGGCGAAAACCTGGGCGTAATGTACACCCGCGAAGCGATTGAACAGGCAGCCGAAGTCGGGCTTGACCTGGTAGAAGTTTCGCCCACCGCCGATCCGCCGGTGTGCAAATACCTCGATGTTGGCAAATTCCGCTACGAAGCCCAGAAAAAGGCCAACGCCGCACGCAAGAGCCAAAAGACGCAAGAGATCAAAGAGATCAAGATGCGTCCCAATATTGACGATCATGATTATGACGTCAAAATGCGCAATGTGCATCGCTTCATCGAAGACGGCGACAAAGTCAAAGTCACGCTGCGGTTTCGCGGGCGTGAACTGTCGCACCAGCAACTGGGCATGAACTTGTTGCGCAAAGTGCAGGACGATATTGCCGAAGTCGCCAAAGTCGAGGCATTTCCGCGTATGGAAGGCCGCCAGATGCTGATGGTGCTGGCACCCAAGTAAGCGCGCGATCAGCGGGAGCGGGCGGATGGCAGGCAAAGCGTCGCGTTCCAGCCCGCTTGGCAGCGACTTGACGGATCCCGGCGGGTTGTTGGCATCGCCGCTCAGACTGCTGTCGGGGACCATCGTGTGGGTGGCGGCGGTGTTCGTGGTCGCCACCATCGGTTATACGCTCGCAGGCTGGCCGCTGGGTGATGCCGCCTATATGGTGCTGCTGACGATCTTTTCGGTCGGCTATGGCGAAGTGCGGCCGATTGATTCGACATTTTTGCGGCTGTGGACAACGCTGACAATCGTGCTCGGCTGTACCGGCATGATCGTGTTGACCGGCGCGCTCGTGCAAGTGTTCAACCAATATCAGTTTCGCCGACTTCTGGGGCTGGATCGTATGCAATCGGATATCGACCGGCTGAACGCGCATACGCTGATTTGCGGCTTTGGCCGGATCGGGGTGCAATTGGCCAAAGCGCTGACCGAGGCGCGCCATCCGTTCGTGGTGATCGAGCGCGATCTGGCCAAAGCCAATGCCGCGCGCGCGGCGGGCTATCTGACGCTGTTGGGCGAAGCGACCAACGAGGACACGCTCAAAACCGCCGGAATCGTGCGCGCGCGGGTGCTGGCCTGCGTCCTGCCCGATGATGCCGCCAATGTGTTCATCACGCTGTCGGCGCGCAATCTGAACCCGGCGGTGCAGATCATCGCGCGCGGTGAGGCCCCTTCGACCGAGAGCAAGCTGTTCCACGCCGGGGCCGACAAAGTGGTGCTGCCCACGCATATCGGGGCCGAACGGATTACCGAACTGATCCTGTTTCCCGCCACCGAAAGCATGTTGGGCGATATTCGCGAAGTCGGCTCGATCAAGCGCAACCTCAACGATTTCGGGCTGGACCTTGAAGTGGTGACCGCGGGCGAACGCGGCGCGCTGACCGGGCAGACCGTGGGCGAAGCCGAACGGCGCGGCAATGGCGCGTTCTTTATCGTGCAGATCGACCGCGCGGGCGGCCAGTCGATCCAGCACCCCGGCGAAGACGTGCGAATCGAGCCGGGCGATCTGATCCTGCTGGTGGTGCGCGGCAGCCGCCTGTCCGCCGGCGCCATTTTCAACGCCCCGCAACGCCCGCAACGCCACGGGCGCATGTTCATCGGGTAAAAGTGCGCGCTAGAGCATGATGCGATAAGAAAGAATCGCATCATGCTCTAGGAGTCTCTGTTTTCGCATGATTTTTTGCGAAAAACCGGTGCCCACTTTTTCGCATCATGCTCTA
>CAINGT010000068.1 GCA_903848655.1 uncultured Sphingomonadales bacterium
AAATCGCGCGGATCGCGAACCTCGCGCAAAATCGTAATCAGGCTCTCCATCCGGGCTGCTCCCAAAGCAAACAGCCCTCTCAAGAATCCTTTTCTACAATCTCTGCAAGACCACAATTCTCATATGCGATTCCCCTGCCCTATGGGGAGGGGCTTCCATCGCCGCCGCGCCAGTGGGTTTTTAAAAAGCAATCAGATTGAACCGCATCCAGCTTTCGAGTTGTGTTCGCATCATTTATTGCAAAAAATCCGGCACCCACTTGGTTGCATGACGCTCTAAACCCCGGGCGCGCCGGGAAATCCGGTGTAGTAAACGCCGGTGGTCATGCCGCCATCGACGACGATTTCGGTGCCATGAACATACGACGCTTCATCGCTGGCAAGGAACAGGCTGGCGGCGGCGACTTCTTCGGGCCCGGCGATCCGCTGCAGCGGGATATTGGCATAGCTGGCGTTCAGTTCTTCGCGCGGGGAATTGGTGTGATTGCTCATCACCGTATCGACGCCGCCGGGGTGGACGGAATTGACGCGTATGCCTTTGTGGCCCAGTTCCATTGCGGCAACTTTGGTCAACCCGCGCACGCCCCATTTGCTTGACGCATAAGCGACCAGGCAATTTGCGCCTTTCATCCCGTCAACCGACGAAATGTTGATGATCGAACCTTTGCCGCGCGCGATCATGCCCGGTGCAACTGCCTTGATACCCAGAAATTCGCCCACCAGATTGACATCGAGCACGCGCCGAAAATCATCGGCTGACGTATCGAGCAGGCCCTTGAAAATGATGATGCCGGCATTGTTGACCAGCACATCCAGCCCGCCGAACGCGGCTTCGACTTCGCTGACCAGCGCGGCCCACGCCGCCTCGCTGGTCACATCGTGGTTCCAGAACCGTGCGTTTGCGCCCAGTTCGGCGGCAAGCGCTGCGCCTTCGGCCTCAAGCTTGTCGGCGATGGCAACTTTGGCACCTTCGGCCACGAACAGACGGCTTGTCGCCGCGCCCATGCCGCGCGCGCCGCCGGTGATGATGGCAACTTTGCCGGCCAGTCGGTTACCCATTCCCATTCATCCTTTGGTTATCGTATGCAGAATTTGCGTTTATTGCCCAGCGCCAAGATCGGGTACCGGCGGCATGTCGGGCGCATTGTGCGACCAGCCCATTTCCTCAACCCGTTCGGCAATGCGCCAGCCACCGGCGGTGCGGATCAACCGGTCGCGGTACCACAAGCCCAGAAAGAACACCTGATCCGGGCCTTGCTCGGGCCGAAAGGTCATCGGATTGAACAGGATCGTGCGGCTGGTGGCGCTGTCACCGTCCAATGTCAGCTTTGTCGTCGCGGCAAGATGCTGGAACATCGGAAATCGCGCCAGCGCCACTGGCAGCCATGCCTTGATTTCGGCCAGCGAACCGCTTGCCCCGCCGGTTTCGCTGTAGTCGATCCGCGCATCGGGGGTAAAAATGGTATCGAGCGCATCCCAGTCGCGTTCGTCGATGGCAAAGCTGTAGCGTGCGAACAGGTCCTGAATTTCGATCCGGTCGGAAATTTCCTGCAACGACAACACGCGGCTTCTCCCGGTTTTCTGATCCGTGCGCGTGGCGTTACACGCCAAACCCGCCTGATACCGATATCGACTGGCCAGTGGTATAGCCGCCTTCGTTGCTGGCAAAATAGACACAAGCATGGCCGATTTCCGCCGCGCTGCCCCAGCGTTTCAAGCAGAGCAGCTTGTGCGTTTCGGTCACCCAGGCTGCGTCAAGTTGGCCCAGCCGGGTCAATTCATGCATCTGCCCGGCATCGATCACGCCCACCAGCACCGAATTGGCGCGGATGCCGGACTTGCCTTCTTCTTTGGCGATGCCTTTGACCAGTTGTTCGTTGGCCGCTTTGACCGCAACCGACAGGCCATCGCGCGCGGGCCACCAATCGTGCCCGGCCGACCCGAGCGTGACAAAACTGCCGCCGCCCTGCGCGCGCATGTGCGGGATTACCGCTTTGACCGCAGCAAAAAAGCCATGCACTTCAACGTCAAACGCCTTGCGCCAGGCGTCCAGCGGCGTGTCGGCCAGATAGTGCTGGTTGACCAGTGGCCCGGCGGCCCAGACCACCGAATGGATGCGACCATGCGCGGCAATGGCCGCTGCGACCACGGCTTCGACTTGCGCGGCATCGGTTAAATCGGCGGCATGAATGCTGGCCTTGCGCCCTTGCGCGCGGGCATGATCGGCGACGCCCGCCGCGACTGCCTGTCTGGTGCGGTAGACGACCGCAATATCGCTGCCCTGTTCGGCAAATGTGCGCGCAACGCCTTGCCCGATTCCGCCGCTGCCGCCGAACAGCAGGGTGCACCCTGCCGGAAATGTAGCCATTGCTGCCTCCCGCTGCCCGCTTCAGGATGGGCGATTATCGGCTAGGCCGCCTTGGTGCCGGTCCGTTTGTCGAGCGTCACGGTCAGTCCGTTAACCCGGCCCTGAATTTCCGGGGCTTTGTCGCGCGGGTTGTAAAACTGGCGGTACCATGTGCGGACTTTGCCATAAGGGCCATCATTGGGGATCGCGAGCGGGTTGATGCTGGCGCGCTTGTTCGCCCAGATTTCCACATCTTGCGCAAAGGCCAGACGGCTGCCTTCCTGATAGGCCAGCGCCATCGCGCGGTCTTCGTCGGTCGTTTCGCGCGAACCGTCGTGCACTTTGACCATCAGGCCGTGCCACGCGCGCGTCACCCCATCCTCGATCGGGGTGTTGGCAATCATGATAAAGCTGTCGAACGTTCCGGCCATTTCCGACTGCAGAAATCCGGGGCCTTCGTACCACGTGTCGAGCACGAGCTGGTCGTCTTCAGCGGCGGTCAGCGTGCGGTGGCCCGCGCTGTAATGCTGATGAAGCTTATGGCCGATGAATTCGTTGGCAAAATACTGCCAGTCTTTTGCCCCGTGAATCGGCACAAAGTGGCCGAAATCCGCCATATTATCCACGATCTCGATCCCGTGGCAGGCAAGGTCGCCCATGTAATCGATCTTCCATTCGATCCAGCCCGGCGCGCCGAAATGGCCGCCGAAATCGGCCAGCGCGACATCGGGGTCCAGCCCTTCTTCGTCATGCCACATCCAGATAATGCCTGCCCGTTCGACCGCCGGGTAGCTGCGCAATTGCGCCGCTTTGGGGATGAAGTCCGAATAAGGAATGTGGTTGCACGCGCCGTCCGGGCCAAACCGCCAGCCGTGAAACGGACAGCGGATCGATTCGCCTTCGACATGTTCGCCATCGCGCACGATGTAGGATGTGGTGTTTTTCGCCAGATGCGCGCCCATGTGGGGGCAATAGGCATCAACCACATAAGCCGTGCCGCTGGCACCGCGATAGAGCACCAGATCTTTGCCGAAATAGCGGATCGCGGCGGGGGTCTGCGTGGCATCGCCGGACGTCCCGATCATGAACCAGCCACGCGGGTAGGTGAATTCGCCAAGCGCGTATTCGCTGGTGGTTGCCATTGTCATCGTCTCCTCTTGCCGCACGGTCTCATTGCCTGATGGACAGCGCAATCGCTAAAGGTTTAACCGTTCTATCGGCGATTTGCGAAGAGTCTTGCGCTGCACAGCGCTTGTGCAATAATGCACGGCCATGGAGTGGAGCGATCTTCAGGTGTTCCTTGGCGCGGTGCGTGCCGGGTCTTACACGCTGGCCGGGCGGCAGTTGGGCATCAACCGGACCACGGTGGGCCGCCGGGTCGATGCGCTGGAAACCGCGCTTGGCCTGGCGTTGTTTGAAGAAACGCCTTGCGGGCCTGCGCCCACTGCCGCCGGGCAAAGGTTGCTGGCAGCGGCCACCGCAATAGAGCGCGAAGTCGCAGCCTTGCGCGACGATCTTGCTGCACCCGATCGCCGGGCCGGTCCGCTGCGTATCGCGGCAAGCGGCGGTATTGCCGGGGAATTCATGCCCGAACTGCTCGCATTCCGGCGCGCTTATCCCGACCACCCGATCGAACTGCTGGGCGAACTCGATCCGCTTGACGCGGTTACCCATCGTCGCGCCGATCTGGCGCTGGCGCTCGTCCGCGTGCCGCCGCTGCGGCTGGCCGGGGTGCAGATCGCCGTGCTGGCGCAAGCGCGCTATGCGCGGCACGATCTGCCACCCGGCGCGCCGCAGCTTGGCTGGGGGCATGAATTCGCGGCGGCCTTGCCCGGCGGGCACTGGGCGGCGAATCCGGCGGGGGAGCCTGCCGAGATGGCCGGGCTGGCCACGTTCAACAGTTGGGAGCAGCTGAAGCAAGCGGTGGTCGCAGGCTTTGGCAGCGCGGTGTTGTGGTGCTTTGCGGCGGATGCCGAACCGGCACTGCGCCAATTGGCCCCGCCCGATCCGCGCCACGATTGCCCGCTGTGGCTGCTGCGCCGCGCCAAAGCACCGCCCGGCACGGGGATGCAGCACTTCATTGCCCATATGCAGGCAAAGCTGGGAACCCGGCTGAGCGCGCCTGCACGCCCGCGCGATTCAGGTTTGTAATTGCCGGTCTTTGGTGGCAGAGCATGGCGAATTGCGGAATATTTTACCAGCCATTTTACGCATAACACCCGTGCCGATCACTTTATCATCTCAAGGAGTTACCCCATGCCGCGTACCATCGTCATCACCGGTGCCGCGTCAGGCATTGGCAAAGCGACCGCAGAGGTGTGCAGGGCTGCGGGCGACACGGTTATCGGAGTCGATCTGGCGAGCACCGATATTGCCGCAGACTTGTCCCAGCCCGACGGGCGCGCCGCGATGGTGGCCGCAGTCACCCGCCTTGCTCCCGCCGGGATCGACAGCCTGCTGGCTGGTGCGGGCATTTCACGCCCCGACCCGATTGCTGTGGCGGTCAATTACTTTGGCGCGGTGGCAACGCTTGAAGGCTTGCGTCCGTTGCTGGCACTGTCGGCCCGCCCGCGCGCCGTGGCGATTTGTTCCACCGCAGCGATGCTGCAGGGCAATGATCGCGTGGTCGAAGGCTGCCTGAACGGTAACGAAGCCGCCGCGCTCGCCTTGTGCGCGGCAGCGCCGATGAGCGCCTATGCCGATTCCAAAAAGGCGCTGACGCTGTGGCTGCGCGCTGCGGCGGTACGGTCCGAATGGGCAGGCGCGGGAATCGCGCTCAACGGCATTGCCCCGGGCGTCGTGCTCAGCCCGATGACCACGCCGCTGTTCGATGATCCGGTAATGGTTGCCGCGATCAAAAGCAGCAATCCGATCGTCACCAAAGCATATGCCCAGCCTGCTGAAATCGCCGAAGTGATCCGCTTTTTGCTGACCATCGACACGCCGTACTTGCTTGGCCAGATGCTGTTCGTCGATGGCGGAACCGACGCGTTATTGCGCCCCGGGCAGTTCTAAACCGCGCCTGTCTGCAAGTGCAGGGCAGGTTGGTATTATTCGTCCCACTCGATCAGGTGGCTGATGTCGCTGCGGTCTTCGGGTTTGCGCCCGGTCTGCGCCAGCCGCTGGATCGTAACCCGGCCTCCGGTCTGTGCAAACGGGGTCAGCACTTCGATCACGCGGTCATAATGGGTTGAGGCGATTTTCCACACGCCGTCTTCGCGCCGATAGCTGTCGGTATAGATCGCGGTGCCGAACGTGTGGTTGTCGATCTCCAGATTGATGAACACATCCTGCAAATACCAAATGCCCGTTGCCGCGTTTTCGCCAGTGATCGCGATTTCCGGCATCACGCCAAGGTGCATGGCCAGGGCGCCCGAATGGAACGAATTGGCAAGAAATTCGATCATGTTCGCCCGGCCTGACAACGCCACGCGATAAGTCCCGCCGTTGTAGACCACGCTGACATCGTCGGTGAACAGGCTATCGAGCAGCACCATATCAGCCGTATCGATCCCGCGGAAATAGCGGTGTTTTAGGATCTTGATCGCTTCCATGTCGGAAAGCTGCTGGAGCGAATAGGCCATCGCGATCAGGCCTTGTATTCGGCGGCGTGTTCGGCGGCGAACAGCGCTTCGGCGCGGGCTTTGAGCGCGTGGGCGGAATCGTCGAACGCGCGCTTTACCCATGGCCCGGCAAAGCGGAACACGTGGATGCCGTTGACACCCAGAAACGCGTCGGTGGAAACATAGCGGCAACTGTCCGGCCCGGTCGGCTCGATCACCTGATCGCGGCGCGCGGGGTAGGGCCAGAAATCGCTATAAACCATTTCCCACGACAGCAGCCGTTCGGGTTCAAACGCGCAGATATATTCGCAGTTGGGCACCAGTGTGCCCGGCACCGCATAGTTGACGAGCGTCATGTCAACCGCAGCGCCCAGTTTGAGCGTCGATTGCGCGCGCACGCAAAACGGGTTCCATTCGTTATAGCGCGGCAGATCGGTCAGGACCTGCCACACCACGCGCGCGGGGGCGGCGATTGCAACCGTTGCGCTGACCGTTACGGCATCGGGATCAAATCCCGAGACCGGATCATCAGCCAGCGTGGCAGCGGTTTTCATCCAGTCGAGCAGCATGGCTTTCTCCTATCGAGTGATTTCGCGCCAGATGGACTCATCTTGCGATTCGGAAATCGCGGAAAACAAACGAGTCTGGCTAAGTTTGTGTTCCACGCTCAGGCGGCGGCTGCCTTTCCGGCCTGCCGTCCGAAGAATGTGCAATCCGCCAGGCTCATGCCCGATGAATAGCCATGGCCCCAGGCGGGCAATCCCGAAGTGCAGCGCCCCGCCGCATAGAGCCCGGCAATCGGCTGCCCCTGCCGGTCCAGCACTTCGCCGTCGGTGCTCGTTCGCAGCCCGCCGAGCGTGAAAAAGCTGAAATAGCTGGTGGCGAAATTGAGTTCGAGCGCAACGAACGGTGCCTGATCGAGCGGGGTCAGGATCGGCACTTGTTTGTCGAACAAAGGATCGCGCCCCGCGCGGGCGTGGGTGTTGTAAACCGCCATCGTCGCCGACAGCGTGCCCGGGGCCATGTCCAGTTCGGCTTCGACTTCTTCCCACGTGTTGCCCGTGCCGGCAATCGTGATCCCGGCAAGATCGAGCGGCTGCACGAAATGCGCCATATCGAGCAAGAGGTAGACTTTGCCGCCGTCCTGATCGACCGCGCAGCGGCTGACCCGGCCGTGGTAGCAATCTTCGTTGATAAAGCGCTGCCCGGCCCGGTTGACAAACACGCCGTAGGCATGGCTTTCGGGCATTGTCCACGGGCAGGTGGTGAAGAACTGGTCCATATGGATGGCATCGCCACCGACCGAAACCCCCAGTTCGATTCCGATACCATCGTCTTTGTCGCCAATCGGGCTGTTGACGCGAAAGCTGTCGGGGCAATATTTGCGGCGCATCGCATCGTTGAACACGAAACCGCCGGTCGCCAGCACCACGCCCTTGGTTGCCCTGACGAAGCGGTTGGTGTTGTCGATCCGCACCACCGCGCCGCAGACCCGCGCGCCATCGGTAATCAGCGCCACCGCGCGTGCGTCGCAATGGAATTCGGTGCCCAGATCGCGCGCGCGCGCTTCAAGGATATTGACCAGCGGCCGCCCGCCGCCCCAGCCCACATGCTGGATCACATGGCCGCGCGGCGCAGGCCGGGCCGCATGGCAGAACGGCGCGGCGGCTTCGCTGCCCGACCAGATCAGCGTGGAATCGTCGGTCGGTTCGATATGTTTGCCGGGCAGGAAATTGCCGCGATAGGGCACGCCTTGATCTTTCAGCCACTGATAATGATCCAGCGCTTCTCGCCCATAAAGCTCGCACTTCGCCTCATCAACGCAAGGGCCGCCCGCCAGCTTGAGATAGGCGGTGAAGTCTTCGACCGTATCATCGAAACCCGCCGCCCGTTGCGCATCAGTGCCGCCGCCGATGTAGATTTCTCCACCCGACAGCGCCGATGCCCCGCCGCTGCCCGAACTGCGTTCAAACAGCAGCACACGCGCACCTGCCGTGCGGGCCTCGATAGCGGCGCAAGCCCCGGTCGCGCCAAAGCCGATAATGGCGACATCGGTTGCAAAATCCCACTGCGGAACTGCGCTGGCGGGGAAGGGGCGGACCATCGAAATATCGGGCATGAAAGTCCTTTCCATCTGTTTGCCTTATCGAAAATGACGCTCAGGCATTCAGAAAATCGATGGCGTAAGCGTTGAATTCCGCCGCCCGTTCGACTTGCACCCAATGGCCGGTGCGCCCGAACGTGATCGCGCGCGCGTCGCGGCAATGATCGAGGAACAGCCGGGAATGGGCTTCGGGGCAGAATTCGTCGTTCAGCCCCCACAGCACGAAAACCGGCTGAGCGATTTCGTGCAGGCGCGGGGAAAGATCGGGCGTGCGCATCCGCATCAGCACGTCCTTGGGCTGGGTGCGCGCGACGGCAAAGCGTTCTTCGACCAGCGCATCGGGAATAGCGGGCGCAAAGTCCGGGTGTACCAGATTGGTAATCAGCCGCTTCTGTTCGGCCAGACTGAAATCAGGCCCGCCAAAGCTGGAAACCATTTTGGCGATTCCGGGCATCACGAAATAGCTTTCGCGTTCGGCCACGCAGCCCGGTGCCATCAGCACCATGCGGGCGGTGAATTCGGGATGATCCAGCGTCATCAGCAAGGCAATGCCGCCGCCGAGCGAATTGCCCACCAGATGCGCCTGTTCCACGCCATGCTGGCGCAAGGCATCATACAATGTGGCGGTGAACAAGTGCAGCGTATAATCCAGCCCTTCGGGCTTGGACGATCCGCCATAGCCGATCAGATCGGGCAGGATCACGCGAAAACCGGCATCGACAAAGGCCGCGATATTGCCGCGAAAATTCGATGCCCCCGATGCACCGGGGCCGCTGCCGTGGATGAACACCACCGGGGTGCCATCGGCAGGCCCGGCCTCAGCAATCACGATGTCATAGCCGCCTGCCACGCGGTACGTCGTCTGTGTCAAGTCTGCCACGGTGCTGTCCTTGTCAGAAGAAAATCAAACCCGGGGGGATGTCGCCGACGCAATCGGCAGGCCTGCAATAATCGCAGGCAAAGTGGCGACGCTGGCCATCGTGCGGATCGCTCCCCCAGTCGAATCAAATGCTGCGCATCTTTAGTGCACGCGTAATTTCAACTGCCATGCGGTACGCAAATCGTCAATTGAAAAGCAATCCGGCTTCCGATATGGCCGAAATCGAATCCGCTGCAGGAAAGAATTCCCATGCAGCCGGACAAGGGAGAGCGCGCCCGGCAACGGGCAAACAGCGATGGATCTTGCGATCAACCTTCATGGCCGGGTGGCCATTGTCACGGGCGGCACGCGCGGGCTGGGCTTGCGCATCGCGCTGGCGCTGGCGCTGGCGGGCGCAACCGTGATCGTGTGTGGCCGCAATACCCCTGAGGCCTTGCCCGAAAGTCTGGTTTTCCGGTCCGCCGATATCCGCGATCCGGATCAGGCCAAGGCACTGGTCGATGCGGTCGCTGCCACATATGGCCGGCTGGATATTCTGGTGAACAATGCCGGGGGATCACCGCAGGCAGCGGCGGCCACGGCCTCGCCGCGCTTTTTCGATGCCATCCTGAAGCTCAACTTGCATGCCGCGATGTATCTGGCGCAAGCCGCGCACGCCCCCATGCAGCAAGCGGGCGGGGGCAGCATTGTCAACATTGCCAGCGTGTCCGGCATTCGCCCTTCGCCGATGACCGCCGCTTATGGCGCGGCCAAGGCAGGCTTGCTCAGCCTGACGCAAAGCCTGGCGCAAGAATGGGGGCCAGACGGCATTCGCGTCAATGCCATCATCGTCGGGCTGGTGCAGACCGAAACGGCGGATGAAACGTATGGTAACGCCGCCGCGCAAGCTGCGGTTGGCCGGTCGCTGCCATTGCAGCGCATGGGCCGGGGCGACGATATTGCCGGGGCGGTGCTGTGGCTCTGCTCTGATCTGGCGGCATGGGTCAGCGGTGCGCGCATCAATGTCGATGGCGGTGGGGAACGCCCCTCGTTCCTCGATCTCGTGAAAGGAAACTGACGCCGATGGGCATCAAGGCGCTCGGCTATGTCGTGATTGCCACGGCCAAGCCCGCAGAATGGGACCACTTTCTGACCCGGGTGGTCGGCGTGATGCGCGCGGACGATGCGCCTGATGGCGCGGCGCTATACCGCATCGATGATCGTCCGTTCCGTTTCCGCATCGAAGCGGGCAAGAGCGAACGTCTGGTCGCCGCAGCTTATGAAGTGGGCGATGCGCACGAACTGGCCGCGCTCGGCGCGAAGATTGCAGCGGCAGGCCGCCCGGTCTTGGCCGGATCGGACGCAGACGCCGCCGCGCGCGGCGTGGCGGCATTTTTCTGCACGAGCGATCCCGCCGGCAATGGCCTGGAATTCTTTTGCGGTGATACGCGCGATGATGTGGCATTCGTCTCGCCGGTCGGGGTCAGCGGTTTCGTGACTGGCGCGATGGGAATGGGCCACGCGGTGTTCGCCGCACCGAATTTTGCGCAAACGCATGATTTTTACAAGGCCATCGGATTTGGCGATACCGATCTGCCGCGTTTTCGCTTCAGCCCAGATCCCGATGATCCGGGCATGGGCTTTGCTTTCATGCACGCCGACAATGGACGGCACCATTCCGTGGCATTTGGCGAAATGCCGGTGCCGCCATCGGGCTGCATCCACCTGATGCTCGAAATGGCCAGCCAAAGCGATGTGGGCAAATGTTACGACCGGATGCGGATAAACCAAGTGCCGGTCAGCGCCACGATCGGCCGCCATGTCAACGATCAGACTTTCGGTTTTTATATGCAGACGCCATCGGGCTTTGACCTTGAAATCGGGGCGGACCCGCTGGTGATCGACCCGGCGACCTGGGTAGCAACCGCACACTTGCAGCCGAGCGAATGGGGCCATGTCTGGGCGTGGCAGACGGCCATGGAAAACCAGACCGCAGCAGGAGAAGCGGCGTGACGTTTGACAAGCGGATGAGCGCGGCCGACGTGGTCGGTCAACTGTCCGATGGCATGACCATCGGCATAGGCGGGTGGGCCACCCGGCGCAAGCCAATGGCGCTGGTGCGCGAAATCCTGCGCTCTGATGTCAAGGATCTGACGGTGGTGTCCTATGGCGGGCCGGACGTGGGCCTGTTGTGCGCGGCGGGCAAAGTGAAGAAGCTGGTGTTTGCGTTCGTCAGCCTCGATCATTACCCGCTTGAGCCGCACTTTCGCGCCGCCCGCCAATCGGGCAGCATTGCCGTGCTGGAACTGGACGAAGGGCTGTTTCACTGGGGTTTGCGCGCCGCAGCGATGCACCTGCCGTTTCTGCCCACCCGCGTTGGCATTGGCACCGACATTCTGAACCAGTCGGGCTTTGCCTTCAAAACGGTCAAGAGCCCTTATGCGGATGGCGAGGAATTGGTCGCCATGCCCGCGCTTAACCTTGATGTCGCGCTGATCCATGCGCAGCGCTCGGACGAAAAGGGCAATCTGCTGGTCACCTCGCCCGATCCGTTCTTCGATGAACTGTTCGCGCGCGCGGCCCCGCAAGTCTATGCCAGTGTCGAGCAAGTGGTGACCACCGCCGAACTCGATATGGCCACCAACGCCCGGTTCGCGCTGGTGGAACGCGCGCGCATCACCGGGATTGTCGAAGCACCGTTCGGCGCGCACCCGACCAGCGCCAACCCCGACTACCACCTCGATCTGCGCCATTTGAAAACCTATGTCGAAAGTGCCGCTTCGCCAGAGGCGTGGGCGGCCTATCGCCAGGCATTTGTCGATGTCGATGACGCGCAATACCTGACTGCCGTGGGCGGTGCAGACGCACTGCGCGCGCTGCCCCGCCCGGTCTATTAAGGAGGCAGGCCCCATGACCGAAGCAACTCTGGCCGATCTCGTCATCTTGAGCTGTGCGCAAGCCTGGCGGCATGATGGCGAAGTGATGGCAACCGGGATTGGCCCGCTGCCGCGTTTGGGCACGGCGCTCGCCAAAACGCTGTACAACCCTTTGCTTCAGACCACCGACGGCGAATGCTTCTATGGCGATCAGCCGATTGCGCCGGGCAAGCGCACCGGCCCGGTGGTCTATGAGGGTTATGCCAATTACGACCGGGTGTTTTCCGCGCTGTGGGGCGGACGCCGCCACGCCATGGTCGGCCCGGTGCAGTTCGACCGGTTCGGGCAAGCCAATATCAGCGTCATCGGCGATCATGACAAGCCCAAGTCCGCGATGCTTGGCGCGCGCGGGTTTCCCGGCAATTCGATCATCCATCCCAACAGCTTCTTTTTTCCCAGTCACTCAACGCGCGCGCTGATTGCGGGAGAAGTCGATTTCGTGTGCATGGCGGGGTACAATCCGGCGCGTTATTTGAATGGCAAGCCGCCCGCCGGGCTCGATCTGCGGATCATCGTCACCAATTTGTGCGTGATGGATTTCGGCGGGCCGGATCACCAGGTGCGGGTGGTGTCGCTGCACCCCGGCGTGACGTTCGACGAAGTGCAGGCAAACACCGGGTTCCCGCTTGCCCACAGTGCCGAGCCACTTCCCGAAACCGCTGTGCCCACGGACGATGAACTGGCGGTCATCGCGCGGCTCGATCCCAACGGCGTGCGCACCACCATCTTCAAAGACAACCCGCCTGCGCGCCGCGCAGCATGACCGAGGTCTGGCAATGAGCGATCTGGTAGATTCCGCCAAAGTGGACATCGCCTATGAAACCGACAGCCCCGTGCTTTATGCGGTTGAAGGTGCGGTGGCGTGGATCACGATGAACCGCCCGAGTTTCAACAATGCGCAGAACGGTCAGATGACATATGCGCTTGATGATGCCTTTGCCCGCGCGGTGCGTGATGATGCGGTGCGGGCAATCGTGCTGGCGGGCAATGGCAAGCATTTTTCCGCCGGGCACGATATCGGCACGCCGGGCCGCGATCTGCACCACGAATTCGACAAGCGCCTGATGGTTCCGCCGCATACCAACAAGCCGGGGGCCGAATTGCTCTACACGCGCGAACAGGAACAATATCTGGGCATGTGCCGCCGCTGGCGCGACATTTCCAAACCGACCATCGCGATGGTGCAGGGGGCCTGCATTGCCGGTGGGCTGATGCTGGCATGGGTGTGCGATCTGATCGTGGCGAGCGAAGACGCGTTCTTTCAAGACCCGGTCAACCCGTTGATGGGCATTCCCGGGGTGGAATATTTTGCCCACGCGTATGAACTGCCACCGCGCGTGGCCAAGGAATTCCTGCTGCTGGGTGAACGGATGAGCGCCAGCCGCGCGCACAGCTTTGGCATGGTCAACAAAGTCGTGCCGCGCGCCGAATTGCGCGATGCGGCGGCGGCCTGGGCCAACAAGCTGGCGGGTCAGGGGCGGCTGGGCAATTGGCTGACCAAGCAGGCGGTCAATCATGTCGAGGAACTGCGCGGCAAGCGCGCGGCCAGCGACGCGGTGTTTCACATGCACCACTTTGCCCACGCGCAAAACGATCTCGTTACCGGCAATTCGATCGCGGGCGTCAGCGGTGCGTCGGCGGCGGCGGCGAACAAGCGCGAGTCTGGCCAAAGCTGATGGCGGACGCGCTGCAGACGATCATGGTCGAACGGCTGGGGTGCCGCGTGCCGATCATCCAGACCGCGATGGGCTGGGTGGCAGAACCGGCGCTCGTGATCGCCAGCTGCAACGCCGGAGCCTTCGGGTTTCTGGGCGCAGCGGTGATGACGCCGGACGAATGCCGCGCCAAGGTCCTGGCCGTGCGGCGGGGTACGGATCGCCCGTTCGGCGTGAATTTTCACAGTTTCCAGCCGGGTGCCGACGCAATCGTCGAACTGATCGTTGAAAACCGCGAACAAGTGCGCGCAGTCAGCTTTGGCCGTGGCCCCGATGCCGGGATGATCGCGCGTTTCAAGGATGCGGGTATTGTGTGCATCCCGACGGTCGGCGCGGTCAAACACGCGCAAAAAATGGTCGAACTCGGCGTTGACATGATCTGCGTGCAAGGCGGCGAGGGCGGGGGGCACACCGGGTCGGTTCCCACCACGGTGCTGCTGCCACAAGTGCTGGATGCGGTGAAAGTGCCGGTGATTGCCAGTGGCGGCTTTGCCGACGGGCGCGGGCTGGTGGCCGCGCTGGCCTATGGCGCGGTGGGTATCGCAATGGGCACGCGCTTTTTGCTGACGCGCGAAAGTCCGGTGCCCGATAGCGCGAAAACCGCCTATCTGCAGGCGACGACCGACGCAATTATCGTGACCACCCGGCTAGACGGCATTCCCCAACGCATGATCCGCACGCGGCTGATGGACCGGATCGAAAAATCCGGCTCGCTGGCGATGTGGTTGCGCGCGTTTGAAGCGGGGCGCGCCATGAAGCGCCAGACCGGCGCTTCGTGGCTGGATTTCATCCGCTCTGCGCGCGGCATGACCGCGCATGGTGCCATGCCGCTGAAGCAGGCGATGATGGCCGCGACGATGCCGATGCTGATTCAAAAGGCGGTGGTTGATGGCGATATCGAACATGGCGTGATGGCGACCGGCGTGGTCGGCGGCCGGATCAGCGATGTGCCGAGCTGTCAGGAACTGGTGGACCGCATCATGGCCGAGGCGCGCGAACGGCTGGCGGCGCTCGGCGTGCCCGCGCTGGCCGCCTGACAAGGACAACACGCATGCCCATAACCCTGACGGTCAAAGACCACATCGCCGAAATCGTGTTCGATCATCCCAAAGTCAACGCGTTCGATACTGCGGGCTGGGGCACTATCCCCGTGCTGATCGACGCGGCTTCGGCGAACGAGGACGTACGCTGCGTGCTGATCCGCGCGGTCGGGCGCGGCTTTTGCGGCGGGGTCGATATCAAGGAGATGCAGGCCCATCCCGAACGGATTGCCGCGCTCAACCGGAACAACTACCTGACTGTCAAAGCGATCAGGGATTGTGCAGTGCCGGTGGTGGTGGCGCTGCACGGGTTCGTGATTGGCGGCGGCGTGAACATTGCCGGGGCCGCCGACTGCCTGATCGCGGCGGAAGGCGCGTACTTGTCGCTGCCCGAAATCGATCGCGGTGCGATGGGCGGCGCTGCGTTCCTGATGCGGATGCTGCCCGTCCAGAAAGTGCGCACCAGCTTTTTCACCGGCGGCACCATCCCGGTCGAAGACCTGGCGCGGCACGGATCGGTCGAAAAAATCGTGCCGCTGGACCGGCTGGAAGAAGAAGCCCGCGCGCTGTGCACGGTAATCGCCGGCAAAAGCCGCGTGGCGCTGGTCATCGCCAAACAGGCGCTCAACCTGATCGAACCGGTCAACGCGTGCGATATGTACCGGATCGAGCAGGGCTTTACGCTGGAAATGTATGCGCACGAAGACAGCCAGAAAGCGCGCGATGCGTTCGTGACAAACAAGGGGGCGGCGGCGAAGTTCTGATGGACTTGTCCTATACCCCCAAACAACAGGCGTTCCGCGCCGAAGTGCGGCACTGGCTGGAAGCGCACGTTCCTGCCGATCCGCTTGAACATTATGACGCATCGCGCGCCGGTTTTGAGGCGCATCGCGCATGGGAAGCCACGCTCAAATCGGGCGATTGGGGCATGGTCACTTGGCCAAAGGACTATGGCGGGCGCGGGCTTGATCTGATCGAATGGCTGATCTTTGAAGAAGAGTATTACCGCGCGGGGGCGCCGGGCCGCGTCAATCAGAACGGTATCTTCCTGCTTGGCCCGACCTTGATGGAATTCGGCACGCCCGCGCAAAAACAGCGCTTTTTGCCGCCGATGGCAAGTGGAGAGGAAATCTGGGCGCAAGCCTGGTCCGAACCGCAGGCGGGCAGCGATCTGGCCGGGGTGCGCGCCACCGCCGTGCGCGATGGCGATGACTATGTGCTGAGCGGGCACAAGATCTGGTCGAGCCGCGCGGTATTTGCCGACTGGGCATTTGGCCTGTTCCGCGAACCGGGCAGCGAGCGGCACAAAGGCATGAGCCTGATTTTCTTCAAGCTCGATGCGCCCGGTGTGACGCGCACGCCGATCCGCAAAATCAACGGCCATGTCGGGTTTGCCGAAATCGTGCTGGAGGACGTGCGCGTTCCGGCGTTCAACCGGCTCGGCGATGAAGGGCAGGGCTGGCACATCTGCATGGCGACCGCCGGGTTTGAGCGCGGCCTGATGTTGCGCAGCCCGGCGCGCTATCAGGTGGCCGCCGCTTCGCTTGCGGGGATGTGGCAGGCGCGCCGCAACAGCGCCGATCCCCTGTTGGAGGCCGACGTTGTCCGCGCGTTCATGAATGCAGAGGCTTATGCGCTCAATATCTATCAGACCGCATCGCGCCTGAGCGCCGGGGCCAAGATCGGCGCGGAAGCGAGCACCAACAAGATTTTCTGGTCCGAAATGGACATCCATCTCCACCAGACCGCGCTTGCGATCCTGGGTGCCGATGCCGAACTGGTGCCCGAACCGGGAACTTTGCGTCGGGGCGATCACGACTGGCTGGATGATTATATCTTCGCGCTGGCCGGGCCGATCTATGCCGGATCAAACGAGATTCAGCGCAACATCATTGCCGAGCGGATGCTCGGCCTGCCGCGCTGAAGGAACCGACCATGGACTTCACGCTCAGCGCCGAACAACAGATGTTTGCCCATACCGCCACCACGCTGTTCGGCAACACGTGCACCCCCGCGCACTGGCGCACAATGATGCAGCACGACCGCGCATTCGATCCCGACCGCTGGGCACAGATCGCAGCCACCGGCTTTACCGCGATGCTGGTCCCCGAAAGCGCGGGCGGGCTTGGCCTTGGCGAAGTGGATTTTGCGCTGATCGCGCAAGCGGCGGGCTATGTGGCCTTGCCCGAGCCGCTGGTGGAAAGCGCCGGGATCGCCGCGCCGATGCTGGCGGAGCTTGCCCCCGATCATGCGTTGTTGCGTGATCCGGCTGCAATCATCGCGATTGCGCCCGCTGCCAATCCGGTTGTCGCCAGCGCCGATGTAGCGGGCGCGTTTTTGCTGGAAAAAGACGGCCACGCCTTTCTGGCCACACCCGACACAATCGCGCTGACCCCGGCGCAATCGATTGACCCGTTGCGCCGGGTGTTCCGCATTGGCTGGGACCCGGCTGCGGCGCAAGACCTTGGTCCGGCTGACTGGACGCGCGCAACCGATCGCGCGGCCGTGTTCGCCGCCGCGCAAGGCATGGGGCTGGCGCAGCGCGCGGTCGATCTTGCCGTGGCATATGCCAAAGATCGCCAGCAGTTCGGCAAGCCGATCGGCAGCTATCAGGCGGTCAAACACCATCTGGCATCGGCGCAGACGGCGATCGAATTTGCGCGGCCGGTGATGCTGGCTGCGGCGGCCACGGTGGCGCAGGGCGACATTTATGCGCGCGCGCGTGCCAGCCACGCGCGGATCGTCGCGCTCGAAGCTGCCGATCAGGCCGCGCGCGCCGCCATTCAGGTGCACGGCGCGATGGGCTATTCGTGGGAAGTGGATGTCCACTTGCTGCTCAAACGCGCACTGGCGCTGACCGGGTGCTGGGGCACGCCCGCGTTCCACCGCGCCCGCATCGCTGCGCGGCTGTTCACCCGGCCAGCCGGCCCCGACCAGACTTTCGCGAAAGAGCAAAGCGTTGCCTGAAGCCTATATCATCGACGCCATCCGTTCCCCCGTGGGGCGCAAAAAGGGCAGCCTTGCCGCGCTTCACCCGGCGGATCTTGCCGCGCATCCGATCAAGGCGCTGATGGCGCGCAATGCGTTCGATCCGGCGCTGGTCGAAGATGTGGTCTGGGGCTGCACCGAAACCATCGGCGGGCAGGCGGGCGATATCGGCCGCACGGCGTGGCTGGTGGCGGGCTTGCCCGAAGACGTGCCGGGCGTCACCATCGACCGCCAGTGCGGCAGCGCGCAACAGGCGGTCCATTTTGCCGCGCAAGGCGTGATGAGCGGCACGCAGGACATCGTGGTGGCGGGCGGCAGCCAAGCCATGAACCGCATTCCGATCATGGCCGCAATGATCGCGGGGCAGGCTTATGGCTTTGCCAGCCCGTTCATCGGCGCGGCAGGCTGGGATGCGCGCTATGGCGATGAAGAAGTGAACCAGATCCGCTCGGCCGAAATGATCGCCGAAAAATGGCAGATCAGCCGCGAAGAGCTGGACGCCTTTGCGTTCGCCAGCCACCAGCGCGCCGCTGCCGCGACCGAGACGGGCTGGTTCGACACCGAGATCGCGCCGCTCGCCGGGCTGGCGCGCGATGAAACGATCCGCCCGGGCACCACGCTCGAAGGGCTGGCGCTGCTCAAACCGGTGCGCGAGGGCGGGCGCGTGACCGCAGGCAATGCCAGCCAGAATTCCGATTGCGCCGCCGCGCTGCTCATCGCCAGCGCGCAAGCGGTCAAAGACCACGGGTTCACGCCGCGCGCGCGGATCCATCACCTGTCGGTGCGCGCCGATAATCCGGTGTGGATGCTGACCGGCCCGATCCGTGCCACGCGCTATGCCTTGGAGAAATCGGGCATGACGCTTGATGATATCGACGTGTTCGAATGCAACGAGGCGTTTGCCTCGGTCACGTTGGCGTGGATGAAAGAGCTGTCGATCCCGCACGAAAAGGTCAATGTTCAGGGCGGAGCGATCGCGCTCGGTCATCCCATCGGCGCGACCGGTGCCAAGCTGATGACCACGCTGCTCAACACGCTGGAACGCACCGGTGGCCGTTATGGCCTGCAGACGATGTGCGAGGGCGGTGGGCAGGCCAATGTCACCATCATCGAGCGGCTGTGACCGCACAACGCGGCCATCCTGCCAGCAAAGGGGCATAAACCTTGGGTATCTGTGATAACCGTACTGTCATCATCACCGGCGCGGCGGGCGGCCTTGGCCGGGCTTATGCGCTTGGCTTCGCCGCTGAAGGCGCGAATGTGGTGGTCAATGATATTGGCACGTCGCTGGGCGGCGAAGGGCGCGATACCAGCGCGGCGGACGCAGTGGTGGCCGAAATCATCGCGGGCGGCGGCAAGGCCGTGGCGAACTACGAAGACATCACCGATTGGGACGCAGCCGGGCGCATCGTCGAAGCCACACTCGCCGCGTTTGGTGACGTGCACGTGGTGGTCAACAATGCCGGCATCGTGCGCGACCGGATGTTCGTTTCCGCCACGCTCGATGAATGGGATGCGACGATGCGCGTGCATCTGCGTGGCCATTTCTGCCTGACCCGCCATGCGGTCACCTATTGGCGTGCCAAGCAGAAGCAAGGCCGCGATCCCGATGCGCGGATCATCAACACGTCATCGGGTGCGGGTCTGCAAGGCAGCATCGCGCAAGCGGCTTATGCCACGGCCAAGGGCGGCATTGCCGCGCTGACGCTGGTGCAGGCCGCCGAGCTTGGCCGCTATGGCATTACCGCCAACGCGCTCGCCCCTTCGGCGCGCACGCGCATGACCGAACAAGCGTTCGCCGAAAAAATGGCTACCCAAGGTGCCGGTTTCGACGCGATGGACCCAGCCAATGTCGCCCCGACCGTGGTCTGGCTGGGCAGCGCTGACAGCGCGGCGGTGACTGGCTGCGTATTCGAACTCGAAGGGGGCAAGATCATGCTCGAAGACGGCTGGCGCGAAGGCCCGTTCATCGATCAGCAGGCGCGCTGGAAACCGGCGGACGTGGGCGGCGCGGTTGCGCGCCTGATGGCGCAGCGCATCGCCCCGCGCAAAGTGTGGGGGACTGCATAACATGGAATTCGCCTTTACCGACGAACAAGCGATGATCGCGGATACGGTCCGTGGCCTGTTTGCCGAACACGCCACACGTGCGCGCACCCGCGCCGCGATGGCGGGCAGCGGCGCCGATGCCGGGATCGACCGCGCGTTGTGGGCAGCCTTTGCTGGTGAACTCGGCCTTGCCGGGATCTGTCTGCCCGAAGCCTGCGGCGGCGCGGGGCTGGGCATGGTCGAATTTGCCCAAGTGGCCGAAGCGGCGGGCGCGCATCTGGCCGCGATACCGCTGCTGGGGGTTGCGATGGTTGGCCGCGCGCTTGCCGCCGGGGGATCGGACGCGCAGCGGGCGCAATGGCTTGCACCGCTGGCAGCGGGCCAGATCCTTGCCGCCGCCGCCCGTGCCGAGGGATTGAGCGACAGCGCTGGACGGTTGACCGGCACCGTGCAGTTTGTGCCGCATGGCGGCGCGGCTGATCTTTTGCTTGCGTGGTCGGGCGATCAGGGCTGGTTGATCGACCTGCAGGACGCGGGCGTGTGCGTGACCCCCCATGTCACGATGGACCAGACGCGCCCGCTGGCCACGATCACGCTGACGCACGCTGCCGCCACGCCGCTGGCCGATGGCAAGGCTGGCATTTCCGCTGCGCTTGCCGCCGGATGGATCTGCCTGTCTGCCGAGGCGCTGGGCGGTGCGCAAGCCGCGCTGGACCAAACGGTCGCCTATTCGCGTGACCGTGTGCAGTTCGGGCGCGCGATCGGATCGTTTCAGGCCTACAAGCACCGGCTGGCCGACATGATGATCGAAATCGAACAGGCCCGCTCTGCCGTCTATTGGGCGGCCTGTGCGATCGACGAAGGCAGCGATGAAGCGCCATTGGCGCTCCATGCCGCCAAATCGTTTTGTGCCGATACGTTTCACATGTGCGCGGGCAACATGATCCAGTTGCACGGCGGCATCGGTTTTACCTGGGATCACGACGCGCATCTGTACTTCAAACGCGCGCGCGCGATTGTGTCGATGCTGGGCGATGGCCAGTGGCACCGCGAACAGATTGCGCGGCTGATGATGGGAGCGGCAGCATGAAGCTGGGTTTTTCGCCCGCAGAGGAAGCATTCCGCGCGGAATGTGCGGGTTGGCTGCAAGCGCAAATGGCCGGCCCGTTCGCCGACATTCGCGGGATTCACAGCTTGTGTGAAAGCATCCCCCGGCGCAAGGAATGGGAACAGCAACTGGCGGCGCACCGATGGTCGTGCATTGGCTGGCCCGCGCAATGGGGCGGGCGGGATGCGACGCTGGCCGAACAAGTGATCTTTGCCGAAGAATATGCCCGCGCGGGCGCACCCAACCGGGTCAACCATATCGGCATCGAACTCGCCGGGCCAACCATCCTGACATTTGGGACCGAAGCGCAAAAAGCGCAGTATTTGCCCGCCATCGCCGCTGGCACGACGATCTGGTGCCAGGGCTATTCCGAACCCGGGGCCGGATCAGACCTTGCCAATGTCAAGACCCGCGCGGCGCTGGACGGCGATCACTGGGTCGTCAATGGCCAGAAAGTGTGGACCAGCCTGGCGCACTATTCCGACAAGATATTCGTCGTCACGCGCAGCGTCGAAGGCTCCAAAGGGCCAAAGGGCATCACTTTTCTGCTCATGGACCTCGATCAGCCCGGTATCGAGGTGCGCCCGATCAGCCAGATGAACGGCGAAGCGGAATTCAACGAAACCTTTTTCACCGATGCGCGCTGCCCGGCTGACGCCTTGCTTGGCGCACCGGGTGAAGGCTGGAAAGTCGCGATGGGGCTGCTGGCGTTTGAGCGCGGGGTGTCCACACTGGGCCAGCAAATGCAGTTCCGCAACGAATTCGACGTGCTTGTCGCGGCGGCAAGGGCCAACGGCAAGGCGGCTGATCCGGTCATCCGCCAACGCCTTGCCAAAGCCGAGATCGGTTTGCGGCTGATGCGCTATGGCGCGCTGCGGATGCTGTCACAAACCGATCATTCCGCGATTGATGGCGCGGCGCTGACATACAAAATCCAGTGGGCGACATGGCGGCGCGGGCTTGGCGAACTGGCGATGGACGTGCTTGGCCAGGCCGCGGAAATCGCACCGGGTGATGATTACGCCTGGCCGCTGTTGCCCAATATGTACCTCTCCAGCCGCGCCGATACGATCTATGGCGGCACCAACCAGATCCAGCGCAATCTGATTGCGGAGCGCGGTTTGGGGCTCCCCCGGGAACCGCGAGGTTCCCAATGATCGACTTTGAACCGAGGGGCGTGCTGTGAGCGTTCCTGTCCCCCCCTATCCAATGCCGCTGGGGCTGGTGAAGGGCAAAACGATGGTGATTACCGCCGCCGCTGGCACTGGCATCGGCTATGCCGTGGCCAAGCGCGCGGCTGAGGAAGGCGCGGTCCTGCTGCTCAGCGATGTCCACGAACGGCGGCTGGGTGAAGCAGCCGACCGCATCGCCGCCGAAACCGGCTGTGCTCGCCCGGCGACGTGCGTGTGCGATGTTACCAGCGAAACCTCGGTGCAGGGCCTGCGCACTGCCGCGCTGGCCACGCTTGGCCGCATCGATGTGCTCATCAACAATGCCGGGCTGGGCGGTGAAGTCGCGGTGGTTGACATGACCGACGATCAGTGGAGCCGCGTGCTCGATGTTACGCTGACCAGCCTGTTCCGCATGACCCGCGCCTTTCTGCCGGTGATGGTTGCGGCAAAGTCGGGCGTGATGGTCAACAATGCATCGGTGCTCGGCTGGCGCGCTCAACGCGGGCAGGCGCATTATGCCGCTGCAAAGGCGGGCGTGATGGCGTTCACCCGCTGCGCCGCGCTGGAAGCCGCCGATCATGGCGTGCGGATCAATGCGGTTGCACCCAGCCTCGCGATGCACCCATTCCTCGCGAAAGTAACCACCGCAGAAAAACTGGCCGAACTGGTCAAGGCCGAAGCCTATGGCCGCCCCGCCGAAGTGTGGGAAGTGGCCAATGTCATGCTGTTTCTTGCCAGTGACTTGTCCTCATACATGACTGGCGAGATCGTCCCGGTCTCCAGCCAAAGGGCGTGACCATGCCGCTGATATTCGCAAGGCCCGCAGACCTTATCGGGCAGGAAGGTACGCAACTGGGGCCGACCGACTGGCTGTTGATCGATCAGCAGCGCGTTGATGGCTTTGCCGACGTGACCGGCGATCACCAATGGATCCATGTCGATGTCGAACGCGCGCGGCACGGGCCGTTTGGCGGCACGATCGCGCATGGGTACCTGACGATGAGCCTCGTCAACCATTTCCTGCCGGATTTGATCGAAGTGCGCGGATTTACCCATGCGGTGAATGTCGGCGCAGACCGGTTGCGCTTTGTGTCGCCGGTCAAAGTCGGCAGCCGGATCCGCGCGGTGGGTGAAGTGGTTGCGGTCGAAGCCATCAAAAATGCCATTCAGTCGGTGGTGCGCGTGACCATCGAAATCGACGGGCAGGATAAGCCTGCTTGCGTGATCGACACCATCAGCCGTTTTTTCCCGGAGTGAAATTCATGCCCGATCCCGCCAAGATGGAAGCCGCCGTGCACGAATATGTTGCCGCGTTCGATGCCGGCAGCCCCGAACGTGTCGCCGCGCTGTTCGCCGCCGATGCCAGCGTGGAAGATCCGGTCGGCTCTCCGGCAAAAGTCGGCCATGCCGCGATCCTCGGGTTCTATACCGAATCCATGCAGACCGGGGCCAAGCTGAAGCTGGATGGCCCGGTGCGGATCGCGGGCGATTATGCCGCGTTTGCGTTTTCCGTCACGCTCCACTTGGGTGGCAAGGACTTGCGGATTGATGTGATTGACACCTTCCGCTTTAACGAAGCAAATGCGGTAATCGAGATGCGGGCCTATTTCGGGCCGACCAACATGCACGGTTTTGCCTGAGAGGATTGGATATGCGTGAAGCAGCCATTGTTTCGACCGCCCGCACCGGCGTGGGCAAAGCCTATCGCGGTGCGTTCAACGATACCGAGGCGCCGGTGCTGACGGCGCACGTGGTCAATGCCGCGATCGAGCGCGCGGGTATCGATCCTGCGCGCGTCGATGATGTCTACCTGGGTGCAGGCAATCACTGGAACACGCAGAGCTATAACCTTGGCCGCCTGACCGTTCATGCGTCAAACCTGCCCGATACCACCAGCGGCTTTACCATGGACCGCAAGTGTTCGTCCGGGCTGAATGCCGTTGCCTTTGCCGCCCGCGCGATCATGACAAACGAGATCGATGTGGCTATTGCGGGCGGTGTGGAAAGCATTTCGCTGACGCTCAACAAGCATGTGCCGACTTTTCGCAACCGGTCTGAACTGGTCGTCGCACACGATCCGTTCGCTTATATGGCGATGATCGAAACCGCTGAAATCGTTGCCGACCGCTATGGCATCAGCCGCGAGGTGCAGGACCACTTTGCGGCTTTGTCGCAACAGCGCGCCGCCGCCGGGCAAGCTGCGGGCAAGTTCGATGCCGAAATCGTGCCGATCACCGTAGCCAAGGCGCTGTTCGACAAAGACGGCAACGAGACCGGCAAGGAATCGGTCACGCTTGCCAAAGACGAAGGCGTGCGCGCAGGTACCACGTATGAGGCGCTGGCGGGGCTTAAGCCAGTATTCAAGCACGGCCTCGTCATCCCCGAAGGCCACCATATCACTGCGGGCAATGCCAGCCAGTTGTCCGACGGCGCTTCGGCGCAAGTGGTGATGGATCTGGCCTTGGCGCAAAAAGAAGGGCTGCCAGTGCTGGGCGTCTATCGCGGGTTCCAAGTGGCGGGCTGTGGCGCGGATGAAATGGGCATTGGCCCGGTCTTTGCCATTCCCAAGCTGCTGGCGCGCGCCGGGCTGAAACTCGAAGACATCGGCTTGTTCGAGATCAACGAGGCGTTCGCCAGCCAGGCAGTCTATTGCCAGCAAAAGCTGGGCATCGATCCCGACCGGCTCAATGTCAACGGCGGTGCCATCGCCATCGGCCATCCGTTCGGCATGACCGGATCTCGGCTGGTCGGCCACGCACTGATCGAAGGCAAGCGGCGCGGGGTGAAATATGTGGTGGTATCGATGTGCGTCGCTGGCGGAATGGGTGCTGCCGGGCTGTTCGAAATCGCCTGAGGTCAGGATCGCATGACCGATGCGATGGGCATCTGGCCAGAAACCATTCCGGGCGCGGCAAAGGCCGCTGCGCAACGCTGGCCCGATGCGCCCGGCCTGATCGTCGGCGCGCGGACTTATACGTTTGCCGAAGTCTGGGCCGATGCCCGCGCGGCGGCATCGGCGATGCTCGCCAGCGGCTTGCGCCACGGTGACCGGGTGGCGATCTGGGCGCCGAACACGCGTGAATGGATGCTGGCGGCGCTGGGCGCACAAACGGTGGGTGCCGCGATTGTGCCGCTCAACACCCGGTTCAAGGGCGGAGAGGCGGCGGATATCCTGCGGCGCGCGCGGGTCAAGCTGCTGTTTGCGCCCGGTGATTTTCTGGGGCAGGATTATCGCGCGTTGATCGCGGGCGAGGCTTTGCCCGATCTGGCCGAAACGATCGCCATCGACACCGCGTGGGATGCATTCATTGCGCGCGGCATTGGCCCGCACGATCGCGCGGTCGATGCCGCCTTCGCACGGGTTTCGCCCGATGACATCTGCGACATCATCTTTACCTCGGGCACGACGGGCCGCCCCAAAGGGGTGCTGACCGCGCACTGCCAGGTACCGCAGATTTTCGGTGACTGGGCGGTCCGTGTCGATTTGCGCGCGGGTGATCGCTATCTGATCGTCAATCCGTTTTTCCATACGTTCGGCTACAAGGCGGGGTGGGCGGCGTGTCTCGTGCGCGGGGCGACCATCGTGCCGATGCCGACATTCGATGCGGCAGACATGGTCCGGCAGATCGAGGTCAACCGGATTACATTCCTGCCCGGCCCGCCAACGATCTATCAGATGCTGCTGCAGGAACTGGCGGGGGACAAGCCGCGCGATTTTTCCTCGCTCCGTGTTGCGGTCACCGGTGCGGCACCCGTGCCGCCCGTGCTGGTCAAACGGATGCGCAGCGAACTGGGCATGTCCAATATCGTCAATGGCTATGGCATGACCGAATGCGGCGCGATTGCGATGACCCGGCAGGGTGATGATGCTGCGGTTATCGCCACGACGTGCGGGTTTCCGCTGCCCGGCATCGAAGTGCGCTGTGTCGATGATGACGGCTGCGACCAGCCCGCCGGAACGCCCGGCGAATTGCTGGTGCGCGGCCATGCGGTGATGCGCGGCTACCTTGATGATCCCCTGGCCACTGCCGAAGCCATCGATCCGGCAGGCTGGCTCCACACCGGCGATGTCGGCACGATTGATGCGCGCGGCTATCTGGCGATCACCGACCGCAAGAAGGACTTGTTCATCACCGGCGGCTTCAACGTCTATCCCGCCGAAGTCGAAAAGCAGCTCTGCGCCCACCCGGCGATTGCGGTGGCGGCAGTGATCGGTGTGCCCGATGCGCGGCTGGGCGAAGTGGGCAAGGCGTTCATCGTGCTGCGACCGGGGGCCTTGGCAAGCGAGAGCGATGTGTCGGCGTGGGCGCGGGCCACGATGGCAAACTACAAAGTACCGCGCAGCTTTGCGATAGTTGCCGATCTGCCGCGCAACGCCGCAGGCAAAGTGCTCAAGACCGAACTGCGCGGATAGAATGTGATGACCCCGAAAACGATTTTCCTGACCGGCGGCACGGGCAATATGGGCAGCGCCACTTTGGCCGAATTGCTCAAACGCACCGACCGCTTCCGGATCCGCGCGCTGGTCCGCCCGCAAGACCGCGCACACCCGGTGGTAAAGCGCTTTGACGGCGCGGCGGGGCTGGAATGGGTGTGGGGCGATCTGACCCGCTTTGACGACGTGCTGGCCGGGGTGACTGGGGCGGATCAGGTGCTGCATATCGGCGGGCTGGTGTCGCCCTTGGCCGATTATGTCCCCGAATTGACCATGGCGGTGAATGTTGGCGGCGCGCGCAATATCGTTCAGGCGATCACGGCGGCGGGGCAGGCGGATGTGACCGCGCTGGTCTATATCGGCACCGTTGCGCAGACCGGACATCGCAATGCCCCCGTGCACTGGGGCCGCACCGGCGATCCGATCAAGATCAGCCGTTTTGACCACTATGCCATCAGCAAGACCCAGGCCGAAGCAATCGTGGCACAATCCGGGCTGAAGCGCTGGGTGTCGTTGCGCCAGACCGGGATGCTTTACCCCACGATGTGGAAGACGTTTGATCCAATCATCTTTCACAACCCGTTCAACGGCGTGTTCGAATGGATCACCGCAGACGATTCAGCCCGGTTGGCGGCCAATTCGTGCGAGGATGCGGTGCCCGATGCGTTCTGGCGCGGCTTTTACAATATCGGCGGGGGGGACCGGATGCGCCTCGCCAACCATGAATTCATGCGCCTGACCGGAACTGCGCTGGGCGTTGCCGATCCGTTTTCCAGCTATCGCCCGAACTGGTCGGCCACGCGCAATTTTCATGGCCAGTGGTATGCCGATTCCGACAAGTTGGAAGCGCTGATCCCGTTCCGGCGCGATACGATGGATGATTTTGCGCGCGGGGTCGCGGCGTCGATGCCAGGCTTTATCAAGCTGATGGCGCGGCTGTTTCCCGGGGCAGGGCGCAAGCGAATGGAAAAGCTGGCGCGCGGGCCGGGTGGCACGCTCAACTGGATCGCCAACGATGATCGCGACCATATCGACGCGTTTTTTGGATCGCGTGCGGCGTGGGAAAAGCTGCCGACCGAATGGCGGGATTTCACCTTCCGCCAGCCATCGCGCACGGTAACGCTGCTCGATCACGGCTACGATACGACACGCGATATCACCAGCCTGACCGATGCCGATCTGGCAGCGGCAGCCGCCTTTCGCGGCGCGCGCTGCACCGGCGCTGCGGCGGGGCCAGACGATGCGGCAGCCTGGCGCTGCGCGCGGGGCCATGATTTTACGATGACCCCGCGGCTGTACCTCCACGGCGGGCACTGGTGCCCGACATGCATGGTCGATCAAGCCAGCTACGCCGACAATGCCGCGCGCAACCCGTTCTTTGCCCAAGTCTGGCCGGATAACGATTAAAGCGTGATGCGAAAAAGTGGGAACCAGTTTTTCGCAATAAATCACGCGAAAACAAAGACTCTAGGTGGGTACTGTCAGGCGCGAACGACTTTCTGGTCGATCGAACCGAACAGCGCGTGGCCTGCCGCATCGCGGCCAGTCATCCGGACGCTGTCGCCAAATCGCATGAAACCGGTCTGCGGCGCGCCATGCGCGATGATTTCGACGGCGCGGATTTCGGAAATGCAGCTTGACCCGACAGTGGCATAATCGGGGTTCGACACAGTGCCCGACCCGATGATGGTGCCCGCGACCAGATCGCGCGTCAGCGCGGCATGAGCCACCAGTTCGTGAAAGCCGAATGCCATGGGCGCGCCGCTGGCATTGCCGACGCGGCGGCCGTTCCAGTCGATTTCCAGATTAAGGCACACCCGCCCGTCGCGCCAGCTTTGCCCCAGTTCATCGGGGGTTACTGCAAACGGTGCCATGGCACAGGCGGGCTTGGCCTGAACCCAGCCAAACCCGGTTTTCATTTCAACCGGCGCGATGGCGCGCAACGACCAGTCGTTGATCTGCACGATCAGGCGGATATGGCGCATGGCCGCTGCCGCGCTAGTCCCCATCGGCACGGCATCGACAATCACGCCGAATTCACCTTCGAAATCAATGCCATGATCGGTGGTGGGAAAGGGGATGTCGTCGCACGGGCCATAGAACCGGTCGGACAAGCCCTGATACATCAACGGGCGGTCGGTGGCGATGGGATCGAGCGCAAAAGCAATCTGCATCAGATCACCATGCGTGGCAAAGGCCGATCCATCGAGCCATTGCCAACTGCGCGGCAGCGGCGCGGCGAACACGGCGTCGGCACTGGGATCGCCCCCGCCCGCATCGAGCCGGATGGCAGCAGCGTTCAGCGCCTGTGCCGCGCCCGCCCAGTCCTGCATCGCGCTCAGCAAGTTGGGATAGGCCCCACCGACCACTTCCACCCGTGTCCCATCGGCGGAGACGACCACAAGCTGGCCATCGGGTGATCCATCGCGGATTGTGCCAAGCCTCATGCCCGCAACTCGGGCGCAAACTGGCCATCGATCAGGATAAAGGCGATGCGGCAATTGCGGTCTGACCGGTTGGCCCAGCCG
Organism: uncultured Sphingomonadales bacterium; assembly: GCA_903848655.1. Lineage (GTDB taxonomy): Bacteria > Pseudomonadota > Alphaproteobacteria > Sphingomonadales > Sphingomonadaceae > Novosphingobium. Next base: position 28,844 of record CAINGT010000068.1, read on the forward strand.
TGGTTGGTGCCGCGCTGGATCACGATATCGCCCGGATAGACCGTGGTTTCGCCTTCATCCATGATGAGCACGAGTTCGCCTTCGAGCACAATGCCATAGTCAATCGTTTCGGTGCGGTGCATCAAGGCATGGCGCGCGCCGGACTTTGCCGCATTCGACGCATGGCCCGCGCCGACTTCGGCAAAGTGCGCAGCGGCTGCTTCGGCGCTCATATCGCGGATGGCATCGCCTTCGGGCGGAATATCGAGCACGCGGATACGAGTGCCGTTGCGCGGCGGGGCCAGCAACACGCCGGTTTCCGCTGGTTCGCCCGAAGCGGCATCGATCAGGGCAGGGGCCTCTTGGGTGTTCCACACTTCTTGAAACACCGGCCCGATAGCACCGCCAACTTGCCGCACGCGCGGCACCGCGCCATCTTCCTGAATAATCGCGCGCCCCGCCGCATCGTGGCCGGTCACGATCCGCCGCACTGGTCTGAATTCCATATAACCTCCCGCGATCGTTATGTATTTGTCATATCTATGGTTATGGCCGAGTCTCAACTCATAATGCCGATGAACGCCGCGCTGGTCAATCCGCCGCGCGTTTCCGATGCGCGTTGACCCGTTCATCGGGCAAGCGCCCGAGGGCGATTGATCCCTATATTACACCACCTGAAAGTCTCTGCTTGCGCGTGATGTATTGCGGATGTCTGGTAACACCGTGTGCGTATCACGCCCTGAAGTCGGGATAACAGTGGAGCGGTCCGTGAAACCTTTTGCCCATTCCGTCCCCGGCAGCTCTGAAACCAAGTGGGAGCCGCTTGCACACCACCTTGCAGGCGTGGGCGCGACAGCGGCTGAATTTGCTGCTGCATTCGGTGGCGAGGCTGCTGCCGAAGCGATGGGGCGTCTGCACGATATCGGCAAATGCAGCGCGGCCTATCAACGGTACATCCGGCAGGATGCGGCCGCGCAACGGGGCCCGGATCACAGCACTGCGGGAGCAAAAGAAGCTGAAGCGGCCTATCGACAGATCGGAAGACTGCTGGCGTTTGGGATTGCCGGGCATCATGGCGGGCTGATGGATGGAGGGCGGCTGACCGAGCGGCTTGGCAAAGCTGTGGAAGCCTATCCGCAGTGGCAGACGCAAACCGGACCGCTGCCGGAGGCGCGACTGGTTCAGGCTGCGGCGCTGAACATGACAAGCAATGCGATCACGCCCGGATTCAGCCTTGCGTTCCGCGCTCGGATGCTGTTTTCGTGCCTTGTCGATGCCGACTTTCTTGAAACCGAGCGGTTTTACGCTCTTTCGCGTGGTGAGGTAGAGCCCGCGCGCGGGGGTGCGGTGCGGCAAGTGCACCTTGATGCCATCCGCACGTATATGGCGAAGCATCGGCGCGGCGACAGCGAAGTCAATCGCTTGCGCTCTGCCATTCTCGATCACGCCAATGCCAAAGCTACGCTTCCCCCGGGGCTGTTTACGCTGACGGTGCCCACCGGAGGCGGCAAGACGCTGACCTCGCTCAGCTTTGCGCTCGAACATGCGCTGGCGCACGATTTGCGGCGGGTGGTCTATGTCATCCCCTTTACCTCGATCATCGAACAGACAGCAGCGGTGTTTCGCGATGACGTGGGACTGGGGGGTGCCGTGCTGGAACACCACGCCAGCTTTGACTGGGATGCGAAGCCGCCCGCGAGCGAGGATGATAGCGAAGGCGAAGGCGTGGCAGGGCTGGCCAAGCTGCGGCGCGATGCGGAAAACTGGGATGCGCCCATAGTCGTCACCACTGCGGTACAGTTTTTCGAAAGTCTGTTTGCCGCGCGCACCAGCAAGACGCGCAAGCTGCACAATCTGGCGCGCAGCGTGATCGTTCTTGACGAGGCACAGTCGATCCCGGTCCACCTGCTACGCCCTTGCATGGCCGCAATTGACGAACTGGCGCGCAACTATGGGGCGAGCGTGGTGCTGTGCACTGCAACCCAGCCTGCCTTGCGGATTGCCGATAACGCGCTGCCCAAAAAGCCTGATGGGTCACGCGAAGGGTTGGACATTCCCGATGCGCGCGAACTCGCGCCCGATCCCGCCGGGCTTTATGGCAAACTGCGGCGTGTCGCTGTCGCTTGGCGGCGCGAACCGGTCGATGATGCAGCAATCGCGGCGCACTTTGCCCAAACCCCCCAAATGCTGTGCATCGTCAACAGCCGCGCCCATGCGCATGATTTGTTTATGCGGCTGCGGACCGAAGGGCAGGACGGGGCGGTTCATCTGACCACCTTGATGTGCGCCCGCCATCGCCGCACTGTTCTGGCAGACGTGCGTCGGCGGCTGGTTGCAAAGCTGCCGGTACGACTGATCGCCACAAGCCTGATCGAAGCGGGCGTTGACGTCAGCTTTCCCGAAGTGTGGCGCGCGGCGGCAGGGTTGCAATCCATCGCGCAGGCGGCTGGCCGCTGCAACCGCAGCGGCGAACTGGGGCCGCTTGGTGAAGCGTTGGGCCGCGCGGTGGTGTTTGAACCGGCAGATCGCAAATCGCCGCCTGCTATCGAAGCATTCTATGGCCCCGCGCGCGAAGTGCTGCGGCGGGAAGGGGCGAAACCGGGCGGCGACGTGTTGGGGCTTGACGCGATCCGCGACTATTATGCGGCGCTCTACTGGGGGCATGGGTATGCCGCGCTGGATCGGGCCGTGCTGCCTAGTGGAGAGCCGGTAACGATCTTGCGCGAACTGAACGAGACCGCGCGGCGGCTGGATTTTCCGTTCGACCGCATCGCCCGCGCCTTTCGCCTGATCGATGACGCAATGGATATGCTGATCGTGCCGTGGGATGATGACGCGCGGGCAGCGCTGCACGCGCTGGAACACGCCCCGTTTCCACCTGCGGGCGTTCAGCGCAAATTGCAGCAATACGTCGTTCCGCTGCCCCCGCGCGTGCGAGCGGACTTGGTGGCCAACGGCGCGGCGCGGGCCATCCGGCCCGAAGACTATGGCGACCGGTTTGTGGTTCTTGATTCGGCCCGCGTCGGTGGTGGGGCGGCGCTCTACGACGGGGAAGCCGGGTTTCGGATTGACGCTGACTCTGGTGCCCGGACAGCAGACAGCAATATCTTTTCGTAAACCCCCACTTTTTTCGCAGTATTGTGTTGCTGCCGGTAATTCTTGTGCAAGAATGGTGATCGCTGCAAGGAGATCATGAATGTCTGTCAGGCTGCATGTCTGGGGTGAGCGTGCGTGTTTCACCCGCCCGGAAATGAAGGTGGAGCGCGTCAGTTATGACGTAATCACGCCTTCTGCGGCGCGCGGCATTCTGGAAGCGATCCATTGGAAACCAGCGATTCAGTGGCACGTTGATCGCATCCATGTGCTGAAACCAATCCGGTTTCAGTCGATCCGGCGCAATGAGGTGGGGGTAAAAGCCAGCGCCTCGCTGGCGTCGGGCGCGATGAACCGCGCTGACACCAGCGGCCTCGGTATCGCGGTGGATGAAAACCGCCAGCAGCGCGCTGCGTTGGTGCTGGTAAACGTCGCCTATGTGATCGAGGCGCATTTCAGCATGACGAACAAGGCAGGACCGGAAGATACGCCCGCAAAGCATAGTGCGATGTTCAACCGCCGCGCCGCGCAAGGTCAATGTTTCCACCGGCCCAGCCTCGGCACCCGCGAATTCGCCGCCGAATTCGCACTGGTACCCGATGGCGGGGCGCTGCCCGAATGCTCGCTGGCCCCGGACGAGCGCGACGCGGACTTTGGATGGATGCTGCACGACATTGACTTTGCAAACGGCAACCAGTCGCACTTTTTCCGCGCGACGATGCGGGACGGGGTGATTGATGTTCCGGCGCTCCATGGCGCAGAGGTGGTGCGATGACCGTGCTGCAGGCGCTGGATGGATATTACCGCCGGCTCGATAGGCGGGGCGAGGTATCGGCCCCGGGATGGAGTCCTGAAAAATTCGGCTGGTGCGTGATTCTCAATCGCGACGGCAGTGTGGTCGATGTGCAGAATTTGCACGATCTATCCGGCAAAAAACCCAAAGCTCGGCTTTATCGCGTGCCTGCGGCAGTCAAGCGCACGGTCGGGATCGCGCCCAATCTGTTTTGGGATAAAACGGCCTATGTTCTTGGCCGGACGGCGGGTGAAGGCAAACGCACCGCGCAAGAACACGCCGCCTTCGTTGCGGCGCACTTTGCGCGTTTGGCCGGATGCGACGATGAAGGCTTGGTTGCGCTGCGCCATTTTCTGGAAAAATGGCATCCCGCCCGATTTGACGAACCACCGTTCAAGCCTGAAATGCTCGACGCCAATGTGATGTTCCGGCTCGAAGATGAACTCGGTTTCCTGCACGAACGTGCGGCGGCGCGGGAACTGGTCAATTCCGCAGGGGACGAAGAAAGCGCTCACGCCGGTGATACCGGGCGATGCCTCGTCACCGGTGATCGCGCTTTGCTGGCCCGATTGCACCCCACGATCAAGGGCGTGGAAGGCGGACAATCGTCTGGAGCTGCGCTGGTTTCGTTCAATCTCGACGCTTTTACCTCGCTGGGCAAGGAACAGGGGGCCAATGCACCGACCAGCGCTGGGGCGGCATTCCGCTATGGTGCGGCGCTGAACCATTTGCTGACGCGCGACGGACCAAACCGACTGCGCCGCCCGGTGGGCGATGCGACCGTCGTGTTCTGGGCTGATGCCGCCGATGCCAAAGCGGCAGACGCTGCCGATGATTTGATCGCGGCATGGCTCGGCAGCGATGTGACCGACGAAGCAGAGGCCGCGCAAGTACGGATGCAGATGGAAGCAGTCGCGGCGGGGAGACCGCTCGCTTCGCTTCGCGCCGACATTACCCCCGGCACACGATTTCACGTGCTTGGACTGTCACCCAATGCCGCCCGGCTATCAGTCCGCTTCTGGCTTACCGACAGCCTTGACACTTTTGCCCGGCGTCTGGCGCAGCATCATCAGGATTGCCGGGTGGAACCACCACCGATGGGGTGGGGTGCGGCCCCCTCGGTGGGGCGACTGCTGGTCAATGTCACTGCCATGCAGCGTGACTACAAAAACATTCCGCCTTTGTTGGCGGGTGAAGTCATGCGCGCGGTGCTGTCTGGCACGCGCTATCCGCTCAGCTTGCTGTCTGCCGCGCTGATGCGGCTGCGTGCGGGTGACACTGCCGATTCCGGTTGGCACGCTGCTGCGATCCGCGCGGTGCTGGTGCGCCTCAATCGCCGCAATCCCGAAATTCCCGAACAAGGAGAAATGCCGATGAGCCTCGACAAAGAGCACAGGACACCGGGTTATCTGCTCGGCCGCCTGTTTGCGGTCTATGAACTGGCGCAACGGGCGGCGCTGGGCCGCGTTAACGCCACTATCCGCGACAAGTATTTCGGTGCGGCATCGGCCACCCCGGCCGGGGTCTTTCCGCTGATCGTGCGCGGTGGGCAGAACCATCTTGCCAAAGTGCGCAAGGAAAAGCCCGGCTGGGCGATGCTGATCGAGCGCGAGCTTGAAGAAATCCACGCCGGGCTGACACCCGCACTGCCACGCGCGTTGCGTCTGCAACAGCAGGGCGAATTTGCCATCGGCTATTACCATCAACGCGCCGCCAAGCTGAGCAATGACAAAGGCGAGGCGGTTCATGCCGACGATCTGCCCGACACCACTGAAGCCGAAGGGGCCGAATGATGACCAATCCTGTGACCAACCGCTATGAATTCGTCCTCTATTTCGACGTGACGAATGGCAACCCCAATGGCGATCCCGATGCGGGCAATTTGCCCCGGATCGATCCTGAAACCAACCAGGGCCTCGTTTCGGACGTGGCGTTGAAGCGCAAGGTGAGGAATTTCGTTGCTTTGGTGGCGGAGGATACACCGGGGCAGGAAATCTACATGTCCGAAGGCGCGACGTTGAACCTTCAGCACAAGCGGGCGTGGAAAGCGCTGATGCCCGAAGTGACGAAAGACGATGACTTCAAAAGGTTGCCCAAGGATCACCAGAAATCACGCGAAATCACGCGCTGGATGTGCGCCAATTTCTGGGACATCCGCACATTTGGTGCGGTGATGACCACGGGGGTCAATGCCGGCCAAGTGCGCGGCCCGGTGCAGTTCACGTTTGCCCGATCTGTCGAACCGATCCTGCCGCTGGAAATTTCGATCACGCGCATGGCCGCCACGACCGAAAAGGATGCCGAAGAAAAGGGCGGTCGCACCATGGGCCGCAAACACATCGTGCCATATGGCCTTTATCGCGCGCACGGTTTCGTTTCTGCACCACTGGCCAGTCACCCGGTCAAGGGCACCGGATTTTCTGAAGCTGACCTCGACTTGTTGTGGCAGGCACTGGCCAACATGTTTGACCATGACCGTTCTGCTGCACGTGGCGAGATGGCCACGCGCAAGCTGATCGTATTCCGTCATGCCAGCGCGCTGGGCAATGCGCAGGCGCAATCGCTGTTTGATCGGGTAAAGACATGGCGCGTACACGCCGGCTCCACCCAGCCGATTGGTGCGCAAGCGACCGACAATTGGCCCCCGGCGCGGGCATGGGCTGATTATGCCGTGACCATCGACACCGCCGGGCTGCCAGCGGGTGTCGAGGTGATCGAAAAGTAGGGGCTACCCGCGATGATGCCGCCGCCGCCATCGGACCCTGCTGCCGAAGAGGCGCTGGTTCCGGTGTCCGCGTTGCAGCACATGCTGTTTTGCCCCCGGCAATGCGCGCTTATTCACATCGAGCGTGTGTGGGCAGAAGACGGAGCCACTGCCGAAGGGCATTTGCTCCATGCCCGTGTCGATGGCGGAAAACCGGATCGGCGGGCGGGGGTGCGCACGGTGCGCGCGCTGACTTTGCGCTCGTTTGCGCACGGCCTTGCGGGCAAGGCGGATGCGGTCGAGTTTCATGGCGGCACGCCCTATCCCGTGGAATACAAGCGCGGACGGCCAAAGGCACATCGCGCCGATGAAGTGCAGCTTTGCGCGCAGGCCTTGTGCCTGGAAGAAATGTTTGGTGTGCCCGTTCCCGCTGGTGCGCTGTTCTATGCGCAAACCAACAAGCGGCTTGTCGTTGCATTCGATCCCGACTTGCGCGCGCTGACCATCCGCATTGCTGCTGAAACTGGGGCGATGTTTACAGCGGGGCGGACCCCGCCGCCCCGCGCGATGCCTGCTTGCCGCAAATGCTCGCTCGCAGCGCATTGCCAGCCGCGCAAGCTGGAACGGCCCCCCTCGGTCAGCCGCTGGCTGTTGCGCCAGATCGATGATACTGTCAGCACGGACTTGCCGCGACCGAATGAGGCTGTCTGATGCGCAAGTTGCTCAACACCATTTACGTCACCACCGACAATGCCTGGCTGCGCAAGGATGGTGCCAATGTGGTGGTGGAAGTTGAAGGGACTGAACGGGGCAGGGTGCCGTTGCACCTGATCGAAGGTATCGTCTGCTTCGGCAGACCGGGTGCGTCGCCAGCGCTGATGGCAGCTTGCGCGGAAAGCGGCATTGCCTTGTCATTTCTTACCCCGCACGGCAAGTTTCTTGCCCGGATGGAGGGTGCCCGATCCGGCAACGTCCTGCTGCGCCGCACCCAATATCGGATCGCCGATGATCCCGCGCGGGCCGTGCCGATCGTGCGCGGCATCGTGGTGGCAAAGGCGGCCAACCAACGCACGGTCTTGCGCCGGGCGCTGCGCGATCATGCTGGCAGCATGAAGCCAGAGGCGCGCGCGTTGGTCGAAGCCGCCGATGTGCGGCTTGGCCAAGTTGCCCGGCACGCCGCGCAGTCAGACGAAGTTGCCATTCTGCGCGGGTATGAAGGCGATGCCGCGCAAGTCTATTTCGGGGCGTTCGATGCGATGATTCTGGGCGAACGTACCGCCTTTGCGTTTAACGTGCGATCTCGCCGCCCGCCGCTTGACCGGATCAATGCGCTGTTGTCGTTTCTTTATGCCATGCTCGGGCATGATTGCCGTTCGGCGTTGGAGAGCGTTGGCTGTGATCCGCAGGTTGGCTTGCTCCATGCCGACAAGCCCGGTCGCGCCAGCCTGGCGCTTGATCTGATGGAAGAATTCCGGCCCGTGCTGGCGGACCGGCTCGCGCTGTCGCTGGTCAATCGTGGCCAAGTGAAGGCCGATGATTTTCGCATTGACGATGGAGGTGCGGTAACTTTGACCGACGACGGGCGCAAGGCGGTGCTGGTTGCGTGGCAGGATCGCAAGAAGCGCGAACTGCGCCATCCGTTTCTGGGCGAATCCATGCCTTTGGGGCTGGTACCGCATATTCAGGCATTGCTGCTATCGCGGCATTTGCGCGGCGATCTTGATGGGTATCCTGCATTTGTGTGGAAATAGCCAATGCTGATGCTGGTGACTTATGACGTAAATACGCTGGATGCGGCGGGCCGCCGCCGGTTGCGCCGGGTTGCCCGGGCGTGCCTGGATCTGGGGCAGCGCGTGCAGAATTCGGTATTCGAATGCGAAGTCGATCCGGCGCAATGGGCCACGCTGCGCGCCAGACTGCTGAACGAAATCGATCCGGAAAAAGACTCGCTGCGGTTTTACCGCCTTGGTGCCGATGGCAAAAAGCGGGTCGAACATGCAGGTGCGAAAGAGATTGTCGATCTTGGCGGTCCGCTTTTGTTCTAACGCTTGTGGCCCGCGCGCGAACCTGGTTCTGCACACCAATCCCCGCAGGGTTCGCGCCCCAAAAAACTCAATAAAATCATAGTTATTCGACGGGGCCGACCGAAAACAAGCCGCCAACCGACTATAAGACACGGACATTCGCGCAAAGTCGGGGATTTACTGTTCTTTCTCATTGTCTTATCCCCCACACCAGTCGCCCCCGCACGGGGGCGTGGATCGAAACCCGCCCGAAGAAGTCGCCGCGCTTCGCGCGCACAGTCGCCCCCGCACGGGGGCGTGGATCGAAACCTGCCCTAGCGCGTTCGGATCGTTGTAGACGGTAGTCGCCCCCGCACGGGGGCGTGGATCGAAACAACGATGGGTATGTCGATCTGGTGCAGCGGCGGGACAGTCGCCCCCGCACGGGGGCGTGGATCGAAACGCTGGTGAAATCACCTTCCACGCCGCCCCCGTTAGTCGCCCCCGCACGGGGGCGTGGATCGAAACGTGTTCGACGTGGGCGATCAGCCAGGGCGTGGCGAGTCGCCCCCGCACGGGGGCGTGGATCGAAACATCGTTCCAGGCCGCAGCACGCCGATCAGTTCATAGTCGCCCCCGCACGGGGGCGTGGATCGAAACTTGTCCTCTTGGACGGTAGCTCAATCCGCAAGCCAGTCGCCCCCGCACGGGGGCGTGGATCGAAACGGGTTCGGTCAGCACCGAAAGCCATTCGTCAGGGAGTCGCCCCCGCACGGGGGCGTGGATCGAAACATAGGCGACATTCGGCGCGGTTTCGATTCGCCCGCCCAGTCGCCCCCGCACGGGGGCGTGGATCGAAACAAGGCTCAACTGATCGTGCCGAAGTTGGGTGGAAAGTCGCCCCCGCACGGGGGCGTGGATCGAAACAACGCCACGCTGGTGGTTGCGCTCGGGTGGGCGCAGTCGCCCCCGCACGGGGGCGTGGATCGAAACATGAAACAGACTGGCTTGGGGCATGGCAGTGCAAAGTCGCCCCCGCACGGGGGCGTGGATCGAAACAACAGCGCCAGCCGCGACGGACGACCGTTTGCCAGTCGCCCCCGCACGGGGGCGTGGATCGAAACGTCCGCGCTCGCCCCTTCGCCCGGAATTTTCACCCAGTCGCCCCCGCACGGGGGCGTGGATCGAAACGACCACCGGGTGTTCGCTGCTGCAGACGAGCTGGCGAGTCGCCCCCGCACGGGGGCGTGGATCGAAACGCACTGACCCCGCGTTTTTCCGCATCGTTTGCACAGTCGCCCCCGCACGGGGGCGTGGATCGAAACGCCGTGGGTGTGGTTGACCAAGTGCCAGGCCAGCAGTCGCCCCCGCACGGGGGCGTGGATCGAAACATCGTTGAGCGTGCTGACGCGGCCCCGGCGCACAGTCGCCCCCGCACGGGGGGGTGGATCGAAACTGACTGGTTTGGGACGAGAGGGTCGTGGGTTCGCAAGTCGCCC
>CAINGT010000069.1 GCA_903848655.1 uncultured Sphingomonadales bacterium
CGGTGGGTGGCACTTTCGAAACAGACGCCATGCGTCTGGCGCGGGTTCTCGCCCCGCGCGCAATCGGCTATGCGCGTAGGCATGATCGTGCGTACCCTGATCGCGGCAGCCGCGCTCGTGCCCATGCTGGCCAATGCCCAGCCATTCACCCCGGCGGGCAACCCCGGTGCGCTGGTCGCGGCGGAAAGCGCGCTGGCGCGATTGGCGCGTGACAAAGGCGCGCGTGCGGCGCTGATCGCTACCGCCGATGACCGCGCCACGGTGCTCGCACCCGCGCCGACCCCGGTCAAAGTCTGGCTGAAGGCGCACGACGCAGCCGCGCTGTTCGTGGATCGCCAGACCGGCGCGGTATGGGTGTCGTGCGACGGATCGGCGGGGATCAGCAGCGGCACGTGGGGCAGCCCGGCGCAAGGCGGCTGGTTTGCGCTGGTGTGGCAGCGGCAACGCAAAGGCGGGTATCGCTGGATCATGGCCGATGCCGCGCCCTTGCCGCAGACCCCGCCGCCGCCCGACTGGATCAGCGGCAAAGTGGCCGATTGCCCGGCGCGCGAGCGCGCCACCGGTGGAGCGGCACCCCGCCCCTTGCCCGCGGCGGTGCCCCCTGCCCCCGCCGGTTCCGCCAGCGTCGATGGCCGGTCGGACGATGGCTCGCTGGTGTGGCGCAGCACGGTTACGCCCGTTGGCGCGCGCAGCTTTTCGGCCTGGCTCTATCGCGCTGGCGCGATGACCGGGGTGATCGAACGTGCCAGCGCGGCACCGGCGGGCTGAGGCGCGTGCTGGTACAACTGTTCCTGTCGGCGTTTGTCACGCTGTTCGTGGTGATCGACCCGCCCGGCTGCGCGCCGATCTATGCCGGGCTGACCGCTGATGCGACCAAACGCCAGGCAACCGCGATGGCCTTGCGCGCCAGCGTGATTGCGGCGGGCATTCTGGTGGGGTTTGCGCTGTTTGGCGCGCGCCTGTTGGCGGCAATGCATATCGAGCTCGACAGTTTCCGCATCGCGGGCGGGATCATGCTGTTTCTGCTCGCGCTCGACATGGTGCTCGACCGCAACACCGAACGCCGCAGCGAACGCGCCGAACAAGTCAAAGCCTCGCGCCCGGTGGTCACCGATGTCGCGGTGTTTCCGATGGCGATGCCGATCCTGGCAGGGCCGGGCTCGATTGCATCGATCATGCTGCTGACCGCGCGCACGCATGGCAGCACCGAACTCGCGGTGATTCTGGCCGCGCTGGTCATGGTCATGGTCATGGCATTCGCCGCCATGGTCGCCGCGCGCCCGATCATCCGGCTGCTTGGCGCACAGATCGAAGCGGTGGTCACGCGGCTGCTGGGCGTGCTGCTCGCCGCGCTTGCCGCGCAATTCGTGATCGACGGGATCAAGGGGCAATTGTTCTAGAGCGTGATGCGAAAAAGTGGGCACCGGTTTTTACCTTCGGTGGCCTGCGGCTCGCAATAAATCACGCGAAAACAAAGACTTTAGAGCGGGATGCGATTCAATCTAATCGCATCCCGCTCTAGCTTTGCGGCGGACCTTGCGCCAGTAGCGCCGGACTTGTTCCTGTAGCGCCGAGCAAGTCCGCCGCGCCCAACGGGGCTTCATCGACCAAGCCTTCGGGGTCAGGGTGGATCAGGAATTCCGTGCCAGGGAATTCGCGCGCCAATGCAGCTTCGATTTCGTCCATCACGTGGTGCGCTTGAGTCACCGTCATCGTGCCATCGACCCACACGTGGAACTGCACGAAATCGCGGTTGCCGCTGGTGCGCGTGCGCAGATCGTGGATGCCGATCAGCGCGGGGTGGCGCGCGGCCACTGCCAGAAATCGCTCGCGCTTTTCCAGCGGCCATTCGTGGTCCATCAGTTGTTCGATGGCGGCTTGCGATGCGCCCCACGCACCCCAGCCGAGCCAGATCGCAATGCCGAGCGCAAACAGCCCATCGGCCCCGGCCATGTGCGCCCAGTGATCGAGCACCAGCGCCGCGATCACCGCCAGATTGAGCACCAGATCGGCGCGATAATGCACATGGTCGGTGCTGATCGCCAGACTGCCGGTGCGACGGATGGTATGGCGCTGATAGGCCACCAGCGCGAGTGTGGCCGCGATGGCCACCAGCGATACGGCAATTCCCGCATCGGGTTCATTGATCCCGCCTTGCCCAAACAGTTGCTGCACTGCACGCACCGCCAGCCCGATGGCCGACAGCGAAATCAGCACGACCTGAAACATTGCCGCCAGCGCCTCGGCCTTGCCATGGCCGAACCGGTGGTTGTGATCGTCGGGCATCGCGGCGATCCACACCCCGAGCAAAGTCGCGACGCTTGCCACAAGATCGAGCAGCGTGTCGGCCAGACTGCCGAGCATCGCCACTGACCCGGTGGACAGTACCGCCCAGCCTTTCAGCCCCAGCAGCAGCGTTGCCACCGCGGTTGAGGCCAGCGCGGCGCGGCGGTTGAGCGCGCCATGGGCGTCAGTATGGGCGAGTTCGGTCATTGCCGCCGCTCTTACGGGTAAAGCAGGGTGCTGGTCCACCCGCCATCGCTGGTCCGCTTGAACTGGCGGCGTTCGTGCAGGCGATAATCGCGATCCTGCCAGAATTCGATGCAGTCCGGTCGCACGCGATAGCCTGACCAGTGCGGCGGGCGCGGCACATTGCCGTCGGGATAGGCCATGCGCAAAGCGGCCACGCGGTCGAGATACGTCTGCCGGTCGGGCAAAGGCCGCGACTGGTCCGACGCGGCCGAGCCGAGCCGCGATTCGGGGTGGCGGCTGGCGAAATAGGCATCGGCTTCGGCCGGGGTGACTTCGCTGATCGGGCCTTCGATGCGAATCTGGCGGCGCAGCGATTTCCAGTGGAACAACAGCGCGACATGGCCGTTGGCGGCGAGTTCGCCGCCTTTGCGGCTGTGAAAATTGGTATAGAATACAAATCCTTGCGGCCCATGCCCTTTTAGCAGAACCATGCGCACCGATGGCAGCCCGCCCGCCGTGGCGGTCGCCAGCGCCATTGCATTGGGGTCGTTGGGCTCGCTTGCCCGCGCTTGCGCAAACCAGTCGTCAAACAAGGCCAGCGGATCATCGGTCGGTAGGCTGTCGGCGCAATCGGCAAAGGACATCGCGGCAATTTTCCCGATATGGGGTTACTCTTGCTTCTCTACCCCACGCCCGGCGCGCTGCCCAGCCGCCCATTGGGACGGGCCGGGATGGCCGGCCAACGATTTGCGCGCGAATTTCTTGCAGGAACCCCCACGCGGTCCTACCTGTAGTCATCATGGCAGACCCTTATACCACCTTGGGCGTTGCCCGCAGCGCCAGCGAAAAAGACATTAAGGCCGCCTATCGTCGGCTGGCCAAAGAATTGCACCCCGACCGCAATCAGGACAAGCCCGGCGCGACCGAACGCTTTGGCGCGGTAACGCAAGCCTATGACTTGCTGTCGGACAAGGACAAACGCGCGCAATTTGATCGCGGCGAAATCGATGGCGATGGCAATCCTGCCGCGCCATTCGGGTTTGGCCGGGGCGGCGCGGGCGGCAATCCCGGCGGGTTTGGCGGCGATTCCGGTGGCCCCGATCTGGGCGATCTGTTCGAAGGTCTGTTTGGCGGGCGCGGCGGAGCGGGCAGCCCGTTTGGCGGACGCCGCGCGCAGCCGCGCGGCGAATCGATCAGCTATCGCCTGACCGTGCCTTTCATCGATGCCGCCACCCGCGCGCCGCAGCGTATCACGCTGCGCGATGGCAAGACCATCGATCTGCGGCTGCCTGCGGGGTGCGAAACGGGCCAGCAAGTGCGGCTGACCGGCAAAGGCGAACCCGGCCCCGGTGGCCCCGGCGATGCGCTGGTGACCATCGAGATCGCGCCGCATCCATGGTTCGTGCGCGACGGCGACAATATCCGCATCGATGTGCCGATCACGCTCGATGAAGCGCTGGCGGGCGCGCGGATCAAAGTGCCGACGGTCGATGGCGCGGTGATGCTGACGGTTGCGCCGGGGACTGGCGGTGGCAAGACGCTGCGGCTCAAAGCCAAAGGCTTTGCGCGCAAAGATGGCGAACGCGGCGATCAATTGGTCACGCTGCAGATCGACGTGCCCGCCGATGATGCCGAATTGACCCGGCGGCTTGAAGGCTGGCACGATTCGCGCAATCCCCGCGCGCGGCTTGGCGTCTGAGTGGCTGGTTCGAAAGTGCCACCCGGCATTGCTGCCACCGAACCGCCGATTATCAATCTGTCGCCAGAAGCGCGCCGCCGCCAGCCGCGCGGGCCGGGGCTGGCCCAGCCAAAATGGCTGAATGTCGCGCGCCGGATGCGGGCAGGGGTCATCAACGATGGCACCATCCATGCGGGCAACTTTGCCTATATGGTGCTGATTTCGCTGTTTCCGTTCTGCATCACCGGGGCCGCGCTAGGGGCCTTGCTGGGTGAGGCGGGCGAGCGGGAGGCGGCGCTGGGCGCGGTGCTGGCCGCGTTGCCGCCCGATGTCGCGGGGGTGATCGGCCCAGTGGCGCGCGGGGTGCTGGCGGCGCGGACCGGATCGCTGTTGTGGATCGGCGGCGCGGTCGGGCTGTGGACAGTCGGCAGTCTGGTCGAAACCATCCGCGACATGTTGCGCCGCGCCTATGGCACTCCGGTCACGCGCGCATTCTGGCGGCGGCGGTTGGGGGCTACCGGGCTGATCATCGCCTCGGTCGTGCTGATCCTGCTGGCGATTGCCGCGCAAGTCGCGCTGGGGGCCGCGCAAGAGGCGCTGTTTGCGTTCAATCCGGCGCTGTCAGGCTGGATCACCGGGCTGGCTTTGTCGCGGTTGATCCCCGCGCCGCTGCTGTTTGGGGCGCTGTGGGTGCTGTTCGTGGCGCTGTGCCCCGAAGCCTATCGCGCCCGGCGCTATCCCAAATGGCCCGGCGCGCTGCTGGTGGCGGCATGGTGGCAGGCCATCGCGATGCTGCTGCCAAAGCTGTTGCGGCACGTGTTTGCGTATGATTTGACTTATGGCAGCTTTGCCGGCGTGATGATCGCGCTTTTCTTTTTCTGGCTGGTCGGCTTAGGAATGGTATTAGGGGCCGAACTCAACGCCGCGCTGGCCGAAACGCCGGAAGAACGCGACGCTGCGGCCAGACCACCTGCCGGATCGGCGGATGACAGGACATATGAGGGCGCATGACCGGATTGATGAAGGGTAAGCGCGGGCTGATCATGGGCCTCGCCAATGACAAGTCGCTCGCGTGGGGAATTGCCAAGCGGCTGCACGAAGCAGGGGCTGAACTGGCGTTTTCCTATCAGGGAGAAGCGCTGGAAAAGCGCGTCAGGCCGCTCGCGGCGAGTCTCGACAGCGATTTCCTGATTTCCTGCGATGTTGCCGACATGGCCGCGCTCGATACCGCGTTCGCCACGCTGGCCGAACGCTGGCCGACGCTTGATTTCATCGTCCACGCCATCGGCTATTCGGACAAGACGCAATTGCGCGGGCGCTATTACGATACCACGCTCGACAACTTTCTGATGACCATGAACATTTCCGCCTATAGCCTGGTGGCAGTAACGCAGCGCGCGCTGCCGCTGATGACCAGCGGCGGATCGATCCTGACATTGACGTATTATGGCGCGGAAAAAGTCGTGCCGCATTACAATGTCATGGGCGTGGCCAAAGCCGCGCTCGAAGCAAGCGTGCGCTATCTCGCCAACGATCTTGGCCCGGCGGGGATTCGCGTCAACGCCATTTCGGCCGGCCCGATCAAGACGCTGGCGGCAAGCGGGATCGGCGATTTCCGCTATATTCTCAAATGGAACGAGCTCAATTCGCCGCTGCGCCGCAATGTCACCATCGAGGATGTCGGCGGGGCCGGGCTCTATTTCCTGTCCGATCTGGCATCGGGCGTGACCGGCGAAATCCACCATGTCGATGGCGGCTATCACACCGTCGGGATGAAACAGGAAGACGCGCCCGATATCGCGCTGTGACGATCCGGCCTGCGCGCGCGGTTGCAAAGCGCGGCGCTGGCGCGCAAGGCGGGGCTGATGGTTCGTAACTCACCCCCTTCGCCTCTGCCGCAAGGCCTGCCCTCGCGCCAGCAAGTGCTCGATTTCATCACCACCAGCCCCGAAGCGGCGGGCAAGCGCGAGATTGCGCGCGCCTTTGGCCTCAAAGGCGCGGAAAAGATCGCGCTCAAGGCTTTGTTGAAAGACATGGCCGAAGAAGGGCTGATCGACGGCAACCGCACCGCGTTTCACCGCATGGGCGGGGTGCCGCACGTAACCGTGCTGCGCGTGGTGGACATCGACGAGGGCGAACCGGTGGCAGTGCCTGATAGCTGGCACAGCGACGATGACAGCGCACCGCCACGGCTGCGCGTGATCGAAGCGCGCGGCAAGGGCGGGCGCCACGCGGGCAAGCCGGGGGCGGCGCTGCGCGTGGGCGACCGCGTGCTGGCGCGCACCGAACAGGCGGATGCGGGCTGGACCGCCTATCCGATCAAGATCCTGCCCGCGCTGGGCGATCAGGTGCTCGGCGTGGTCGAATTCGATGGCGCGGGCAAAGCCTGGCTCGCCCCGGTGGACAAGCGCGTGCGCCACGCGCTGCCGATTTCCGATCCGGGCGGGGCGGTGGCGGGGCAACTGGTCATGGCCGAACCGGCTGGGCGGTCCCCGCGCGCCGGGGTGAAAGTCACGAGCGTGCTGGGTGATCCGCTCGCCCCGCGCGCGTTCAGCCTGATCGCGATCCACAAGCACGGCATTCCCGTAGCGTTCGCCGGGGACACGCTCGACGAAGCGGCCCGCGCGGCGCGGCTGCCGCTCAGCACCGAAGCGCGCGAAGACCTGACCCATCTGCCCATCGTCGCCATCGACCCGAGCGATGCGCGCGATCATGATGATGCGATCTGGGCCGAACCCGATGGCGCGGGCGGCTATCGCGCGGTGGTGGCGATTGCCGATGTCAGCTTTTATGTGCGGCCCGGCGGCGCGGTGGATCGTGAGGCGCGCAAACGCGGCAATTCGGTCTATTTCCCCGACCGCGTGGTGCCGATGCTGCCCGAAGTGTTGAGCGCGGATGTCTGTTCGTTGAAAGCTGGCGAACCGCGCGCGGCGATGGCGTGCCATCTCGTGATCGACGCGCAAGGCCGCGTGACCCACTGGCGCTTTACCCGCGCGCGGGTGCGGATTGCCGAAGTGATCGCGTACGAGGATGCGCAAGCGCGCATTGATACCGGCAGCGCCGGGGCCGATCTGGTGCATCTGTGGGGTGCGTGGCGCTTGCTGGCGCAAGCCCGCGCCGCGCGCGATCCGCTCGAACTCGAATTGCCCGAACGGCAGGTGCGGCTCGATGATGCGGGGCGGATTGCCGAAATCGCGGTGCGCGAACGGCTCGACGCGCACCGCGTGGTCGAAGACTTCATGATCGCTGCCAATGTCGCCGCGGCCAAAGCGCTTGAAGCCAAAGTCGCGCCGGTGGTCTATCGCATCCACGAAAGCCCGAGCCGCGAAAAGCTGATCGCACTCAAGGACTATCTGGCGACATTCGGACGCAAGCTGGCGCTGGGGCAAGTCATCACGCCGGGGCTGTTCAACCGGATGCTCAAAGACGTGACCGACGATGCCGAGCGGATGCTGGTGATGGAGGCGGTGTTGCGCAGCCAGACTCAGGCCTATTACGGCCCGCGCAATGCCGGGCATTTCGGCCTGTCGCTGGCGAGCTATGCGCATTTCACCTCGCCCATCCGGCGCTATTCCGATCTTCTGGTGCACCGCGCGCTGGTCGATGCTTATGCGCTGGAACAGCCGCGCCCGGCGGGCGGTCTGCCGCCCTTGAGCGGCCTTGCCGACCGCGACCGTGATGATCTGGCGCGGATCAGCGATGCCATCAGCAAGACCGAGCGCCGCGCGATGGAAGCCGAGCGCGATACCATCGACCGCTATGTTGCAGCGTGGCTGTCGGTGCGCGTGGGCGAAGTGTTTGAAACGCGCGTGACCGGGGTGCAGAAATTCGGTCTGTTCGCCACGATCCTCGGGCTGGGCGGCGACGGGCTGGTGCCGGTATCAACACTGGGGACCGAACGGTTCCACTATGACGAGCGCAGCCAGCGGCTGACGGGGGAGCAAAGCGGCGATCACTTTGCCATCGGCATGATCCTGAAACTGCGGCTGGCCGAAGCCAACCCGCTGACCGGCGCGCTGAAGTTTGAGCCAGTCGCGCTCGAGGCCGGGGCCAGCGGGATCGAACGGCGAGGCGCGCATCTGGCCGAGCGCACCCCCGGTGAGGGCAAGCGCATCGGCCTGCACTTTGCCGGCAAGCGCGGGCGACCGGGCAATATCCGCCATCAGGGGCGCAAGCGGTAATGGTCGGGGCGTCTCTTCTCCCCTCCCCTTCAGGGCGTTCAGAGGCACGTGACTCTGAACGCCCTGAAGGGGAGGGGGCGGAGCGGGCCGCGCCGGTTCGCGAAACCGCGTATGCCGGGATCAATCTGGTGCTGCGGGGGTGCAAGCGGTAATGGTGGGGCCTGTTCTTCCCCCCTCCCCTTCAGGGGAGGGGCTGGGGGTGGGGGCGTGCC
>CAINGT010000070.1 GCA_903848655.1 uncultured Sphingomonadales bacterium
CCCTCTGGGGGAGGTGGCAGCGCGGAGCGCTGACGGAGGGGGTGCAAAGCGCAGAATATCGCGCGATTTCGAAAGGTTGCGCCCCCTCCGTCAGCCCTGCGGGCTGCCACCTCCCCCAAAAGGGGAGGGATTCCTTAAGGGGGAACGACTGCGGCGACCCGCTCGCGCTCGAAACGGGACTTGGGTTTGTCATGATGATCGCCTAGATGCATTTGCCTTTGCCCGGTGTGCGGGTGTTTCGTCGGTGGAGTTCGCTGTGGCCAAAGTTCTTGTTATCGGCGCGGGTGGTGTTGGATCGGTTGCCGTGCACAAAATGGCGATGAACCCCGATATTTTCAGTTCCATCGTGCTCGCCAGCCGCACGCTCGCCAAGTGTGAGGCGATTGCCGCTTCGGTCAAAGCGCGCACCGGCGTGGTGGTCGAAACCCATGCCATCGATGCCGACGATGTCGCCGCAACCACCGCGCTGATCCGCGCGACCGGCCCGGCGCTGGTGGTCAATCTGGCGCTGCCCTATCAGGATCTGGCGATCATGGACGCGTGCCTTGCCGCCGGGGTCAACTATATGGACACCGCCAATTACGAACCGCGCGATGAAGCGCGCTTCGCTTATGCGTGGCAATGGGCCTATCAGGAACGCTTTGCGGCGGCGGGACTGACCGCGCTGCTGGGATCGGGGTTCGATCCGGGCGTTACCAGCGTGTTCGCGATGTGGCTGAAAAAGCACAAGCTCGATAGCATTCGCACGCTCGATATTCTCGATTGCAATGGCGGCGACCATGGTCAGGCGTTCGCCACCAATTTCAACCCCGAAATCAACATTCGCGAAGTGACCGCGCCCGCGCGCCACTGGGAAAACGGCGCCTGGATCGAAACGCCCGCGCTCAGCACCCGCCAGAGCTTCGACTTTGCGCAAGTCGGCCCCAAAAACATGTACTTGATGTACCATGAAGAGCTGGAAAGCCTCGCGCGGTTCATCCCTGAAATGGAGCGCGCGCGGTTCTGGATGACATTTGGCGATGCCTATATCACCCATCTGACGGTGTTGCAGAATGTCGGCATGACGCGGATCGACCCGGTGATCTACAACGGGCAGGAAATTATCCCGCTGCAATTCCTCAAAGCCGTGCTGCCCGAACCGGCGTCGCTCGGCCCCACGACCAAGGGCAAGACCAATATCGGCGATATTGCCACCGGCCTCAAGGACGGGGTGGAAAAGACGTTCTACATTTACAATGTCTGCGACCACGAAGATGCCTATGCCGAAACCGGCAACCAGGCGGTCAGCTATACCACCGGTGTGCCCGCGATGATCGGCGCGGCGCTGCTGGTGCAAGGCGTGTGGAGCGGCGCGGGCGTGTTCAATATCGAACAGTTCGATCCCGATCCGTTCATGGCGATGCTCAACGATCACGGCCTGCCGTGGCAGGTGCACGAACTTGCCGCGCCGCTGGATTTCTGATGGAAACCCGCGCGGGCGATCCCGGGGCATTTGCGCGGTTTGACCTGACGCGGGTCGATAGCCCGGCGTTCGTGGTCGATGCGGCGGCGCTGCGGCGCAATTTGCGCATTCTGGCCGATGTGCGGGATCGCGCGGGCATCAAGCTGCTCGCCGCGCTCAAGGCGTTCAGTATGTGGCGCGTCGCGCCGCTGCTATCCGACTATCTCGACGGGGTGTGCACGTCGGGCCTGTGGGAGGCAAAGCTGGCAGCCGAACGCTATGGCGGCGAAATCGCGACATATTGCGCGGGCTACAAGCCTGATGACTTGCGCGAAATTTGTGCGCTGTCGGATCATGTGATCTTCAATTCACCCGGCCAGATTGCGCGCTTTGCCGACGTGATCGCGGCTGCGCGCGCGGCTGGGGATCGTTTCGATATCGGCCTGCGCATCAACCCGATGTATGCGACCGGCGAAGTGCCGCGTTACGATCCCTGCGCGCCGCATTCGCGGCTGGGGTTTCCGGTCGATCAACTGACTGCGGCGCATCTCGAAGGCGTGTCGGGCCTCCATTTTCACAGCTTGTGCGAACAGGATTTTGATCCGCTGCGCCGCACGTGGGATGCGCTGCGGCCCCGGTTGGAGCCCTATTTCGGGCGCTTGCAATGGCTCAATTTCGGCGGCGGGCACCACATTACCCGCGCGGATTATCAGCGCGAGGCGCTGATCGAATTCCTGATCGCGGTCAAAGCCGATACGGGCTGCGAGATCTATCTCGAACCCGGCGAAGCCGTGGCGCTCGACGCGGGGATTCTGGTCGGCACCGTGCTCGATGTGCACGCCAATGGCATGGCGGTGGCGGTGACCGATATTTCCGCCACGTGTCATATGCCCGATGTGATCGAAGCGCCGTATCGGCCCGCGATGCTGGGCGAGCGGGCGGATGAGCGCGATTCGGTGCGGCTGGGCGGGCCATCGTGTCTGGCGGGCGATGTGATCGGCGACTATCGCCTGCCCCAGGGGTGCGCGCCGGGCACGCGCTTTGCCTTTCTCGATCAGGCGCATTATTCGATGGTCAAGACCACGACATTCAACGGCGTACCGCTGCCGTCGATCTGGCTGTGGGACAGCGAGAGCGATGCGCTCGAATGCGTGCGTACATTTGCTTACGAGGATTTTCGCGACCGCTTGTCGTAAGCGCAGGGCCCGCGCGAGCGCGTGTGCCGTAACCGGGGACCGTGCCGATGACCCAGACCGTGCTCGATGCCATTGCCAGCGATCCGCGCAAGCTGGGCTGGATGCAGGGTTTTCCGCCGCCGCCCGAACGCCAGGTGGTGTGGCACCGGGGCGATCACGGGTGCTTTCCGCAGACGCGCTGGGCCTTTTCGCACTTTCGCGAACTGTTTCCGACGGCGCGCGTGGCGGGTGCGCCGGGCGCTGATCTGCCGCGCGCGATCGACCCTGCGCTTGGCGCGATCCGCTTCACCCCGGTCGGGAGTGACACGCCGCTGACGCTCGATCAGGCGCTGCTCGAAACTTATACGGACGGGCTGCTGGTCGTGCACAAAGGCCACGTGGTCTATGAACGCTGGTTCGGCGTGACCGGGCCAGACACGCGGCATATCGCCTTTTCGGTCACGAAAAGCTTTGTCGGCACGCTGGCGGCGATGCTGGTGGCGCAAGGTATGCTCGATCCCGCCGCGCCGGTGGTGCACTATGTACCGGAACTTGCGCGCAGCGGGTTTGGCAATGCGACCGTGGCGCAAGTCATGGACATGACCACGGCGATCGATTTCAGCGAGGATTATACCGATCCGCATTCGGGCATCGGCGCTTACAGCACGGCCATCGGCTTTGTGCCGACCCCGCCCGATTATCGCGGGCCGCGCGATATGTGGTCGTTTCTGACCGGGATCGGCGCGCACGGCACCCATGGCGCGGCGTTCACTTATCGCACGTGCAACACCGATGTGCTCAACTGGATCGTGACCCGCATCACCAATACCAGCTTTGCCGATAATCTGGCGCGGTATCTGTGGCAGCCGCTCGGGCTGGGCGATGCCGATGTGCTGGTCGATGGCATCGGCACCCCGTTTGCGGGTGGGGGGCTGTGCTTGCGGCTGGACGATCTGGCGCGGTTTGGTGAAATGCTGCGGCGGGGCGGGCAGGGCGTGGTGCCCGCCGCCGCGATCAGCGCGATTCGCGCAGGCGGCGCGCCCGACCGGTTCGACACCGCGCACTATCCGGTGCTGACGGGGTGGAGCTATGGCAGCCAGTGGTGGCACAGCCATGGCCGCGATGGCGGCTATTCGGCGCGCGGTATCCATGGTCAGGCGCTGTGGATCGCGCCCGAGGCGGACGTGGTGATCGCGCGGTTCGGATCGCACCCGGTGGCGGGCAATGCCGGGAATGACCCCGTTTCGATCCCGCTGTACCACGCCATCGGGCAGGCGCTGAGCGCATAACCGCGTCAAAATATTTCAGTTTTTTGACACATTCACGATTGCCCCATTTTTTCACTTGAAATGGGGGGGGGAGGGGCTATTTACGCCGCTCGCTGCCCCATGGGGACTTCCATACCGCAAGGCAGCTTCGTTCAACATATCGTTTGGGGGTCCCTTGAGTTGCACCATTATCTCGATGCTTTGGCCGTAGTCCGCGCCACCGCGCCGGACCAACCTGCCATTCTCAATCGCCCGCACGCCGCCGCGCGCGCCGCCCGCTTCTTTGTCGAGAAGTTTCCGGGCCGGACGCTCTATGCGGTCAAAGCGAACCCTTCACCCAACCTGATCCGCTTGCTGTGGGATGCGGGAGTCACGCATTATGACGTGGCCTCGATTGGCGAAACGCGGCTGGTGCGGCGGCTGCTGCCCGAGGCGACGTTGTGCTTCATGCACCCGGTCAAGGCACCTGCCGCGATTGTCGAAGCCTATCGCGACCATGGCGTGCGCACGTTCAGCCTCGATTCGATCGAGGAACTGGACAAGATTCGCGCGGCCACGACCGAAGCCAATGGCGGGGTCGAACCCACCGATCTGATTCTGTGCGTGCGGCTGCGCGTGTCATCGGAATTTTCCGAGCTGAGCCTCGCGTCGAAATTCGGCTGTGATTTGGCCGATGCGCGCGATCTGTTGCAAGCCGCGCGGCAGTTGGCCGACAGTCTGGGCATCTGCTTTCATGTCGGCAGCCAGGCGATGACGCCGTTTGCTTATGTCACCGCGCTCGAAAAAGTGCGCGCGGCGATTGTCGATGCTGCGGTCACGGTCGATATTATCGATGTCGGCGGCGGTTTCCCGTCGATCTATCCGGGGATGGAGCCGCCCCCGCTCGAAGATTTCTTCGCGCTGATCGACCGCACCTATGAATCGCTGCCGGTGTCCTATTCGGCCGAATTGTGGTGCGAACCGGGCCGTGCGCTGTCAGCCGAATACAATTCGATCATCGTGCGGGTTGAACGCCGCCGGGGCAACGAGCTCTATATCAACGATGGCGCGTATGGCGCGTTGTTCGATGCGGCGCATGTCGGCTGGCGTTTTCCGGTGCAAGTGTTGCGCAGCGCGCCGACAGCGGCGGAAACTGCGGCGTTCAGCTTCTATGGGCCGACGTGCGATGACATGGACCACATGGCCGGACCGTTCGAACTGCCCGCCGATATTGCGGCGGGGGACTATATCGAAATCGGGATGCTGGGTGCTTACGGGGCCGCAATGAAGACCGCGTTCAACGGGTTTGAAGCCAACGAGGTCTATCAGGTGGCCGACGAACCGATGGCGAGCCTCTATCGCGGGGTGCATCGCGACCCGCGCGTCAGCGACAATGTGGTATCCTTGCGCTGAATACGTATGATGTGGCAACTTTGCATCAATCCGGCGGCGAATGCAGCGCCATATGAATAATCGCTGACTCACGCCAACAAAGGCGTTACACGCGGTTGCACGAGTTAGCCCGGCGCGGTCTTGGGAGGGGATGCGGTAAAAATCGCACCGCGCCGGGTGATTCGCTTTTATAATCCCAGCACTTGCATCGACACCACTTTGCCACTCGGCAGTGTGCGGGTTCCCAATTGTTTGAACCCGCGTCGTCCGTGAAAGTGCAGCGATCCATGGTTGGCCGGAACGAGATCCATTTCCGCCGCCAGCACCAGCGCGCCTTTGCGGTGGGCATCATCGGCGAGGTGATCGTAGAGCATTCCGCCCAGCCCCATCCCGCGCGCGCCATCTGCAATCACCACCCGGTCGATATAGATAAAGCGGTTGAGCCGGTCGGAAAACCACTGGAAATTGCCGTTGGCATAGGCCGCGCCTTGCTCCATCGCGAGAATGAACCCCAGCACGTCATCGCCGCGCGCAACCACGGTGCACAGGCCGCTGACGGCGAGCAGCGCGGCAAAATCGGCTTCATCCATCGGGCTGGTTACCGCCTCGACCGCAGCGTTGAGCGCGACAATCGCGGCGGCATCGCCCGATGTGGCGGGGCGTAGCGCGATCATGGCGCGCTAACCTCGGGCACGACTTTGCAGCGCCGCGCATGGGCATAGCCTTTGAGAAAGGCGCGCCGCACGCTGCCGGCATAGATATAATGCGCAAGCCGTGCATCGGCGGCATTGGCCCCGCTGATTTCGCGAATCACCCCGCCAAACGGGATCAGCCCGCCGATCACCGAGCGTGCCGTGCCGCCGATCACACGCGCGCGCTTTTGCGCGGTGCTCGGCGTAATCCCGGCGTCGATATCGGGGCCAAGCGCGGCATCGAGTTCGGCGATTTTGGCCGCGAGCGCAGCGCAGCGCGGGCTGCGCACCAACGTATAAGGATGCGCCAGCGCCGCTTCGAGCACTGGCGCTATCGCCGCCTTGCGCAAGTTGAGATCATCGAGCGGTTTGGCCGCGATATCTTCGACCGTCACCGGACGCGGGGCGACCGCCGTCTGTGCCGATCCCGCCGTTGCCCCCGCCAGGGCGCAGATCCCCAGCGCCACGCCGACCACATGGGAAAACCCGACACCGCGCGCAAGCTCCTCCCCCTTTGGGGGAGGTGGCAGCGCAGAGCGCTGACGGAGGGGCTGCGAGGGGTAGGATATCGCGCAGGTCCGCAAGGGTGCGCCCCCTCCGTCAGCCCTGCGGGCTGCCACCTCCCCCAATGGGGGAGGAACTGGGGTGTCAAGGCGCACCGAACGTGTCCCTCGGCATAGTGCAGGTTCCTGTTTTAGCGCTCGAATTCATATCCGATAGCCCTGCCTTCACGGGAGAATGCGCGCTCCGGACGGTTGAAGCCGGTTTTGCGAGCATCACACGTATAGCAATACCACGCCATTGCCGTGATCGCCGCAACAAACCGCCACCACCGGGCACGATTTGCACCGCAGCTTGCAATTCGGTCCTTGCGCCAGACCGCCCCATTTGCAAGGCAGGCTGATCGCAGGCGATGGAATCGGGCAATGGGGTTTCGGCACGGCACTATCGCGACCGCGCTGCTGGCGCTGACCGCACCTGTTTCGGCGCAAGCAGCGGCAGATGCCGCGCTGATTGGCGCGTTGCGGGGCCATGTCGAAACGCTGGCGAGCGATGCCTTTGGCGGGCGCGAACCGGGGACCGATGGCGAAACGCAGACTTTGCGCTATCTGGCGCGGCAATGGTTTGACATCGGGCTGACCAGCGGCACCAACGACCCCGCCAATCCGTGGTTTGCTCCGGTCGATCTGGTGGAACGGGTGCCGCTGGCCAGTTCGGCCAGCTTTTTTCATGGCCGCCGCCCGGTCGTGGTCGATCAGGCCGGGGTGTTCGTGGTGACATCGGGGTTGCGCAGCCTGATCGAGGCGGCACCGCTGGTGCTGATCGGGGCGGACACCGACCCGGCGGTGTCGCGGACCGAACTTGCCGGGCGTATCGTCGTTATCCTCGACAGCCAGACGACTGCCGCTACGCCCGAAGCGGCGGATGACCGTGCAGGGCACTTGCTCGATGCCGGCGCGGCGGGGGTCATCACCGTGCTTGACGGCGCGCGACGCATCGCTGACGTGATCGCGCGCCGAACTCGCCCGGGCTATGCGCTGGCTGGACAAAAGCTGGGCGGCGATGTTCAGGCCTATGTGACTGCCGCCGTGGCACAGGCGCTGTTCGATGCCGCAGGCGCTGGCACGCTGGCTGATCTGCGCCGCGCCGCACCGGGCGCCGCTCCGCGCGCTTTATCAATGACTGCAACGCTGGAGGCCACCAGCCGTGAAACGCGTATTCGCACCCACAACCTGATCGCCAAAATCGCCGGGCGCGGGCGCGGCAGGGGCGCGGTGGCGCTGGTGGCGCATTGGGATCATTTTGGACGCTGTGCCGATCCGCCCGCCGAACATCCGGTCTGCAAAGGCGCGGTCGATAATGCCAGCGGGCTGGCGGTGATTACCGAAGCGGCGCGCATCTTGGCCAAAGGGCGCGCGCTGGACCGCGATGTCTATGTGCTGGCGACGACGGGCGAAGAACTCGGCCTGCTGGGCGCGCGGGCATTTGCCGAAAATCCGCCCGTGCCGCTCGATTCGCTGGTGGCGGTGTTCAATGTCGATTCGACCGGGCTGGTCGGGGCCGGGGTACCGGTCAGCGTGATCGGGCGCGGCATGACCAGCCTTGATGACGGGATTGCCGCCGTGCTCAAAGCGAGCCGTCGCCGCCAGGTCGCGGGCGATGCCGCCAATGACTTTGTGCGACGACAGGATGGCTGGGTGTTCATCCAGCACGATGTCCCGGCGGTAATGGTCAGCAGCGCCTATTCGGATCCCGACCGGCTCAATCGCTTTATGGACGAACGCTATCACCGCCCGGCGGATGTGCCCGCGCTGGTCGAATATGACGGTATGGCCGACGATGTGGCCTTGCAGGTCGATCTGGTGCGCTATTTTGCCGATGCGCGGCGGGTTAGTGCCGAACGCGCGAAAAAAGACCGGTAGCCTAATCGGGCGGGCTTGATTACATGGGCCGCCACGATTCCCCCCTGCACAGAAAGTGGCAACCGTGATCGATATCCCGCTGGGCCTGACGTATGATGACGTGTTGCTGCGTCCGGGGGCGTCCGATCTGCTGCCCAGCCAGGCCGACACCCGCACCCGGCTGACGCGCACGATCCCGCTCAACATTCCGGTGCTGTCCGCCGCAATGGATACCGTGACCGAGGCCGACATGGCGATTGCGATGGCGCAATTGGGCGGAATCGGCGTGCTCCACCGCAATCTGACGATCACCGAACAGGCGGCGGCGGTGCGCGCGGTCAAACGGTTTGAAAGCGGCATGGTGGTCAATCCGATCACCATTGCGCCCGATGCCACGCTGGGTGAAGCGCAAAGCCTGATGCGCCACCATCATATCAGCGGCATTCCGGTGGTCGAAGCATCGGGGCGGCTGGTCGGCATTCTGACCAACCGCGATGTGCGCTTTGCCGACAATCCTGCGCAGCCGGTGCGCGAACTGATGACGCACGAACATCTCGCCACTGTGCCGCTGGGCACGAGCGGCGAAGACGCGCGGCGATTGCTGCACCAGCGCCGGATCGAAAAGCTGCTGGTGGTCGATGAAGCCTATCACTGCATCGGGCTGATTACCGTCAAAGATATCGAAAAGGCGGTCAACTATCCCAACGCCACCAAAGACGCGGCGGGCCGGTTGCGTGTGGCGGCGGCGACGACAGTGGGTGAAAAAGGGCTGGAGCGCACGCGCGCGCTGATCGAGGCGGAATGCGATGTGATCGTGATCGACACCGCGCATGGCCACAATGCCGATGTCGCGCGCGCGGTGCAGATGGTCAAGGCGCTGTCGAACGATGTGCAAGTGATTGCGGGGAATGTCGCTACGGCCGAAGCCACGCGCGCGCTGATCGATGCGGGGGCCGACGGGATCAAAGTGGGGATCGGGCCGGGGTCGATCTGCACCACGCGAATCGTTGCCGGGGTCGGGGTGCCGCAATTGACGGCGGTGCTCGAATGCGCCGAAGAAGCGGCCAAATCGGGGGTGCCGGTGATCGCCGATGGCGGGTTGCGCACCTCGGGCGATGCCGCCAAAGCGCTGGCGGCAGGCGCGGCGACGATCATGATCGGATCGTTGCTGGCCGGAACCGCCGAAGCGCCGGGCGAAACGTTTCTCTATCAGGGCCGTTCGTACAAATCCTATCGCGGCATGGGTTCGGTCGGCGCGATGGCGCGCGGGTCGGCTGACCGCTATTTCCAACAGGATATCAAAGACCAGATGAAGCTGGTGCCCGAAGGAATCGAAGGCCAAGTGCCTTACAAAGGCCCGGCGCGCGATGTCATCCACCAGTTGGTCGGCGGGATCAAGGCGGCGATGGGCTATACCGGCAGCGCGACGATTGCCGATCTGAAGCGCAAGGCGCGGTTCGTGCGCATCACCAACGCGGGCTTGAGCGAAAGCCATGTCCACGATGTGACGATCACGCGCGAAGCCCCGAACTATCCCACGCGCTAACCACCCGTGACTCCGGCGGCGCGGGTTCAGGCGGCGATTGACCTGCTTGACGCGGTGATTGTGGCCGCACGCACAGCGGGCGCTTCGGCGGACCGGGTCGCTGCCGAATGGCTGCGTACGCGGCGGTTTATCGGATCGGGCGACCGCCGTGCGATCCGTGATCTGGTGTGGGATGCGATCCGCGTGTGCGGTCCGATGCCCGCGCATGGCCGCGCGGCGATGGTTCGGCTGGCGCTGGATGACCCGGCGCTGGCGGCGCGGTTCGACGGATCGCGCTATGGCCCGGCCCCGCTAGGCCCCGATGACACGCCCGCGCTTGGCGGAGTCGCGCCCGATTGGCTGGTGGCGGCGCTGGGCCACAGCGGGCTTGACCATGCCGAACAGGCCGCGCTGGTGGCGCGTGCGCCGCTCGATCTGCGTGCTAACCGCTTGCGCGTCACGCGCGCCGAGCTGCTGGCGCAATTGCCCATGGCCGCCGCCTGCGGCCCCGCGCCCGATGCTTTGCGTCTGCCCGCCGGAACGCCGGTCGAAGCGTGGCCTGTTTATGCCGCCGGGCTGTTCGAAGTGCAGGATGCGGGGAGCCAGATTGCGGGGGCGGCGCTGGGTGTATTGCCGGGCGAAACCGTGGTCGATCTGTGCGCCGGGGCGGGGGGCAAGACTTTGGCGCTTGCGGCAGCAATGGACAACCGGGGCCGTTTGATCGCCTGCGATATTGATCGCGCGAGGCTGGCGCGGCTGCCCGCGCGGGCCGCACGCGCCGGGGCGAAGGTCGATATCCGCTTGCTCGATGGCGGTCGCGAAGCCGATGGCTTGCGTGATCTGGCGGGCCGCGTTGATGCGGTGCTGGTCGATGCGCCGTGTTCGGGCACGGGCACATGGCGGCGCAACCCCGAGGCGCGCTGGCGGCTGACTCCCGCCGCGCTGGCCACGTATGCCCGCGCGCAGGCGCACGTGCTGAACCTTGCCGCCGCGCTGGTACGTCCCGGCGGGCGGATCACGTTCATCACGTGTTCGCTGCTCGATGCTGAAGGGGCTGATGCCGTGGCGGCTTTTCTGGCGCGCCATCCGGAATGGCGCGCGGCGGACTATCGTGGTGAAGCGGGGCGCGCGCGCGGGGCGGGCTGGCGACTGACCCCGGCGCACGATGGGACCGACGGGTTTTTCTTCGCAAACCTGCTGCGGGCGTGATAATCGACACGGCGATGCAAGTCGGTCGCCCACGACAGTCACGACAACCGGGCCGGTGGCCGGTGAAGGAGGTGCTGATGCGCTATTTTCCGATTGCGGCTGCGCTGTCGCTGGTGCTGGCGGTCAGTGGCAGCATGGGGCAAGCGCGCGTGGCAGAGCTTGCCGATCCACGCGCCGCGCTGCTCTTGGCCAGCGGGCGCGCGGCGCTGGCGCGCGGCGATGTCGATGGCGCGATCGATGCGTTTGAATCGGCGCTGGCGGTCGATCCCGGCTATAGCGGAACGCTGGTGGCACTGGGCGATGCCGCGCGCCACGCGCGGATGCAGGGCAAGGCGATCCATTATTACCGCGTCGCGCTTGATCGCAACCCCGGTGATCTGGCCGCGATCAGCGGCGAAGGCGGCGCGCTGGCGGAAAAAGGCGCAATCGATAAAGCGCGCGCCAATCTTGCCCGGCTTGAAGGGCTGTGCGGCAAAGCCTGCCCCGAAACGCGCACGCTGGCAGACGTGATCGCCAAAGGCCCCCTGCCCAAAATGGTGGCAGCCGATGCCGCGAAAACGGCACCTGCAACGCAGGCCAATTAATCGCCGGTCACCCCGATCACAACAAGGCGCGGAATTCGTCGAGCACTTGGCGGTAAACGCGCTTCTTGAACGGCACGATCAGATCGGGCAGTCGTTCGGGATCGACCCATTGCCAGGTCGCGAATTCGGCGGGGTCGTGCGCGTTCAGGTTCACCTGATCGTCGTCCCCGGTAAAGCGCAGCAGCAGCCATGTCTGACGTTGGCCGCGATAGCGCCCTTTCCACAAGCGGCCGAGCAGTTCGGGCGGCAAGTCGTAAAAATACTCTTCGCCCGCGATGGCGATCACTTGCACCAAATCAGCGGCAATCCCGGTCTCTTCGTGGAGTTCGCGCAAAGCGGCGGCGCGGATGTCTTCGCCCGGATCGATCCCGCCTTGCGGCATTTGCCACGCATCGCCTTCGCCCGATCCGTGCTCGCGCGCGTCGATGCGCTGGCCGACGAACACGCGGCCCGCGGGGTTGACCAGCATGATCCCGACGCAAGGGCGATAGGGCAGGGTGGTGTGATCGTCGGTCATTCAGAGTCGTTCCAAGTGATGCCGGATCGCGGCAAACAGCGTGTTGATATCGGCTTGCGCGCTCGGGATCGCTTTGCGCAACTGCAGGAAAACCAAGCCATCGTTGCCGCATCGAGCAGAAACCCCTGGCTTATCTGGAGCGGTCATCGGTGCGGCGGTACTCTCGCTTTGGCTTTGCAAGCAAAGCTAAGCGCGAATGGCGCGTTTGAACAGAGCTATTGCACCGGCAATCTGGCTCCTCCCCCAAATGGGGGAGGAGCTTGCGTTCCCATCTGGTCGTCTGCCGCAGCCCAAAAAGGAAGGCGGGAATATTGCACCTGACAAGCGCGGCTTTTGGCGGCATTGATCCTTGGTTTTCACGGTGGCTGAAAACCATCACGGGGGAGGGCTTTGCGCGATGATCGTATGATAGCACCCTTGCTCGTCTGGCTGCGGCAGGATTTGCGGCTCGCCGATCAGGCGGCGCTCGCGGCGGCGGCGGCGCAAGGGCCGGTGATCGTGGTCTATGTGCTCGATGACGATACCCCGCGCCACCGGCGGATGGGGGCCGCGTCGCGCTGGTGGCTGCATCACAGCTTGGCCAGCCTTGATGCGCAACTGCGCGCGCGCGGATCGCGGCTGGTGCTTCGGCGCGGCCGGGTTGACACCGTGCTGGCGGCGCTGGCGCGTGAAACCGGTGCAAGCCGGGTGCACGCTTTGGCCCATGCCGAACCGTGGTGGCGCAATGCTGAGCGCGCGGTGGGCCGTGCGCTCGACCTCGTATTGCATCCGGGGCAATATCTGGTGCCGCCTGGCAGCTTGCGCACCGGATCGGGGCAACCTTATCGCATTTACACGCCGTTCTGGCGCAATCTGCTCGGCCACATGCCGCCGCCTGCGCCAACGCCGCCCCCGCCGCGGATCGATCCCCCGGCGCATTGGCCCGCCAGCGATGCCTTGGCCGATTGGGGGCTGTTGCCCACCACGCCCGATTGGGCGGCAGGGATGCGCGCCGCGTGGCAGCCGGGCAGCGACGGCGCGGCGGCGCGGCTTGCGGCCTTTGTCGGCCATGCCCGGCGCTATGGCGAAACGCGCAATCTGCCCTCGGTCAGCGGCACGAGCCGCCTGTCGCCGCATCTCCATTTTGGCGAGATTTCGGTGGCGCAAGTCTGGCACGCGACGATGGACGCGGGTGGTTCGACCGAGGTGTTTCTGGGCGAACTCGGCTGGCGCGATTATGCCGCCAATGTGCTGTGGCAATTTCCCGACTATGCCGGCACGAATGCCAAAACCGCATACGACCGGCTGGCATGGCGCGATGATCGCGCCGATCTCGTTGCATGGCAGCGCGGGCGCACCGGCTATCCGATTGTCGATGCCGGGATGCGCGAGCTGTGGGCGACCGGCTGGATGCACAACCGGGTGCGGATGATCGCCGCCAGCTTTCTGGTCAAACATTTGCTGATCGACTGGCGACAGGGTGAACGCTGGTTCTGGGATACCCTGGTCGATGCCGATCACGCCGCCAATGCGGTCAACTGGCAATGGACCGCAGGCACCGGGGTCGATGCGCAAATGTTCGTGCGGATCATGGCCCCGCTGGTACAATCACCCAAATTCGATGCGGCGGACTATATTCGCCGCTGGGTGCCCGAACTGGCGCACCTGCCCGATGCGCTGATCCACGATCCGCCGTTGCGCCCGGCGGGCTATCCCGCGCCGATCATCGGCCATGTCGAGGCGCGCACGCGTGCGCTCGCGGCCTATCACGCGCTACAATCAGGCTGAACCGCTTGCGACCAGCGCGTTGAACATATCCTGTTCGATCAAGCTGGCAAACGCGATGCCGACAATGCCGGGTTCGGCCCACGCCACTTCACCCGCAATCGGCGCAAACCCCGGAATTGTCAGCCAGCATGGGGTCTGCGGTGCCAAAGGCGCAGGTGCGGTGGCGGTAAACCCGCCAAGCGACATATCGCGGACTTGCGTGGCAAAGTCGCGCGCACCGGCGGCGCGCAGCCGGGCAGCGATCCGCACCGGCACTCTGGGCGCGCTGCGATCTTCTTGCGCGGCATATTCGTAACTGCCGGGTCCGAACCGGCTGTCGTTCCACGTGGTGTTGTCCATGGCGTGCGCCTCTGCCATTGCGCCCGTGCGGCAAACATGCCCGCCGAGCGTTACCACTTCATCAGGCGAAATGGTTAAGATTTGTTAAGCGCTGCATCGATACGCTCACGATAGGGGCTGGCAAAGTCTTCGCCCGCCAGCGCCGCGATCCGCGCAGCCACCGTTTCGGGCGGTTTCACGCTGGCCGGGTCTTCGCCCGGATAGGCGCGCGCGCGCATCGCGGTGCGTGTGGCACCGGGATCGACAAGCGCGACACGGATCGGCGAAATGGCGGCAACTTCCTGCGCATAAGCGGTCAGCAGATTGTCAAACGCGGCCTTTGACGCGCCATAGGCCCCCCAATAGGCGCGCGGAGCTGCGCCGACACTGCTGGTCACGCCGATCACCCGCGCGCCGCTGCTCTTGCGCAAGGCGGCGTGAAAGCTGGCGATCAGCGCTTGCGTCGCGGCGACATTGAGCAGCAGGCCACGGTTGAGATCGCGCGGTTCGATCTGCCACACCGGGGTCAGCACCGGCAGCACGGCGGCATTAATCACCAGCACATCGAGCGCGCTCCACCGGCTGGTGATCGCGCTGGCCAGCCGGGGAATCGCATCGGGTTCGGTCAGATCGCACGGCGCAATCGTGGCACTGCCACCGGCATCGAAGATCGCCTGTTCCACGACTTCCAGATCGCGCGTGGTGCGCGCCACCAGAATGACATGCGCACCGGCCGCCGCCAGTGCGCGCGCGGTGGCCGCGCCGATCCCCCGGCTCGCCCCGGTTACCAGCGCGATCTTGCCCGCGAGTCGCCCGGCTGGTGCGGCACCGGTCATCCCGCCAGCTTGACGATGCCGCGCACCGTTGCCTCGCGCTCGCCCAGATCGGTCAGGCGGGTGGGATATTCGCCCGAAAAGCAGGCGTCGCAATATTGCGGGCGGGCATTGTTGCGCCGCGCTTCGCCAACCGCGCGGTACAGCCCGTCAATCGACACGAAGGCCAAGCTGTCGGCCTGGATAAACCGTGCCATCTCCTCGACATCCATCCGCGCGGCGAGCAGCTTTGACCGTTCGGGGGTGTCAACGCCGTAAAAGCACGAATGTTCGGTCGGCGGGCTGGCGACGCGGAAATGCACTTCGCTCGCGCCTGCTTCGCGCATCATCTGGACGATTTTCATCGATGTGGTGCCGCGCACGATCGAATCGTCAATCAGCACGATGCGCTTGCCCGCGACGAGCGCGCGGTTGGCATTGTGCTTGCGTTTGACATCGGCATTACGCTTGCCATCGGACGGCTGAATGAACGTGCGCCCGACATAGTGCGAACGAATGATTCCGAGTTCGAACGGAATTCCCGATTGCTGCGCATAGCCGAGCGCGGCAGGCACCCCGCTGTCGGGCACGGGGATAATCAGATCGGCTTCAACCCCGGCTTCGAGCGCCAGTTGCGCGCCGATGGCCTTGCGCACCTGATAGACCGATTGCCCGCCGATCAGCGAATCCGGGCGGCTGAAATAGACATGTTCAAAGATGCACATCCGCGACGCCGCTTCGACGAACGGGCGATGCGACGTGATCGTGCCATCAGGCGCGACTTGCACCATTTCGCCCGGTTCGATTTCGCGCACGAATTCCGCGCCGACTACATCGAGCGCGACCGTTTCGCTGGCGAACACCACCGCATCATCGATCCGGCCCATGACCAATGGCCGAATGCCAAGCGGATCGCGGCAGCCGATCATGCCTTCGGGGGTCATGCAGATCAGCGAATAGGCCCCTTCAACCAGCCGCAACGCATCGGTAAACCGCGCCAGCAGCGTGGGATAGCGGCTGGTGGCGACCAGATGGATAATGACTTCGGTATCCGAGGTCGATTGAAAGATCGCGCCTTTGGTCACCAGATCGCGCCGCAACGTCATCGCGTTGGAAATATTGCCATTGTGCGCGATGGCAAACCCGCCAGCGGCAAGATCGGCATAGAGCGGCTGCACATTGCGCAAACCCGCCCCGCCGGTGGTCGAATAGCGCACGTGCCCCGCCGCCATCATCCCCGGCAATTCGGCAATCGCATCGCCTGATGAAAAATTCTGCGCAACATGGCCCAGCCCGCGCCGCGAATAGAATTCTTGTCCATCAAAGCTGGTAATGCCAACCGCTTCTTGCCCGCGATGTTGCAGCGCATGAAGGCCAAGCGCGGTCATCGCCGCCGCATCGCGCGTGCCGAGCACACCAAAAATGCCACATTCTTCGTGCAGCGTATCATCATCTGCGTCGATCAGGGGATTGGTCAGGTTCATGTGGGTCTCGGGTCTGCCCCCAGGCCAAAGCGGCGGCACTTCGCGGCGGTCATGTGGCCCGGTTTGGTGCGGAACGCAAGGGGCTGGAACATTCCGCCAAAGTCTGTGCAAAACCTGTCCGTTACGGGGCCATTAACCCGGGACTTTAAGACCAAATTCACCATTCATGCGGGAAACCGGGCCATGCGACAGTTACGAAGCCTTGCAGGTGTGGCGGTGGTGGCCGCAATCTATGGCGCGGGGCTGGTGTTCGCCTCGCAGGCGGGTCGTGGTAGTGTGCCTGCGCTATGGATATCGGGCGCGGTGCTGGCCGCGTGGCTCTATGGGGCCGACCGGCGCCAGGCGCTTGGCGCGCTGCTGGCGTGTGCGCTGGTCAACACGATCATGGCTGCTCCGGGGCCGGGCTGGGTAGTGGGAGCCGCCATGACAACGGCCAATCTGGCCGAAGCCGTGGTGGTTGCGCTGCTCGTGCGGAAAACCCGGCAGGTGTGGTGGCCAACCGCGCCATTTTCGATGATTGCGGCGCAACTGGTCGGTGGATTGCTGGTGATTCCGGCGGGTACCGGGCTGATTGCGGCTGGAACAGCAACTTGGGTTACGGGTGCAACGTTGATGCACGGCTTGCATGACTGGATTCTGGGCCATGCGGTCGGGATGGTGGCGGTGCTGCCGTTTGCGCTGACTTTGGTGTCGGGGCTGCGGTGGTTGGCCGACCCCGGCCGCTACGCCAAAGGCAGCCCCGCCGATCCCGCCATCGTGCTGGTCGACCGGATCGGGCCGCTGCTGCTTGTCGCGGCGATGGCGCTGCTCGATCTGACCGTGTTTGTCCAGCCGATGCGCTGGCCCTTGGTGCTGCCGCTGGTGTTTGCAGTGTTTGCTGCGCTGTGGACCGATATGCTGATTGCGACCGCGCTGCCGCTGCTGATTGCGCCGATCGGCGTGATGTTGACGCTGTCCGGGGTAGGGCCGATTGCTGCGGGGCTGCCGCTGGCGGCTGATCGCGTGCAAGTGGCGCTGATTTACGCCGGATTGATCGGTTGCTGTACATTGCCGGTGGTTGTCGAACAGGCGCGGCGGCGGCTGGAAGTGGCACGGCTAAGCCGCAGCGCTGCGCTGTTCAAGGCACAGGCTCAGCGCGCTGACAGCCTGATCGATGAATTGCGCCGTGCCGCGATGACCGATGCGCTGACCGGGCTGCCCAACCGGCGGGCGTTTTTTGACGCGCTGGCGGTGCAATCCGCCAAATCCGCTCCCGCTTGTGTGGCGATGATTGACATCGATCATTTCAAGCAAGTCAATGATCGGCTGGGCCATGCCGCAGGCGATGCGGTGTTGCGCCGCTTTGCCGATCTCGCGCGCGCCAATTTTCGCGTTACCGACATGATCGGTCGCATCGGCGGCGAAGAATTCGCGGTAATCCTGCCCGATACCGGCATCGATCAGGCTTGTGCGATCTGCCAGCGGCTGGTCGATTGCCTGGCCGGCGCGCAGATCATGACGCTGCTAGGACCAGTGCAAGTGACCATCAGCACCGGCATCGCGGTCATCGGCAACGACGGCGATGCCGCGATGGCGGCGGCCGATGCAGCCTTGTACGCGGCCAAGCGCGCGGGCCGATCCCGCCTGTCGGCACAAGCCTGACCAAACCCCCAGCCCCAACCCCCAACCCCCAACCCCCAACCCCCAACCATTGCCACCGGCCCCTCGAATGCCTAGATCAGACCCGTCGCGCGGCAATCGCTGCACGAGATAGCGCCGAAAGCCCCGTTACGTGTTTCTGACCCCGTTCGAATGGACTATCGCCCGGCGTTACATCCTGCCCGGGCGCAGCGAGGCGTTTATCGCGCTGGTGGCTGGGATAAGCCTTGTGGCGGTCATGCTCGGCGTGGGCGCGCTGGTCGTGGTGATGAGCGTAATGAACGGGTTTCGCGCCGAACTGATGGACAAGATCGTCGGGCTGAATGGCCACGCGGTGATTCAGGCTTATGGCGGGCGGCTCGATAACTGGCAGGGCATCGTACGCAGCTTGCAGACCACTCCCGGCGTAACGCGCGCGGTACCGCTGATCGAACAGCCCTTGTTGGCGACCTTCAATGGCCGGGTCGAAGCGGTGATCGCGCGCGGCAATACCCAGGCCGATATTGCGCGGCTGGCCGACAAGAAAGTGGCGGGCTCGTTCAAGGATATTCAGCCCGGCGCAGGCGCGGTGGCCATCGGATCGCGGCTGGCCGAATCGCTGGGGGTGCAAGTGGGCGATACCATCACGGTCATCAACCCCGCCGGGCGCAGCACGCCGTTCGGCACCGTGCCGCGCCAGATCGGTTATCGCATTGCGGCGATCTTTGAGATCGGCGTCTATGATTATGACAATGCTTTCGTGGTGATGCCGATCAGCGATGCGCAGACTTTGCTGTTGACCGGCGATGCCATCGGCATGATCGAAGTAACCACGCGCGATGCCGACGCGGTGGGCACGATCCTTGCCCCGATCAAGGCGCAGTTGAATGGCCGCGCGGTGGTAACCGACTGGAAAACGCTCAACGCCAGCCTGTTTCAGGCGCTGGCGGTCGAACGCGTGGCAATGTTCGTGGTGCTGTCGATTATCGTGCTGGTGGCGGTGTTCAATATCCTGTCCTCGCTGATTATGCTGGTGCGCGCCAAGACGCGCGATATCGCGATTTTGCGCACGATGGGCGCGACGCGCCGCAGCATGATCCGCATTTTCGTGACCATCGGCTCGTTGATCGGCGCGGTCGGGACCGGGGCAGGGCTGGCCATCGGGCTGGTGTTCCTCTATTTCCGCCAGTCGGTGGTGCATGGGGTCGAATGGTTGACCGGGCAGAATCTGTGGGATCCGTCGATCCGCTTTCTGACCGATCTGCCCAGCCGGGTCGATCCGGGTGAAATCGCGGCGATTTGCGGCATGGCGCTGGCGCTCAGCTTTCTGGCGACGCTCTATCCCGCGATCCGCGCGGCCAGCACCGATCCGGTGCAAGTGTTGCGCTATGAATGATGTGAGCGATGCACCGGTCGTACGGCTGATCGATCTGCGCCGCACGTTTCACCAAGCGGGTGAAGCCATCGAAGTGTTGCGCGGGGTCAACCTCGATGTCTGGCCGGGCGAAGTGGTGGCGCTGCTGGGGCCATCGGGATCGGGCAAATCGACGATGTTGCAAGCCATTGGGCTGCTCGAAGGCGGGTTTGGCGGGCAAATCCTGATCGCCGGGCACGATGCATCGACGCTGTCGGGCGATGCGCGCACGGCGCTGCGCCGCGATTATCTGGGGTTTGTCTATCAGTTTCACCACTTGCTGCCCGATTTTACCGCGACCGAAAATGTCATGCTGGCCGGGCTGGTGGCCGGTCGGGGCAAAGCAGACGCGACCGCGCGCGCACGCGCCCTGCTCGATTCGCTGGGGCTGGGCCACCGGCTTGACCATCGCCCCAGCCAGCTCTCCGGCGGCGAGCAGCAACGCGTGGCAGTGGCACGCGCGCTCGCCAACCGCCCCGCGCTCGTGCTGGCGGATGAACCGACCGGCAATCTGGATGAAGCGACCGCCGACCGGGTGTTTGACGAATTGGTCACCCTCGTGCGCTCGCTCGGCAGTGCCGCGCTGATCGCCACGCATAACGAGCGGCTCGCGCTGCGCATGGATCGCGTGGTACGCCTGCACGAAGGGGTGCTTAGAGCGTGATGCGAAAAAGTGGGAACCGGTTTTTACCTTCGGTGGCCTACGGCTCGCAATAAATCACGCGAAAACAAAGACTCCTAGAGCATGATGCGATTCTTTCTTATCGCATCATGCTCTAGGG
Source organism: uncultured Sphingomonadales bacterium (assembly GCA_903848655.1). Classification (GTDB taxonomy): domain Bacteria; phylum Pseudomonadota; class Alphaproteobacteria; order Sphingomonadales; family Sphingomonadaceae; genus Novosphingobium. Next base: position 20,379 of record CAINGT010000070.1, read on the forward strand.
TAAAATTACACCTTGATCGAAAGGACCGCCGCCATGACTGATCCGCATACGATTGCCGATTTCACCGCGCGCCTGCCCAATGGCGACGAGATTGCGCTGGCGGACAAGCTCGGCAAAGTGCTGCTGGTGGTCAACACCGCATCGAAGTGCGGCTTTACCCCGCAATATGAAGGGCTTGAGGCGCTGTGGCGCGACTATGGCGCGCAAGGGTTTGAAGTGCTGGCATTCCCCTGCAACCAGTTCGGCGGGCAGGAGCCTGGCACTGCCGACGAAATCGCCAGCTTTTGCAAGATCAACTTTGGCCTCAGCTTTCCCTTGTTTGCCAAGATCGATGTCAATGGCAGTGATGCCACCCCGCTCTATCAATGGCTGAAAAGCGCCGCCCCCGGCATTGTCGGCACGACCGGGATCAAGTGGAATTTCACCAAATTCCTGATCGGGCGCGATGGCAAAGTGGTGCGCCGTTATGGCCCGACCGACAAACCTGCGAGCATTGCCAAAGACATCGCTGCGCTGTTGTAATCAAAGCGTATCGACGAGCACCACTTCGGCGTCATCGAGCGCGGTAATTGTCACGTCTTGCTCATCGGCGATGGCAAGGCCGTCGCGGGCACTGGCGGCAACGCCGTTAACCGTGATCCGCCCTGTGGCGGGCACGATATAGGCCTTGCGCCCGGCAGCGAGCGGGTATGTGACGCTCTGGCCGGAATGCAGCGTTCCCGCCAGCAGCCGCGCAGTGGTGCGGATTGGCAAAGCATCGGCATCATCGGGATAGCCGCTCGCCAGCACCACGAGTTGCCCGGCGCGATCGCCTTTGGGAAACGCGCGTGCGCCCCACGCGGGGGGATCGCCGCGCCGGGTCGGTTCGATCCAGATCTGGAACAGCGTGGTGGTGACATCTTCGCGGTTGTATTCGGAATGGGTTATGCCGGTGCCCGCGCTCATGACTTGGACATCGCCCGCCGCAGTCACGCCTTCATTCCCCAGCGAATCGCGGTGGGTGATCGCGCCGCTGCGGACATAAGTCATGATTTCCATGTCGCGATGCGGGTGCGGGGCAAACCCGGTCCCGGCGGCGATGGTATCATCGTTCCACACGCGCAGATTGCCCCAACCCATGCGCTGCGGATCGCGATAGTCGCCGAACGAAAAATGGTGCGCGGCATCAAGCCAGCCGTGGCGGGCATGGCCGATCTGGTCAAACGGGCGCAGTTCGATCATCGCGGGGTCGCCTCTTTGCTCAGCCGTGTCATCAGCAACGCGGCGCGTTTGATCTGGCGCGGAAAGCTGGCCAGATCGACACGTTCTTCGGGGGTATGATCGCCGGTGCTGGCGGGCCCCAGCCCGGCAAGGCCCGGCACGTCCTGCGCGACAAAGCTGATATCACCCGCGCCACGTTTCAACGGGTCGAGCGCGGGCATCGGCGGCAGGCCGATATCGGCGTTGATTGCATTCAACCGGTCGAGCAGCGCGCGGTTGCCGGGGGTGGGGGCCATCGGCGGATAGGCTTCGCGAAACCGGATTTGCGCGTCGGTGCGCGGCAAATGGCTGGCCACGATGGCGACCATTTTGGCTTTGACGCGGTCGATTTGTTCCTGGCTCAAGGCGCGCATGTCACCGATGGCGACTGCGGTGGGGGGAATGATATTGGGCTTGCCGGTCGCCGCCAGTGCGGCGTCATCGGGGCTGCGAGTCACGGTCGCACCGCCCGCGATCAGTCCGATATTGAAGGTCAGATTGGGTTCGGGCAACTGGTCGTGAAACGCGGCGATGATCCGCGCCAGTTCATAGACCGCGCCATCGCCGACCGGGGCGGAAAAGATCCCGCTCGAATGCGCGGTCTGCCCGCTGGCGGTGATGGTATAATCGCCCGCCGAACGCCGTGCGATTGAGCCGTAATCCTGCCCGTTTTCGATCACCAGCCCTTCGAAATCGAGCGCAACATCGGCGCGCTTGCCCGCAGCGATCAGATCGCCGCGCGCCACGCTAAACGGTTCGCCGGGGTTTTCTTCGTCCCCGGTCAGCACGACTTCGATATTGGCATGGGCCAGCGCCCCGGCGGTCTGCATCGCGCGCAAGGCGGCGAGCATCACCACCACCCCGCCTTTGTCATCGGCCGCGCCGGGGCCGTGCAGCACGGTGCCTTCGCGCGTCGCGGTCTGAAACGGCGAGGCGGGTTCAAACACCGTGTCGAGATGGCCGATCAGCAGCAGCCGCGTGGTGCCGGGTCGCCCGGCATGGGTGGCGATCAGGTGCCCGGCGCGGCCCACCGCATCCATCGGCACCCAGCGCGTGGCAAAGCCGAGCGCGGCCAGTTCGGGCAGAACCAGATCGCGCACCCGCCGCACCCCGTCGAGATTGCGCGTCCCGCTGTTTTGCGCAACCAACGTTTGGAGCAAGGCCAGATCACGCGGTCCGCCCGCATCGGCGGCGGCAATGATCGTGCGTTCAGGCGGGGACAAGCGGGCGAGCGCGGGACTCGCCAGAGCGAGCGCGGTCATCGCGATGATCGGGGTGCGAAACATGGCTGCCATAATAGGCGCGGCGTGAGACGGCGCAAGGGGCCGGTGCGCGGCTGAATTGGTGCCTGTACGAACAGGGCGCGCGGTGTATAGGCCGGCATAGCGGCGCAGTGCTTTCGCGCCGGTGTGGAGGGTGATTTGCCCGATCTGTCCCCTGCGGCTGCGGTGATCGCACCTGACCTCAATTGCACAGCGACTATGTCCTTCTCCCCTTGTCTTCAGGGCGGGATCACACCGACTGAACTTGCGACGTGCCCAATCATCCTCGGTCCTCCCCCTTTGGGGGAGGTGGCAGCCCGCAGGGCTGACGGAGGGGGCGCAACTTC